>JBMZPN010000147.1:0-4195 GCA_049620845.1 Puniceispirillum sp. (SeqCode)
ACTGATCGAGGTCACATAGTCCGGGTCATGAACACTTGAAATGTCTGTAATAGTAGCTGGCGCAGGATGCGCCTGGATGAAATCTGCCAAAACACCATCGGCCTCAAGATGCCTGATAAGACTCGTAAATTTGCGTGCTGGAAACCGATGCCCTTCGGCTAGGGGAATGTCATAATCTGGGTGCGTGACGAGGTGGAGCATAATAAAGTAACAGCAAACGATAAATACAACGCACGTAAATGCACCAGACATGCCCCCGAAAATGGCGATTCCGGGAGGACTCGAACCCCCAACCTGCTCATTAGAAGTGAGCTGCTCTATCCAGTTGAGCTACGGAACCGTCGAAGCTGTCATAGCGATCTTTACCGCCACTTGTCCAGTATATATGGTGATTCCATGAATGATAATTCAGAAATCTGCGCCCTTCCAAATCACATGGGTATCATCCGCGCATTATCGGATGATGATATAGCTGTTGTAACAGCAATTTATGGTCATCATGTCGAGACAAGCACCGCCAGCTTTGAAACTGAGGCTCCATGCATTGAAACAATGGCCGCGCGTTTCGCGAAATTACGCGAGGCAGATTATCCAGCATTGGTAGCTGTTGACGCTGATAATCATGTCATGGGTTTTGCCTATGCTGGGCCTTATAAGCCTCGTGCGGCTTATAGTCATACCGTTGAGGACAGCATCTATATACATCCGGATCATATGGGGATTGGTATCGGCAAGGCTTTACTGACCGTAATCATAGATCAGGCGCGACTGCGTGGTTTTAAACAGATGATGGCCGTCATTGGTGGTTCCGATAATCACGGATCAATCAACCTGCATAAGGCGCTCGGCTTTACCTATATAGGCACAGCAGAGAAAATAGGATTTAAATTCAATAATATGGTTAACGTTGTTTATATGCAACGTGAACTATAAAAAGGTAAACTCTGAGGATAGCTTAATGCGTCCACGAACCTTTGCGGTTGTGGGCAAAATTATCGGCATAGGCGCGTGGTCTGACCTTGCGTGATGTGGCTTCACGAACCTCAAACGCTATATTATGCGCTTCGGCATAAGCGATGGCCGCTTCCTTGGTTGGAAAGCGCATGCGAACTTGCCGCGCTGTGTCTGGCGATGACTGCCATCCCATTAATGTATCTGGGCGTGCCCCAACTGACCGAGGGTAAGATAAAACCCACACATTGCCGCGGCTCACATTACCATTGCGACCTGATTGCATCGCTGTTTTGCTGGGCTTGTGAATAATTGCACGCATAGATAACATCTCCGTATTAAGCGATATCTCCGGGTGCAAACCTGTTCCGTTCATATGCAATGGAATAAGGTGCCGGACGGATGGGAAGTTGGTCGGAGTGGAGAGATTCGAACTCCCGGCCCTCTGGTCCCAAACCAGATGCGCTACCAGGCTGCGCTACACTCCGACGCGCTTTTAATATCGCCCCTGTTAAGTTTTTTCAAGCCTTGATGACGGCAAAAACAATATTAATTAGACTTTGATGAATTTCAAGGTGTTGCCAATGGTAATTTCAGGTGAATACCGCCACCTAAATTCCATGTCTCGCTGGTTTTTCCGGCGACTTCAAGCACATAGACCGCCGGTTTTTCGGATACACGGTTTGTCAGCGTTAGTGGCGGCACATTGACATATTTATTGATAAAAAGCCCGTTCCTATCGAAAAACAGAATATCCAGCGGAATAGTCGTATCTTTCATCCAGAATTTAAGAATTCTTTCAGCAGGGAAAATGAACAGCATACCGCTATCGGTTGCCAACGCATCACGAAACATCAAGCCTTTCTGGCGTTCGGCCATGCTCTTGGCCAACTCGACATGAATCACTTTTTCTGCCTTTGACCCCGCAATAACAAGATCAATCCGCTTGGTCTCGGCGCATACGGGGGCAGATAGATAAAGGCTTAAGGATGTCAAAAGCCATAAGACGGCTTTAGCTGGCGATGACATAACCAAATAACAGGATAACTGTCAGAAGAAGAGCCTGAATCATGACCGCCCTGCCCGGAATAGTCGGGCCTGAAATTGGTTTATCCATGACCAAATCAACAGCATCCCATATCATTGTTCTCATACCAGCCAGAATGGCAACCAACCTATGCCAGACAATCATGATACCTCGTAGCAACGGCATGCCCACCATCGGTGCCAGACGGCGGTAAAACCAGTCTGAATTTAAGACTACCGAAGGAATTTCTGGCGGATATAGCTTCATCCGTATCAACAGAACAAATGCCAGCATGGCAAATATCAGCAATTGTAACTGACTTGTCACATGACCTGCATCATAGGGATGATAATCCACCGCATAGGGCAGAATGCTGTAAAGCGCGGCAGGGTAAATACCAATGCCCACGCACAAAACAGCAGCAATACCCATGGCAATACGCATATTCAACGGGGCTTCGGTTGTTTTCAGGCCTGAATCATGCGCAAAGAACGCGAAATACGGTATCTTGATACCTGAATGTTCCAGCACACCTGCCGATGCGAATAACAGCACGAAATAAGCCCACATAATACCGGTATCGCCCAGCGCGGACATGGTAAGCGATTTCGCCACAAAGCCGCTGAAAAGCGGAAAGGCCGAAATCGACATGGCGCCGATAACACAGCAAATCATGGTAAATGGCATCTGCCGGTACAAACCACCAAGGGCTGACGCTTTGACCGTACCAACTTGATGCAGAACAGCACCCATGCTCATGAATAGCAAGGCCTTGTAGATGATATGTACAAAGGCATGCGCTACAGCACCATTAATCGCCAACTCACTGCCTACACCTACGGCGACAACCATAAAACCAAGCTGGTTGTTGAGGCTGAACGCCAATACCCGACGCAGATCATTTTCAATCACCGCAAAAAACACAGGCAGAGCGGTCATCGATGCACCAATCCAGATCAGATATTCGGTACCCGGAAATGCCCGTGCCAAAGCATAAATAGCCAGTTTGGTCGTAAAGGCGGACAAAGCAACAGTTCCTGTCGGTGTGGCTTCTGGATAGGCATCCTGAAGCCAGCCATTAAGAAACGGAAAGGCTGCTTTGATACCAAGCGCAATAAAGACGAACCAGTTGGCCAGACTGTCCAGCTCCATCTTCACAAACAGAATTGACTGTCCGTTTGCCGCCAATATGGCAGCACCGCATAAAAGCAGAACACCACTACTTACCTGAAAAATCAGGTAACGCATCGATGCTTTGCGGGCACGTTCGGTATTGGATGCCAGAATAAGAAATACCGATGTAATGGCGGTTGCTTCCCACCAGATAAACAACGTAATCAGATCTCCGGCATGCACAGCGGCAATGGCCGCACCGGCATAAGACAAAGATGCGGTATGTTCCTGCCATTTTTGGTCATGCCAGCTATAGATAACGTTCAGGGCGGCGGCCAAGTGAAAAATAATGGCAAACGGCATGGTCAGCGCATCAGCGCGATATAAAATCAGATCATATCCCATCACATGCCAGATGGTATGAATACCAGCACCTGTGGTCAGTCCCCATGCTGACAGGGCAATCATGACCAGCATCCAAATTTGGCGCGTTACATGCGGTATGAATGGCACCACACAGGCACCAAGCACCATTATAATACCTGGTGGCAGACTAGCGAACATGGCTGTCCTCCCCGGTATCCTGCTTATCATCATAATAGCTTTCATCGCGCATAATCAGGCGACGAAGTACCTTGCCGACTTCGACAATGAATACAAATGCTATGAAACCATATATGGCCGGAAACATGAAAGCTTCTTCAAGATGTGTTTCGCCGTGCCGGTGGATAACAAATTCCAGCACCAGCAATATAATGGCCATAGCCAGCAAAAAGCGGGTGAAACGACTGCCAAGACGTGCCAGATCAAGCTGGGTTTTTGAGGGTGATTTGGTCATGGCGACACCATCATTGACGCTAGGTTGGCAAAAGGATCAACAAAGAAGAACAATAACACCGACAAAGCCGCCGTCAAAACGGGTGGCACAATCACCAGAGGGTGAATTGTGATTTTAAGCGTTTTGACTTTAGGTTTGAAAAAGGCTCGTGAAACAGGCTCAAGCAGATAATAGATATTCAACAGTGACGACAGGCCAAGCACGCCCAGAACGAACATCATGCCGCTATCAACCGCGCCTACCATCAGATAGAATTTTGACCAGCT
>JBMZPN010000148.1:0-4131 GCA_049620845.1 Puniceispirillum sp. (SeqCode)
GTCTTTACCGAGATCCAAAAACGTTAGTGCCTGTGGAATACTATTTAAAGTTACCTGATCAACTTGATGAACGCCTGTGTATCGTAGTCGATCCAATGTTGGCGACAGGTAACTCTGCGGTAGCGGCTGTACAACGCATAAAAGATGCTGGTGCCGAGCGTATCAAATTTGTCTGTTTGCTGGCGGCACCTGAAGGTTTGGCAGCTTTCTCAGAACAGCATCCAGATGTGCCAATTGTCACCGCCGCTGTTGACCGACAACTGAATGATCATGCTTATATCCTGCCGGGCCTTGGCGATGCAGGCGATCGGATGTATGGCACAAAATAGATAGATACTGGCCTGATGGCAAATATGAAAAAAAATGCCGCAAACAGTCACGTCATTTCATGGATTTTTTTGGGGCAGTAAGCTACCATTCTTTACAAAATCTCTGGAGAGATGATCATGGAATGTTGTGGCCCAGGTTACGCAAGTCCGCAAGATGCCATTTTGGCGCCTCGTGAAAAGCTACTCTATACAATCGCAATTTATACTGGCACCGGCATCCAAAAGCCTGATTATCTTGCAACGATTGATGCAGATCCAGAAAGCCCGACCTACTCAAAAGTTATTCACCGGCTAAATATGCCAGGAATTGGCGATGAGTTGCATCACATGGGCTGGAACGCCTGCTCATCATGCCACGATGACGCTAGCATGTCGCGCAAATATCTGATTTTGCCAGGGGTCCGATCAAACAATCTGCACATTGTCGATACTGCTACCGACCCGCGTGCTCCCAGACTACATAAGGTGATTGATGGGAATGATATCAAGGCCAGGGCAGATTTGTCAGGCCCACACACGGTGCATTGTCTTGGCAGTGAAATTATAATTTCCTTTCTGGGAAACGCGCGTGGTGAAGCGCCGGGTGGCTATCTTCATATGAATAAGGATTTTGAAATTATTGGCCGCTGGGAAAATTCAATGGGCCAGATCAAGTTTGGCTATGATTTTTGGTATCAGCCTCGTCACAATGTGATGGTGTCATCAGAGTGGGCGGCTCCGAATACATTTATGCCAGGATTTGACCTAGAAGAGGTTGGCCACCTTAAATACGGGCGTGAATTGCACTTCTGGGATTTTGAAAAGCGCCAGCCGATTGAGTCTATTTATCTTGGTGAGGACGGGCTTATACCTCTGGAAGTGAAATTCCATCACGATCCAAATAGCACGCATGGTTTTTGTGGCGCTGCACTTAGCACTAACGTGATTCACTGGTGGCGTAATGATGCCGGCAAGTGGCAATGGGAAAAGATTATTGATGTAGAAAATCAACCTCACCCAGACTGGCCAATCCCAGTCCCCGGGGTGATGTCAGCTATTTTGGTATCAATGGATGATAAATATCTCTATCTGAACAACTGGCTGCATGGTGATATGCGGCAATATGATATTTCAGACCCACATAATCCAAAATTGACTGGACAGGTCTGGATGGGCGGTCTCCTCGGAAAAGCCCCCATGGTCAATGGTGTGGAAATGTCAGGTGGGCCACAAATGTTCCAGCTCAGCCTTGATGGTAAACGGCTGTATGTTACGACGTCGCTTTTCAGTACTTGGGATAATCAATTTTATCCAGAGATTAGACAAAAAGGAGGGGTTATGGTGATGATTGACTGCGACCCAGAGAATGGCGGCATGTCAATTAACCCAGACTTTATGGTGAACTTTGGTGATGAGCCAAACGGGCCATCGCGCTGTCATGAGATGCGCTACCCAGGTGGTGATTGTACGAGTGATATTTGGCTGTGACACGCATTACTCTCGCTAACCGTGACCAAGCTGTTTATCACATCAGAGGCCGAAAGCCCCTGTTGGATGAATTACGTGACCAGGGTGTTGATCTGCCCTATGGCTGCCGTTATGGCGGTTGCATTACTTGTGCTGCTAAACTGATTTCAGGTGAGGTAGACCAGCGTGCGCAGGTGGCGCTAAACAATCGGCAGATTAAGGATGGTTATATTGTGTTGTGTGTAGCGCGGGCAAAAACTGACTGTGTTCTTGAAATTGGTGTAGAAAGCCATGACAAGCTATATCGCAACCCGTTTCTTGACCCGCTGGCACCGCATGAGCTGAAAGCTGACATTGCTTCAATCAAGGAAAGTGGCGAATGACTGATATAAATCATGATGAACCCTACAGTGATGATTATCTGCAGGATATCCTGGCTTCTGTTAAAACCATTGCTATGGTTGGGGCCAGCCCGGACAAGACCAAGTTCAGCTATGGTGTGTTAAGGGTGCTGCACGAAACGGGGTACGATATGATTCCGGTTAATCCAAGGCCAGGGCTTGCTGAGATCAGAGGTCTTAAAGTCTTTCCAACGCTGGCGGCTATCGACCGGCCGGTTGATATGGTTGAGGTCTTTCGTCGTTCTGAAGATTTATATGAAGTCGCCCAGGAGGCCATTGCGATTGGTGCAAAAGTGTTGTGGGGCCAAATTGGTGTTGTTGATCAACAGGCAGCCCGGCTGGCAGAACGTGCCGGCTTGCGTGTAGTAATGAACCGATGCCCAAAGATTGAGTTGTTCCGGCCGTTTTGGAAGCCACGCCTTGACTTAAAAATATAATTACATCCATTTATTTCTGCAGAGGAGCGCCAGCAAAGCCATGCCACAAAAGATTACCAAAACCGTGTCATCACTTGTTAAAGACGCCTTAGCTGAGGTTCCAGCGGTTAGTGTCCACGAGGTAATATCGTTGGCAAAAAGTGACACACATGTCTTTGTTGATTTGCGTGATGGGGTCGAGCAGGCGCGTGGCATGATTCCGGGGGCGGTAGCCTCGTCGCGCGGCTTGATGGAATTTCATATTGACCCAGACAGCCCAGCGCATAATCCAGCCTTTAATCAGGATAAGACATATATATTTTATTGTGCGTCAGGTGGTCGATCGGCCTTGGCCGCCAAGGTTGCGATGGATATGGGTCTTTCGCCGGTGGTTAACCTTACAGGCGGCATTGCCGCTTGGGCCGCAGCTGGTGGCGCAGTTGAATAGACGATTAGGCATGAAATGACATCATCTTCAATTTTAACAGCTATTGATATTTTGAAGCAGCGGTTTGGAGGTCAGCTATCCACGGCAATGTCGGTTCGCCAGCATCACAGCCATACAACAACGCAAATCAAAAGCCAGCTTCCTGACGCCGTGATCTTTGCCAAAAGTACAGATGATGTGGCCGCGGTGGTGGCGATTTGCCGCGATCATCAATGCCCTATCATTCCTTTCGGTGTGGGTTCATCGCTTGAAGGCCATGTCAACGCGCCAAAGGGCGGTATATCAATTGATATGAATGCGATGGACCGGGTGCTGGCAGTGCATGAGGCTGATCTTGATGCAGTTGTTCAGCCCGGGGTCACGCGTGAGTCACTGAACAATTATTTGCGCGATACCGGATTATTTTTTCCTATTGATCCGGGGGCGAATGCCAGTCTTGGCGGGATGGCGGCAACACGGGCTTCAGGTACTAATGCGGTTCGGTATGGCACAATGAAGGATAATATTCTTGCGCTAGAGGCGGTGATGGCTGACGGGAGAGTGATACGTACGGGCACCCGGGCCAAAAAATCGTCTGCTGGATATGATTTAACGCGGCTGTTAATTGGGTCAGAAGGGACGTTAGGGCTGATCACTGAACTGACTTTGAAATTGCATGGAATCCCCGAGTCTATTGCTGGTGGTATTTGTTCCTTTCCCAGCATTGAAGCGGCGTGTAATACGGTGATTAACACCATCCAATATGGTGTTCCGGTAGCACGCATTGAACTGCTTGACGCGGCACAGGTACGCGCCTGCAATCTCTATTCAGGGCTGGATCTGCCTGAAGACACCTTGTTGCTTTTGGAATTTCATGGCACCGAACGCGGCGTACGCGAACAGTCAGAAATGTTTGGCGAGATTGCAGCTGATTACACCCCTCATGCATTCAAATGGACCACTGATCAAGAGGAGCGAGCAAAATTGTGGAAAGCCAGGCATGACGCATATTGGGCGGCGTTGGCGCTGGTGCCCGGTGGAGTTGGTATGTCTACTGATGTATGTGTTCCTATCTCACGTCTGGCAGAATGTGTTGAAGAAACCCGCCGTGA
>JBMZPN010000149.1:0-4104 GCA_049620845.1 Puniceispirillum sp. (SeqCode)
AATGGCTAATGATCTGCTGATTGACATGAAGGCAATTTTGCTGGCATCAGGCGGTGCCCTTGATGCGTTGAGCGCGATCGATCCCGATATTGCCAATGCCATAACGCAATATGGCGCCCCACCTGATAGGTCACTTCCAGCTAATTTTGATACATTGGCACGCGCTATTGTCGGGCAGCAGATTTCAAGAGCAGCCGCCACATCAATCTGGAACAGAATGGAAGCGAATGGCGTTAGCGAGGCAGATGTCATTGCAACAAAATCACCTGATGATCTAGCCGCTGTCGGGCTGTCACGCCGCAAGGCCGAATATATTATCGGGATCGCCGATGAAATCGTATCAAAGCGGATCGATTTGCACGCACTGGCAGATATGGATGGACAGGCCGTACAGGATCGTCTTGTGCAAATCCGCGGCATAGGCGCATGGACGGCTGATAATTTCCGGCTTTTTGCGCTTGGCGATATGGATGCATGGCCTGTGAATGATATTGCGCTTCAGGAAGGGATGAAACGCCTGAAGAACCTGCCGCACCGCCCAAAAGCACCCGAAATGGAAACACTTGGTGAAGCCTGGCGGCCTTATCGCGGGGCTGGGGCACTGGTGCTGTGGCATCTTTATGGCATTCTGGTGCGCAAGGCGGCGATAACCGATATCTAATCAAACAGATCAGCTTGATCCAGCTTTCTTGACACCAGATCATCAGCTGTAAGCGGTGTTACAAGCCCCGGATCATCATTCGCAACATTACCAACATCGGCAGACACACGATACCAGTTAAACCAGCTTGATGGGGCGACTCTGCAATGGGTTGCGGCCTGCTCATGATCACTGCCCAGCCATATATTCCATGCATCAGGGGCTATGACAAGCGGTTGACGGTGATGTATTTCATTTAGCTTTTCATTCGCCGCGCTGGTCATGATCACAAAATGCAGATCGTCATTACGCCGAAAGGTCAGCCCCGCGAAGCCCATTACATCGCCATCACGAAGCTGAATATGCCACGGTGTTTTTGGTGCCGACCATTCATACCAGCCACTTGATGGCACAATACAACGTGACAGGCGGAACGCATCACGGAAGGTTGGCTTTTCGGCAGCCGTTTCCATTCGTGCGTTAATCAGAAAGCTGGCTTTGCTGGATACTGGCGGCAATCCCCATTTTGCTGTCACCGCCTCATTCTGCAAGCCATCACGCGTGATGATGGTTACTGGCTGGCTTGGTGCAACATTCCACCTGGGACGGATGTTTTTCAGTATGGAAACGCCAAAAAGCCGCATCAGTTCTTCAGGCGTTGCGGTACTGGTGAAACGTCCACACATGGAAGTGCCTTTTTATGGTTGAAATCTTACCTACCTTAACAGACGGCACTTCCAGATCAAAGTCCATGACCAAAGGCATGTCTGACGCATAGCTCGACTATCTAAAACCTATGGCTAGGCGCAAGCCATGCAATGCTGTATGTAATGCGCATGACTGAATGCCTTTCAATTTCCGATAATCATATTGCACGCGCTGTGGATATATTGCGCGCCGGCAGGCTTGTAGCCTTTCCGACAGAGACCGTATACGGGCTTGGTGGTGATGCCTGCAATGACCATGCAGTTGCCAGCATTTTTGCCACCAAGGGGCGACCATCCTTTAATCCCCTTATCAGCCATGTGGCGACAGCTCAAATGGCTTTTACGCTGGGTAAAAAGACCGCGATTGCCGAAATTCTGGCGTCCCATTTCTGGCCTGGTGCCTTGACGCTGATCCTTGAGCGAACCCAAGACTGCAATGTCAGCATGCTAACGACCGCCGGATTATCAAAGATAGCCGTGCGGGTACCATCGCATGACGCTGCCACCCAGCTTTTAGCCGCCTTTGGTGGCCCCCTCGCCGCGCCCAGCGCCAATCCATCTGGCCGGATCAGCCCTAGCATGGCTAGCCATGTTATGGATGGGCTAAGTGGACATATAGATTTGGTTCTTGATGGCGGCGCATGTCAAAGCGGCCTTGAGTCAACCATTGTTGATTGTAGTTCAGACATACCTGTTATCCTGCGCCCGGGCGGCATCACCCGCGACGCTATTAATGACGTGCTGAAAAAAGCTGGCCACAGGCTACTGGAGCAAAATACAGCTTCAAGGGATGAAAAAAAGCCTATAAGTCCGGGGCAGCTTGCCAGCCATTACGCGCCCCAGCTAGGTGTCCGCATGAATGCCGAAACCGCAGATCATGATGAAATAGCCATCGGCTTTGGCACCCAGATCAACGAAGCAACTCTAAATCTAAGTCCATCGGGGAATATAACCGAAGCCGCCGCCAACCTGTTTGCTTTGCTGCATAAAGCCGATAAGCTAGGTGCCGAACAGAATGCTGTGCGTATTGCCATTGCGGCCATTCCCGATCAGGGGCTTGGTGAAGCCATTAATGACCGACTGCGTCGGGCAGCCGCGCCCCGTTGATGAATAGAGGATTCCATGTCTAGCAACCTTATTGACAGTTTAATCAACATTGTTGGCGAAAAAGCTGTGTTAAATGCTGATACAGAGATGGCACCATTTATGTCCGATTGGCATAACCGCTATCATGGTAAAGCGCATGCTGTTGTTCTGCCATCGACCACAGATGAAGTGTCGCAGATCATGGCTCTTGCCGATGCTGAAAATATTGTCGTTGTTCCACAAGGTGGAAATACCGGCTTTATGGGCGGTGCCACGCCAGACGAGACCGGCAATACAATTCTGCTGTCCCTGCGGCGTATGAATACTATTCGCGAAATTGATGCGCAGAATATGTCAATGACCGTTGAAGCTGGGTGCATTCTGCAAAACCTGCATGACATTACCGAAGAAAAGGGACTCTATTTCCCGTTAAATCTCGCCGCCAAAGGTAGCTGTACCATAGGCGGTAATCTGGGCACGAATGCTGGCGGGTTGAATGTTGTCCGCTATGGCTCAGCGCGTCAGCTAACACTGGGTCTGGAAGTTGTGCTTATGGGTGGCAAGGTCATCGATTTGCTGGGTGGTCTGCGGAAAGATAATACCGGATATGATCTGAAAAATCTGTTCATAGGTTCAGAAGGCACATTAGGTATCATTACCGCCGCAACCTTGCGTCTTTTCCCCTTGCCTGTAGCACGAAGCACCGCCTTTGCCGAGATACGTGATGTCGAGGCAGCCGTTAGCTTGTTGCATCGCCTGCAAGCGGCATCAGGTGGCATGGTTGAAGCTTTTGAGTTAATCCCAGCTGATGTATTGCATGTTCTATTCGACAAATTCCCGAATATTCCGCAACCGCTGGAAACGCGTGGTGCCATGAATGTGCTAATGGAAATTGCCAGCACAAACCCCGCAAGTGGCGAAGTTGATACGAATGGCGCATTACCATTGAATCAAATCATGGAAGATGTTCTGGCCAGTGCCTTTGAAGACGGGCTGGTCATTGATGCAACCATCGCCAATAGTGACGCCCAGCGTCAATCATTGTGGGATGTGCGTGAAAATGCGCCTGAGTCGCACAAATTATCGGGGAATGTTGCCCGCTCGGATGTCTCACTGGCACAATCCGCTCTAGCTCCCTTTTATGCCGAAATGGTTGCAGGAATCAAAGAAATTGATCCAACAATCTGGATTTGTGGATACGGGCATATTGGTGATGGCAATTTGCATTTCAATCTAGTCGAAAGATCAGATAGCAATTCTGATTTTAATGAAAAAGTGCCGCGTCTATATGAACTACTTTACCGGAACGTGGCTAAATATAACGGTTCCATCAGCGCGGAACA
This sequence comes from Puniceispirillum sp. (SeqCode), assembly GCA_049620845.1. Classification (GTDB taxonomy): domain Bacteria; phylum Pseudomonadota; class Alphaproteobacteria; order Puniceispirillales; family Puniceispirillaceae; genus Puniceispirillum. Next base: position 3,777 of record JBMZPN010000149.1, read on the forward strand.
TGGCATAGGCCAGACCAAACGCGACCAGCTTGCGATTGTTAAAAGTCCGGAAATCATGGATACGATGCGCGCGATCAAAACAGCATTAGATCCAAAAAATTTGATGAATCCGGGTAAGATATTATGATCTAGGGGGATAATCCCGTCATAGCGAGGATATAAAAATGCCACAAATGCCAGAACATCACGAGGTTATCACTTTCTGGTTTCATGATATCACGCCGGAACACTGGTTTAAAAAAGATGATGACAAAAATATTATCTAACGCAGGTTTACATCCCGAAAGTTTCAATTTAAAGAAATGGGGCGACGGGGTGAATGTCGTTT
>JBMZPN010000150.1:0-4076 GCA_049620845.1 Puniceispirillum sp. (SeqCode)
GAAGATGCATGGAAACGCATAAAAATTAGGCATTTAAAAGCGCCTGCATTAATGCGCTTAATGCGGCTAGCCGAATGGCGAGAGCTTGAATCGCAGACCCGAAATATTCCACGCAACCGTGTTGTGCGTGATGAAACTCTCATTGACCTTGCAGGCACCGCCCCTAAAACAATCGAAGCATTCAGTAAGATCAGAAACTTTCCCGGTGGCACCGATGGTAAATTCGTAAGACCAGTGATGAAAATCATTCAGGATGTTGCGGCAATGCCAGATAGCGAACTGCCGGATGTTCCGCTGCGCAGCAAATCTGTAAAGCCGCCACAAGCTGTTATGGAACTGCTTCGTGTGTTGCTGAAATATGCAACTGATCAGCATAATATTGCGCCAAGGCTTATTGCTTCCAGCAATGATCTGGAATTACTCGCCACCGATGACAATGCACCGATAAAAGCTCTTAAAGGCTGGCGACGCGACGTGTTCGGCGCCACCGCCTTAAAACTGAAATCAGGCAAGATCGGTCTAGCTGTTGAAAACGGCAAAATAAAGCTGATTGAGCTAGACGAAAATTAGAGTGTACTGTTGAATTTGCCACCATCCATAAGAATATTCTGACCTGTCAGAAATCCCGAATACGCACTACACATCCACGCACAGGCAAAACCGAATTCTTCAATCTCACCTAGTCGTTTTGCGGGGGTAGCTTGTTCAAGAATATTGCGCATTTCCTCCTGTGAGCGGCCTTCATTTTTTGCGGAATTGGCAATCAGTGACTCAATACGGTCGGTATTGAACTGACCTGGCAACAACCCATTAATGGTAACGTTATGCTCAGCGACCTGACGCGAAAGACCGGCACAAAACCCCGTTAGGGCTGCCCGCGCACCATTTGAAAGCCCAAGCGCTGGTATTGGTGATTTAACCGAACCTGACGTGATATTGACAATACGTCCAAACTTGCGCTCGATCATGGGATCAATTACGGCCTGAATAAGCGAAAAGGCCGCCAGCATATTCGCATCAAGTGCCGTGATCCATGTCTCACGCGTCCAATCGCGAAAATCACCTGGCGGCGGACCACCAGCATTATTGATCAAAATGTCGACATCACCTGCGGCTTCAAGCAATTCTGCACGCCCGTCATCCGTGGTCACATCACAGACTACTTCTGTCACCTTTACATTATGCTTGTCACGAATAAGCTTGGCCGCATCACGAAGCACATCACCGCCCCTTGCGCACATGGTTACATTCACACCAGCCCCGGCCAACGCATCGGCACAGCCGAAGCCAAGCCCCTTACTTGACGCACAAACAATGGCATTTCTATTCGCGATTCCGAAATCAAGCATTCTATCCACCCTATTAAATGTTATTTTGCAATCATCATCGAAAGCAATTTTTAAAGTCCCATTTCAAGTTGTTTATTGAGAACATCGCGCGCCAGATTTACCGTCAAATTCTTTTTGCCGGCAAGCGCTTCACGATCCAATGCAGCACCTATCTGATGAACCGCACTGAACGACCGATCCATCCGACTCACAATATAGTGAAGCATATTATGCGGAGCAACAAGCTGTCGTTCAGCAAAGTATTTTTCCAGTAACGCAAATAACAATTTATCATCGGGCAATTCGATATGCGCAACATTAATGGCTTTCAAGCGCGATATTAAATCGGCCAATTTCCAATTCATCACAGCAACAGGCATGGCAGACAAAATCAATAGCGAACCCTGAACCGACTTGATTGCATTCAAAAAATGAAACAATGCTTCTTCATCGCAATCATCTGCTGTCAGATTATCCAGAATGAAGCATGGCGCTTTGCCACTCTGTTCACTTGAGATATGAACCTGGTCAGCATCAATTTTGGAAACCGCTATCGCTCCGGATTGTTCCTGCCAGACAGCCGCCAGATGCGATTTGCCGGAACCCGTATCTCCAACAATATTTAATGCCTGAATCTGGCCGTGCCAGTCAGGCCAGCGATCAATCCAGTCAGCGGCAAGTTGATTGCTAGAACTAATGAAAAAATTTGCGCGACCCTGTGCTGAACGAAAGGATAAATCCATTGGAATTTGCTGCATATCAAATCCTAATTACCCTGTGTCACTGTCAAGACAGGCAGGCCTTCATCCTTCATCAGCAACTGCAAATTATGAACAGCCAGAGCATTCTCAAGAGCTGTCACAGGACCAACAAGGCGAAGGGACACAATTGCAGACGTTATATCGAGTTTATGAATTTCCATTTTATCTATCACGGCAATCGCGCGTAACGTCTCAAGACGTGATGCCCACTCCGCCAAAGTCTCAATCGGTACTTCGACAGTCAAACGGCTAGATAATGGATCTCCCATCAAGTTAGCAGCATGCCAGCCTTCTTCCATTGATCTGGAAATACCGATAATATGGCGATTAACGATCGTGGCGAGATCATTTTTACCTGCCACTTTACCGATTGCCGATTTGCCATGTTTATATACGGCAGACAGATAATTCCCGTCACTATCATATAAGTCAGCAGACACATCCACGAGGCGGGTACTACCTTCATAGTCCTCATTGGCCATAACCAGAAGTATCTGCTTTGACTCTGCAAGCACCGCCGCACTTGCCAGATATTGCTGATTGGCGGCAGATAGATCTTCGGCACGTAAACGGCGCTCTCTATATAGCGTTGGTTGCAGGATACGAAGCGAAACCAGACCCGTATTATTGCCGACGAATTGATGCCATCCACCAATCCATTTGTTTTCTAATTGCCAAGCTCTTGCCCCATCTGTTCCATTCCAGACTGGCACCACAAGGATCGGCGGGCTAGGTAGCTCAGACCAGCGCAAATTGACCTGCTTAAGCGCTGCACGCAGACGTTGCGCATCAAAACAGAAATCCAGCCTTCCGATATAGCGATTAGGCAGATTGTTTTCTTCGATGATATGAACAAAATCTGTGAACTCGTCCAGATCATGTTTTTGCAAAAAGGAATCTCGACGTTCCGGTGACATTAAAAGCCGGTCAAGAACGATCGTAAACGCCTCTTCACCAGCTAAACGCATCCCCTTTGTTCTGGCGTCATTAGCATTGCCTGCCGTTTGATCGATTACAATGCCAGCAGCCCCAAAAACAGGTTCAACGCAACGGTCAGATGCATTGGCACCGGATGCCAGAACCAAACCAAGAATCAAAAAACAGCCATGCCGCAAACTAAAAACAGAAACTAAATGCCGACATACGTCTGCTCGAAAACGTAAAAATGAAAATAACATTACAGACATACGTACAACGCCTATGATCCTGATGCATAAAAGTCTATACTTCTTATATCACTCAAACACGCCGAGACCAGCATGTCTAACCATCAAAACCATACAAATTCGCTTAGCTACAAAGATGCGGGGGTCGATATAGACGCTGGCGACGCCCTTGTGCGCGATATTGCGCCCCATGCAAAACGCACACGACGAAGTGGTGCTGACGCTGATTTGGGTGGTTTTGGCGGTCTGTTTGATTTGAAAGCGGCGGGTTTCATCGATCCTGTTCTGGTTGCTGCCACCGATGGCGTAGGTACAAAGCTGGAGCTGGCAAAAGCGATCAATATGCATCGTGGTCTTGGCATTGACCTTGTGGCCATGTGTGCAAATGATATTCTAGCACAAGGTGCTATGCCCCTGTTCTTCTTGGACTATTTTGCCACTGGAAAACTGGAAACAGATGTCGCGGCTGACGTAATTGCTGGTATCGCCGATGGTTGTGTAGAGTCCGACTGTGCGCTTATTGGCGGTGAAACGGCTGAAATGCCCGGACTTTATGGCGCCGGCAGTTATGATCTGGCTGGCTTTTGCGTAGGTGCCGCCGAACGTGGAACCTTGCTGGCACCCGGTCAACCCAAGTCAGGAGATGTGGCGATTGCCATTCCGTCATCTGGCGTCCATTCAAACGGATTTTCGCTGGTTAGAAAAATTATCGAGGTTACCGGTGCTGATCTATTCGCACCTGCGCCATTTGATCCAAGTCAGTCACTTGGCGAAGCCTTAGTTACGCCTACCCGCATTTACCAGAAAGCCGCCAAAGCCGC
>JBMZPN010000151.1:0-4067 GCA_049620845.1 Puniceispirillum sp. (SeqCode)
ATGCCAATTGTGTTGGGCATGCCATTTGATCTGCAAAAAATGCCGCATACAGACACGCCGAAACTGGCCGCCCGTAAAATCATTGCCGAAACAGCCAAAAACATTGATCTCACAGCAGATATCATCGAGACCGCAGCGCGACAGATCGCCGAAGCCAAGCGTCCGGTTATTTTGGCCGGGCTTGGGGCGGTTGCCGCGCAGGCAAAGCCAGCCTGTGTGGCGCTTGCCGAACAATCTGGTGCGATGCTGGCAACAACCTTGCCGGCAAAGGGGCTGTTTCACGATCAACCCTACAATCTTGGTGTCGCTGGCGGTTATGCAACGCAAAAGTCAAAAGCTATTTTTGCACAATCTGATCTGGTCATCGGCATCGGCGCGCGGCTGGCGTCGCATAGTTTTGATGGCGGCCAATTAACCCCGAACGCCAAGGTGATGCATCTTGATGTCAGTCCACAAGCAACGGTTCAAGGGCGCCATGCGGCAGATCTGCTGATTCCGGCAGATGCGAAATATGGGGCTGAGGCACTTGCCGCAGCGGTGAAAAAACAAACCGGCTGGCGTACGCCAGAGATGCTTCACACAGCAGCTGATGCGTTAATTTTACCAGATGATAATGACACGCCGGATGGCCAGCTTCACCCCATGGCTGTGATCAAAAAGCTTGACGAGATCATCCCCAAAACATGTCATATTGTGAATACGTCCGGGCATTGTGCTTATTATTCGGCGCAAATGAATGCACATCCACATGATCATTTCACGGTTATCAGAGAATTTGGCGCAATCGGCAATGGGACATCATTTGCCATTGGTGTAGCAACAGCATTTCCGGATCGTAAAATTGTGCTGATTGATGGTGATGGATCGTTGCTCATGCATGCACAGGAATTGGAGACTATCCAACGTCACAATTTAAATATACTTATTATTGTGATGAATGATGGTGCCTACGGATCAGAAATACATAAATTACGCAAAGACAACGCACCGCTTGCCGGGTCTGTGTTTGGCAAATCAGATTTTGCCGCAATCGCCAATGGTTTCGGCATTGCCGCCAAACAATTTACCAGCCTGGACGACATGCAGGCAGCATTTGATGCATTTCATGAATCATCTCAACCAGCCCTATGGGACGTACATATATCGGATCAAATTGCGTCGCCACCCATTATGAAAACCCATTAGGCATGGGCTGTTATGTCCAGCCAAACATCTAATAATAAAGAGAGGTATCGTTTTGTCTGAAGTTAGAGAAATCACATTGTCCACAGATAAAGTTCTGGCGCACATCACCAATAAAATTGGCCATGTTATTTTCAACAATCCAGAACGCCATAACGCGGTATCGCTTGAAATGTGGGATGCGGTCGAAGAGGCATTGCTGGCATTTTCGAAAGACGAAAATGTGCGTGTGGTGATTTTGTCAGGCGCCGGCGGCAAGTCGTTCGTTTCTGGCGCGGATATATCAAAATTCGACAGCGAGCGGGGATCTAAAGACGCTGTTGACCATTACAATGCGCGCATCAAAATCGTCTATAACATCATCGAAAACTTCGCCAAACCAACGATCGCTATGATCAATGGCTATTGCATTGGTGGTGGCTTGAATTTAGCCGCATGCACAGATTTCAGAATCGTATCTGACAAATCACAATTCGCCATGCCTGCCGCAAAGCTGGCTTTGGGATATCCTTTTGATGCGGTGAAAAGGCTGATCAATGCGATTGGCCCGGCCGAGGCACGGATGCTGATGTTCACCGCAAAACGCATTGACGCCCCCACCGCCCTCAGACTGGGGTTTGTTCAGGACGTCGTCGCCGAGGATCAGCTTGAATCACGGGTCATGGAAGTCGCCGAGATGATTGCGCAGAATGCGCCACTAACAGTGGCAGCGATGAAATATATCTCGACACAGGCGATGAAGACACAGCCAGACAGTGATGGGTTAAAAAAATGTGATGAAATGGTCGCGGCATGTTTTGCGTCAGATGACTATATCGAGGGCCGGCAGGCATTTATGGAAAAACGCAAACCAAATTTTACCGGAAAATAACTGATCCATTCGGTTGCCATGCCAATATATCACAACATAAAAACCACCATTCTTTAATTTGGGCTTTGGATACAGATGTCACAGAAAACAGCTTTAGTTATTTCTGCTCATGCAGCCGATTTTGTCTGGCGTTGTGGTGGCGCTATCGCACTCCACAAAAAGCGGGGCTATGACGTCACAATTGTATGTCTGTCTTATGGAGAGCGCGGCGAAAGCGCTAAATTGTGGAAACAAGGCAAATCGCTTGACCAGGTGAAGTCAATACGCCGAAATGAAGCCGAGAACGCAGCAGCCATTTTGCAGGCGCATGATATCCAGTTCTTTGATCTTGGCGACTATCCGCTGGTTGTCGATCAAGCGGCAAAATTTCGACTTGCAGACCTGATGCGGTCGGTGAATCCAGAATTCATCATGAGCCATTCATCCTATGATCCCTACAATGTCGACCATATGAATACCACGTCGGTTGTCTTGGAATGCAGAATGATTGCCCAGGCCTGGGGTCATAATCCGGGTAGCCAGGTTTTGGGCGCGCCACAGCTTTATCTGTTTGAACCCCACCAGACTGAGCAAATGGGATGGAAACCAGATGTGCTGTTAGACATCAGTGACGTATGGGAGCAAAAACAGGCCGCTCTTGAAACCATGGAAGGCCAGCATCACTTGTGGCAATATTATAAAAACCTCGCAGAAAACCGGGGCAATCATTTTCGCCGCAATTCTGGCGGACAGGCCAATGGCCGCGAAGCGCGCTATGCCGAAGCCTTTCAATCAGTATATCCGCGTACCGTTGACGAGTTATAGGATGATCCAGCACCAGTGGCATAACCGCAAAGAGAACAGGCATGGGTGACAGCATTCCAGCGATGTGGATGCGTGGGGGAACATCGAAAGCACTATATTTGCTGCAAACTGATATCTCATCTGATGCGGCTGTCCGGGACCGGCTGTTATTGCGCATCATGGGATCGCCGGATAGGCGGCAAATTGATGGCTTGGGCGGCGCTGACCCGTTGACCTCAAAAATAGCCATCATTTCTGCTTCGGATGACCCAAAAGCCGACATTGATTATCTGTTTCTTCAGGTAGCTGTCGATAAAGCCGAGGTCAGTGACAGCCAGGGTTGCGGCAATATATTAGCTGGCGTTGGCCCATTTGCTATTGAGCGTGGTCTGGTCAAAGCTGAAGACCCGGTGACCACAGTTCGCATCCGCATGCTGAATACCGGCGAGTATGCCGAGGCAGAAATTTCCACGCCAAATCGAAAAGTCGCTTTTGCGGGAAATGAGTCGCTTGACGGCGTGCCCGGAACAGCCGCAGCCATACCGCTTTTCTTTAGCAATCTTGCCGGCTCGATTTGCGGATCATTGCTGCCGACAGGCCATGCGACCGACAGCCTGAACGGGATTGAATGCACCTTAATTGACAATGGCATGCCATGCGTCATCATGCGAGCTGCTGATTTCGGTCTGACGGGCAATGAACCGCGCGAAACTTTGGCGGCCAATCAGACGCTCAAAGCCGCAATTGAATCGATCCGCTTGCAGGCTGGCAGGCTTATGGGCCTTGGTGATGTCAGCAAAAAATCGGTGCCAAAAATGACTCTTATAACCGCAGCAAATGGAAATGCTGTGATCAACACAAGATCATTTATCCCACATCATGTTCATGCATCAATTGGCGTATTCGCCGCCATAAGCGTCGCCACAGCCTGTGTTATACCACACACAGTCGCCGCGCCAGTTGCACGTTTGCCTGACGACAGCAATTATATAATTGAACATCCCAGCGGAACGATAAATGTAAGACTGGAAATGCAAGCTGATGGCACGATTCAAAAGTCAGGCATCATACGAACCGCACGCAAATTGATGGACGGTTCCGTATTCGTTTAACGCCGATGATGCCATCATCAAAAGGCAAACGGTCGGCGCTGCTGGGTCACTTATCGTTGATCATTGACACTATCCAACCGGCGTTTTTTTTAGCATTTTCCTGATAGGCTATTTTCTTG
>JBMZPN010000152.1:0-4062 GCA_049620845.1 Puniceispirillum sp. (SeqCode)
TGTTCAAGCTTGGTCTTGGCCGCATCGGGATTGGCAGATTGCAGATCAAGACCGGCGCTTTGCTCAAGCGCCAACCCCTGCCATGTACCTGCGGCACCAATCAGCGGTGCAAGCCGGTCTTGCAAGCTCTCGACACTGGCATCATCGGGGGCATTCATTACCGCTAATAGCTGGGCAAATTGCCGATATAGCGGTTCGATATTTTTATCTTCGGCAAGCGCATCATAGCTGGCTTGCGCGGCGACATAATCGCCAGCTTCAGCCTCGGCGGCGGCGATCTGGAAACGCGCCAGCATATTATAGCCATCAGTCAATGCACCGGCATTATTGTTCAGTGACGAAATGACATCATCAGCTTTCAATGACGTATGATATAAATCAGCCGCCTTTTGAATCTGATTGTCGGAATAGATGCTATAGCCCTGATGCCCGCCCACAGCCACAACAACTACCATACAGGCACCAATTACATATTTGCCATATCGTGCCCATAATTCCTGGGCGCGGTCTTTTTTCAGCTCTTCGTCAATTTCGTCAAAAATGTCAGCCATGACCCTAAACTTCGTCCTTGCAAAAACGGAAACCACCTGACCATTTATGTGCCATGATCGCGCGGTGATAACCAGCCTAGATGTAACCTTTTACCGGAATGATTTTCACACCATTACCCGCTATTCAGGCCATATCAATGTTAAAAAATGCCAATGCTTTATTGACCTTGGCAAAAACCTGCCTCAACATAACCATATTGACTCGAAACAGCCACAACAAAAATAGGTGCAAAGCTAGGTGTCTCAAGTTTCCAATCCAAAAAAATCATATCGCCCGCTTTATTTTACCCGCGGTGAACTTGGACTCATACTTGCAGCCTACAGCGCACGCGTTGCTGCTGGCGAATGGCGTGACTATGCGCTAGACCATCTGAAGGGGTCTGCCGCCTTTTCGATTTTCCGCCATACGCATGAAACGCCGGTTTATGTGATTGAAAAACAGCAACGCCATCACAAAGAACGACCGCAATTTATCCTGCGTGATAACAAACGTGTTTTGTGCAAAGCGTCAATGGTTCAGGACGTGATCAATCACTTTAATAAATTGCCGCGACTGGTATCTGGCTGATAGCCTGCTGACGCAAGTCGCACCGAAATAGCTTTGATAAAATCACCATCCGGTCTATTTGCCGCTTGCCCAACCATGGGAAGTAAGCTAAACATAAATAGAACAAAACATGAACATATATGATGATGGCGGCGCTGGCTGTACAGGAGAGGAGAATCAGAATGGGTAAATTCAAACGACAACTTATCGCCAAGGGCGAGCCTATGAACCCTATGACGCTGGCTGATCTGGATGCTGACAAACAATATGTCATGTGCTGGTGCAACCGGTGCGGGCATAGCGCTGATATTGATCCAACACCGCTTATCAACCGCCTTGGCCCGCTATTTCCGGTACCCGAACTTGGCGGGCGTATGCGTTGCACATCCTGTCAGTCGCATGATGTCACCACCTGCCCTGCCTGGCTTCATGATACCCAGCAGATAGCCCTGCATGGCTAATTGCCGCTTTGTCGCAAAGCATACTTGCCAGCTACGGACGGATAGGTTAGGCATTTTAGACGCTTGGCCTTGTTTAGCTATGAATGGCCAACCGCCACTAGGGTGTCCGCTACCTGCCGACACCAGGTTGATTGATAAAAAGGCAAACGCAATGAATGCAAGTGATACAGCAAAAGTTCAACGCTATTTACGCCAGCGCTTTGGCAATAATAAATTGTCTATTGCCCGCCGCGAAAACAAGGAAGATTCAGCCGATCTGATGCTTGAGGACGAATTCATCGGCGTCGTGTTTCAGGACAATGAAGATGGCGAGACCTGCTATCATGTTCAGATCAGCATCCTTGAAGAAGATCTGGACGACGTCATCTAGCCAGATGCTAGCCATGCGGGTGGCGCAAACGGGGCTATATCCAATTGCCCGCGCGCGCCATTGCAAGCGCCAGCGCAAACATGATGACCGCAATCACCGTATCAAGCACGCGCCATGCGCCTGGTCGTTGCATGTGGCTGGCAAAATAGCTGGCACCATAGGCAAGCCCGAAAAAGAAAACAAAACTGGCACTGGCGGCACCAGCACCAAATAACAGCTTGTCGGTACCGTCAAATTGCAATGATACCGTGCCGACCAATATCACCGTATCAAGATAGACATGCGGGTTGGCAAAAGTCAGCATGGCCGCCACCCCCAATGTCGGCATGACCCCGAGACTTTTTTCGGCACTTGCCTCAAGCTCGCCGCCGCCTCTTATCACATCGCGCAGACGCATCACCCCATACAGCGCCAGCCAGATCGCCGCGCCGCCAAACATCCAGTCAGTATAAGCTGTCATAAAATCGGCGATCAGCAGTGACAGGCCACCAATACCCGCAGCAATCAGCAGCGCATCGGACACAGCGCAGAACAAGGCCACGGCAAATACATGTCTGCCGGTCAGCCCCTGACGCAGAACAAAGGCATTTTGCGCACCGATCGCTAGGATCAGCGAAAAGCTAAGCGCAAATCCAGTTATGAGTGAAGCTGGCATGAAATTATCTCATATTATGGTCTGCCCATACTGCACGCCTTTGGCTGGCTGGCAAGCAAAAGTCTGGGCTAGAACCAATAATAGCGGATAATACCATAGGCATAGAGAAGCGAAAAAATGATGTTGATCCATTTTAATTGCGGCTCGGTATGAAGCCATGCGCAATAAATCCAGATCAGGCAGAAAGGAAGGGCAATAAACATCGTATAGGGATACCAGTCAAATATGGCCGCAATGGCGCTCAGAATGCCAAGTAGTAATGCAAATTGCTTTAGATATTTTTCCGCTTTTTCTGAAATCATATATCCCCCGTCACCTTTTCATAAAAAAATGATTATCGTTGCAGTATTGAATTATAATAAATAGCAGTCTGATTGCGGTTGCTGGCCGCTATGCCCCGCTGATAACGGCAAACATAATCCGTCCGGGCAAAAAGGTAAATAGCCCCGTCACCACCAGCGCCAGCCAGAACAGACTGGCCATGATGCGCTGATGCTGGCGGATACGGCCAGTACGCGCACACCATATGGCGCGCGCCAATGCCATAATCGTCAGCACCGATAAAACATGTATCGGACTGAACAGACCCCATAGTTTAATCGTATGAATAAAGAAACCAGACACAGCGACAAAAAACAGCATGCCGCAACAGACATAGCCAAGCCAGCGATGGCGCCTTGTACCTTTGCGGGTGAACATCTGCACCGCACCCACCGCCACAACCGCAAAGGCCATAAATGCGTGTGGAGCAATCGGCATTGGTGCCATCAGCAGGGGCGATAAAGATGCCATGCAACTAGACGCTACCTTCGGCTTCGATCACCAGAATCCGTGCCTCGCCTTGCGGATGCGCATAATGGGCGGTGCCAACCGACGCATAGAAGACATCACCTGCCGCCAGATCAACTGACGTCTCCACGCCATTTTCACGATAGAACATCCGCACCAAGCCATCCAGAACGGCGAACACCTCAGCCCCGTCATTCACATGCCATTTATAGGGCTGATCCGTCCAATGCAGGCGCGTGGTGATGCCATTCATGCTGGCAATATCCAGCGCGTCCCATGCCCGCGTGCCGATGAAATCTCTGCTTCGAATAATATCCATGCGGCTAGCCTATGGCACTATTGAGCCATTTGACGTTTTGGGCGCGCAACCAATTCGCCGCTACAGTTATTACAAACGTAACTGAGCGATTCAGCACATAACAAGCAATAGGTACACTCATAAGAACAAATCATGGCATCCGAGTCCATGACTAGGGTGGTGCCACAATTAAGACATTCCTGCTTCATTTCTAGCATTTTCAGCCTCCCAAGCATATTTTAACCGCGCCTCAATGTGTAATAAAAAGGCGTTATGCTTATCATTCAATGCGGCGAGCCTATGGGCGTTAACCTTTGGTTGAAATGGGTTTTTGAACAAACCTCCAACAATAGGGAAACAGGCCACATGGCTTTGTGAAAAACCTTAATAC
>JBMZPN010000153.1:0-4055 GCA_049620845.1 Puniceispirillum sp. (SeqCode)
GCCACTCTATGACGCGTGGATGCATCGGTTAGACACTGGATTGCAGGTTGTTTTTGAGCTGGCTTCAGGTGTTGAATGGCTTGGTCTAGACGAGACTGGTGGCATGCTTGTAAAGCTTGACGGCAAGCCTGTTGTGATCCCACCGCATGAGCTTGAGAAAGTGTGTGGTACGCCAGCTTTGATTAAATCTCAGGCCTGAGTTAATGAAACTTGCGCGCACCATAAGATTTGATTCGTCTGATTTAAATATTTTTCCAACAGCCGCAGATGAGGGAGAGTGGGCGGTTGTTGGAACATTTTGTTTTGCGGCAATGTCGCCGGCTGACGTCACTGGCAAAGTAAAGCAAGCCTTCAGCAATGGCTTTTTAGGCTGTCAGTCATTTGGTTTTTCCACGCTCGTTAGTGTGGTCACAGCACGGCCAGCAGATGTTGAGATGCTCACCGATCATCTGGCAAGACATCTGGTTGAAAAATTCGGAGCACCGTCAAAAGCAGCGGCAACAGATGTTGTTTCTGACGAAATTGAATTTATGGCGGAGTTATGTGCATCCCACAAAACTGGCACTTTGCTCGCCATTCAGCGAAGTTGGGGTGACGATGGTATTAAAGAAATCTTTCGCAACCTACCAAAGCCTGATTCCTGTGCCGAGCAAAAAATATGGACGATCATTGATGACGATGTTGAAAATGCGTGATCGGGCTTGAAACAAAATTATACTTAGCTTGGTTTTATATTTAGACAAAATTTAGGAAAGATCAGGGCAGATGACGCAAGATTTTTGGCTCACATCAGGATGGCATTTGTTAGTTCGTGACGAAAACGGACATATGGTGCCAACCGTCGATTTTATGCGGGCTTACTTTATGCGTGATGAAGTTGCCCCAGAAGCCGAATCTTGTCCAGCCGAATTGGCGTTTCACAAGAAACTGATCGATGACCCCTTCGCGTCCGTGGTGCCAACAGATTTGTTCGAGATTGCTGACAAAGATGTAGTGCATAATTATCAAGCAGTGTTGCGGTTTCGAGATTTTTTATCGAATCACAATAGTCTCGAGGACGCTTACATGGCGATTACCCGTGGATCAAAAATTCAGTTTCCACCGCTGTTTGTCGAGCAGATGACGCAGATCATTTTGCGTAATATTCTGGATGGTGTGGCTGATCCAATGCAAATTCGTGCGGCTGAATTACTATTTCGTGATCAGGTGGTTACGCTTGATGACGGCTGCATCATGGTAGCTGATCGAGAGACGGTGAAATTACAGATTAGTATACAACGGATACAAGGCGAAGACGCTGCTAGTAATGAGACGGTGATCGATATCATGGCAAGTGAGACTGCTGACGAATATTGGAAGAGGTCAGATCAGTTTAATACATCTGTTGATATTGCCTTTACCCAGCCAGCGCTTGATGGTTTAGCACGTGTGATGGAAAAATGGGTCAAACATTTTTTGCTCTTGACCGTGCGTATCACGCCGATGCTGCAAATCGAGGATGATAAATGGGCATGGCATCTTGGTCTTGACGCGCAGGCAACATCCATCTTGAATGATCTTTACCACGATAAAGAGGTCAGTGAGTCTCGGTTAAAGCAGATTCTGTGTCTGTTCAAACTTGAGGCCGAAAGCGGGTTTGTAGCTGAAATGCAAGGCAAGCCCGTCTACATGGGTTTGGCGATGGACGAAGCAGGGGTGGTGCGTTTCAAGCCACAAAATCTATTAGTGAACCTGCCTTTAGCGACGCCATCTTAAAGATGAATTTACCGAACTAGTTTACAACGTGCTCAGTTCAAATAGTCATCGGTTGTACGAGGTTTACGTCGCTCGCCAACATCCATGGTTTTGTCGTTTTGTGCAAACATGGCTTCTACCCGGCAATCTTCGCACATTTTCAACATATCAGTCCGCGCACTTTGCTGAAACATGCTGTGATCGCTTAACTTTGATATAACTTTTTCAATGGATTTGGTGCTGCCAAATGGCTTGCCGCACTCAGTGCACGAAAATGGTATGTCCTCAATCACCAACTCAGCAGCCATAGCGCTGTCGGCTAGGTTAAATTGTGGCTCAAGCTTGATAACTTTTTCTGGGCAAGTGGCTACGCAAATACCACATTGCAAGCATGCGTCCTCTCTGAAGAGTAACTGAGGTGCATCAGGGTTATCTTGCAACGCGCCGGCCGGGCAGGCGCCAACGCAGGACAAGCAAATAGTACAATTATCCGTGTCGATATTTACCCTGCCGTAAGGTGCGCCGTCAGGCAGCGCGATAACGGCATGCTTGATTTTGTTTGAAGTAGCAAGGCCCCGCATTGCTAGCCGTGTGTAGCCGCGTGGTGTTCCAACAGGGCTGAATGGTGCGGGCTTACCCACTCTCTTGGATGATTTTTGGTGTAACTTGTCTGAGATGACATCTGGATCCACGTCATCTAAAAGTACAACATGTCCATCTCCGCTTACCCCAACACCCGATAGCATTGTTTCAGCTAATTCCCGTTGTAATATCAACGGCTCATTTTCTGCAGGTTTGTTTGGGTTTAGAAGGATAAATACTTGCTCATAGCCAAGAGCTATCGCGCCCACAATCAGATCATGACCAGCCCGCCCTATGGCGTGCATTGAGACAGGTAAGACATGTGCTGGCAGGCCTCGCCCATAGCGGGCCATGACCTCAATCAACTCAAGGCCATAGCTTGCATCGTGTAATAATAAGCTTGCATTTTTTCCGCCAGCTTCTGTGTAATATTCCAGTAGTCGCGCTATCTCTGATAGAAGCTGGTCAGATGGAGGGTAGGCTGTTTGAATCGCACCCGATGGGCACACGGCACCACACAGGCCACAACCTCCACATATTCCTGGATCAACATCCACGTGGTCGCCCATGCTTTTGATCGCGCCGGCTGGGCACACATCCAAGCAACGTGAACAGCCGTTAATTTTGTTCCGCGAATGCGCGCATATTGTTTCATCGAAGTTTACGTATATCGGTTTTTCAAACTCACCAATAAGTTGCATGGCTTCGCGTTCAAGTTTAGCTATGGCATGGCTGTCATCAGCCTGTGCCCGCAAATATCCATCCCGTTTTTCCCAACCAGTGAACAACGGTGTATCACCAGTCAAATCAATTATTATGTCGCAGCTTGTTTCCACGCCATCTTGTAACTTACCGAACAAAAAGCTGTTGCGGCTTTGCGGCGCGGCTTGTGCAAATTTATCAATAATCAAATCAAAATTGGTAAAATGGCCTGACACGGAACGGATCTTTCCAGTTGTGACAAGTCCAACATTGGTGGTGGCATCGAGGTCTTCATTCGCATTTGCAATCATTGTAGTGACACCCAGGGTGCCGTTGAGGTGGGAGGCAAGCTCCAGAGCTGCGTTGGCACCACCATTTGACTTACCAGCATCGGCATAGATCAAACATCTTCCGTGCGATATCAAACTTAGGCTACGTCCTGGCCGTTTGCTGTCACCAGCCTGCCGCATCAAGGCCGCCATTTTTGGCATTGTTTTGGCAGACTCATCTGACCAACCAGCCATTTCACGGATATTTACAGTCGCAGGCGCGGTACACTCATTTTCTTGAGCGATGCTATCAAACATGGCGCTCTCTTGTGTGCAGGCAACGATTAATTCCGTGCCGTTACGATGAGCTTCCGTCATAGCTTTGGCCAGTCGGTCAGTTTCGTCACGACAAAGTGACGTAGATACATCGCATGGGGTCGTCATGCCACACGCTTTAGCTAGCTTTTTGCCGTCTATGTCCATTGTGCCACCGCAATTACACACAATGACGTTGTCATTAAAAAGGTTGGACATTTTTGGAACCTCAATATCGATACGCTTATTCACCCAATGCTTCCAACGTAGTGAATATCATCTCAAAGGCAAGGTAGATTGCAAAATTGATTGACTAATATTTCATGACACAATGCCGCATGGTTCTTGCCAAAACCTGCTTTAGCACAATAGTGTAATGCTGAGAGGTAGATTGGCATGACTGATTTAATTACCGCATCGAATAAACATGTGCTGTATGCTGTACGCGTGATA
>JBMZPN010000154.1:0-4043 GCA_049620845.1 Puniceispirillum sp. (SeqCode)
GCAACAATGATTGTCTCGCGATTAGCAGGCGTGCCATCGCCAAGGTACACATCAACGCCATCTGCGCGAACAAGTGCATAATCATCATCCTTGAGATAGATAACTTTGCGTGTCAGATGCGCAAGCGCTGTGGCGTCCGATCCGATATAGGAACCATCATCACCAAGGCCGATTGCCAAAGGCGATGCATTGCGCGCCACCATAATGACATCAGGAAAATCTTCGGCGATAGCGGCAAAGGCGTAAGCACCTTCAATTTCGGCCAGAACCCTCTGCATGGCCTGACTTAAATCCAGACCAGCATCAAAGGCCTCGACAAATAAATGCGCCAGAACCTCGCTGTCGGTGTCGCTGGCAAATTCATGCCCCTGTTCAATGAGGCGGGCACGGATTGGGCGGTAATTTTCGATAATACCGTTATGGACAATCGCCACCCTGTCCGATGCAACATGTGGATGTGCGTTCATTTCGGTCACGCCGCCATGCGTTGCCCAGCGTGTATGGCCAATGCCGACTGTTCCCGCTAGAGGATTCTGCGTTAAAGCGGCATCAAGATTTACCAGCTTGCCAACAGCGCGGCGCAGGTCAAATTTTGACGCATCAAGCGTTACAATGCCCGAACTGTCATAGCCGCGATATTCAAGTCTTTTCAGGGCATCAAGCAAAAGCGGACTGCATGTTTGCGTTCCAATCGCTCCAACAATTCCGCACATCGTCAAACCTCTTTGCATCTATGTCAGGACATAATTGTCTCTAAGTTAATCTCTGCTTAGTTGATAAAGACATTTTGCGGCAAAGAAAAGGCATGCCATCCATGTAACGGCGGTTTTTTGATACCAGATGCTAATTCATTAAAATATGGCACAGATACTGGCATTTATTTGGAATTTAACGTGTTTCACTCTATAAGAATGGAATGGACATTGTCGCAATTATTCTAGCAGCCGGCCAGGGCACGCGGATGAAGTCTGCATTACCAAAGCCACTTCATGCGGTTGGCGGTATGCCGATGCTTGGCTGGTCACTAAATGCGGCACTGGCGGTTGGTGCAAAACGCATCGTGACCGTATTACCTCGCAATTCTGAAACAACGCAAAGCTGGCTTGGCGATATAGAATTTACCATCCAGACAGAGGCGCGTGGCACCGGCCATGCTGTATTGGCCGCAAAAGAAAAACTGGCTGATTTTTCTGGTATTGCACTGGTGATGTTTGGCGACACCCCTCTGATCACAGCCGCCACCCTAAACCAGCTTACCCATCGCATCAAAGATGGTGCCGATATTGCCGTGCTCGGCTTCCATACTGCTGATCCAACAGGTTATGGGCGCTTGATCTGTGATAAAGAGGGACAGTTAAGCGCTATCGTCGAGCAAAAAGATGCCAATGAAGCCGAACGCCAGATCAATTTTGTAAATGGCGGTATCATGGCGGTTGCCTGCCCGCTTATATTTGACCTGCTAGATGCGGTTTCCGACGACAATGCAAGCGGTGAAATTTATCTGACCGATATTGTTCAGATTGCCAATGAGCGTGGGCACAGCGTTGCCACATGCGAAACGGATGAAGCCGAAATCACCGGCGTTAATAACCGCGCTGACCTTGCCAGGGTCGAAGGCATAATCCAGTCACGTTTGCGGACTGCTGCTCTGGATCAGGGCGTCACAATGCACGCACCTGAAACTGTGTTTCTGTCGGCTGACGCGGTTATTGAGCGCGATGTGATTATCGAGCCACATGTTGTGATCGGTGCCGATACGCATATTGGTGAGGGCAGCATCATCAAGTCATTTTCCCATATTGAGGGCGCCAGATTGGGGCCATGCTGTATCATTGGCCCATATGCCAGACTACGCCCGGGAACAGTTGCCGGAGACGGCGTAAAAATCGGAAACTTTGTTGAAACCAAAAACACTAATCTTGCAGCAGGTGCCAAGGCTAACCATCTGACATATCTGGGTGATGCAACGATTGGTGAACATGCAAATATCGGTGCAGGCACGATCACCTGTAACTATGACGGTACCAACAAATTCAAAACGCTTATCGGTGATGGTGCATTCATTGGTTCAAATTCGGCGCTTGTTGCACCGGTCAGCATCGGGGCGAATGCGATAGTTGGTGCAGGCAGCACCGTTACGTCCGACGTACCGGATGACGCCATAGCCATTGCCCGCGGGAAGCAAACAAATATCGATGATGCGGCCACCAGCTTTCGCGAACGGGCACAAGCTAAAAAACAAAAGCCATAGGCTATCATGCGTCAAACACAGACGCGCCAGAACAAGGGAATGAATGGATGACTGCTGACCTTGCGACCATCTCAGAAGCATTATGTAGTATGCAAGACAGCCACATTCTTGTTGTTGGCGATGTAATGCTTGATCGGTTTATTGATGGGCATGTCAGCCGCATTTCGCCCGAAGCGCCCGTACCTATTCTGGAAAAATCGGCGACCAAGCAGATGCCGGGCGGCAGTGCCAATGTTGCCTGTAATCTGGCTTTTCTTGGTGCCAAAACCACCCTGATCGGCGCCATTGGTGACGATGAAGCCGGACAGATACTTGTTGATGAACTTGGCAAGAATCCATCGATTGAATTCATACCGCAAATTGTCAAGGGACGCCCCACAACGTTGAAAACACGCTATCGGGCGGCTGGCCAGCAAATTTTGCGGGTTGATGATGAGGATACGTCACCTCTCGCCTCGAGCGCGGCCAAGGCCATTCTTAGCCAAGTTGAAACCTGCCTGAAATCAGCCTCAGCGATTGATGTCGTTGTCATTTCTGATTACGCAAAAGGCTGCCTGACACAGGCTGTCATTCAGAAGATTGTCGCTTTATGTAAAACAGCCGACATTAAAACGGTAGCTGATCCGAAATTGGCTGATTTTTCGGCCTATCATGGCGTCGATATTCTAACGCCTAATCTATCCGAATTACGCGCTGCCAGTGACAAAACACTCACCGAAATTGAAGATATAACCAAAGTGGCGCACGACTTTGTTGCCAGATACGAACTAGGTGCCATTCTGGCAACCTTGAGCGCTCGTGGCATGGTTTTAACCGCCGCCGATGGCACCACCATTCATGGAGCGGCCACCGCCAGAGACGTCTTTGATGTATCGGGGGCTGGCGACACGGTTGTCGCCATAGTGGCTGGCTGTATGGCGCAAAAAATTGCCTTCCCGCTGGCTGTAGACATTGCCAATCTTGCCGCTGGCGTCGCCGTTGCCAAATCTGGCACGGCCATCGTCAGCCCTGGCGAAATCCTTGGCCAGCTTCCCGCAACCCAAACAGCCACCGATTGGCCGCATTGGGCCGAGCAATGCCGTAAATGGCGTGAAAGCGGTGTCAGGGTCGGCTTCACCAATGGATGCTTTGATTTGCTACATCCGGGGCATATTTATCTATTGCAACAGGCTGCCTCGCATTGCGACCGTCTCATCGTGGGGTTGAACAGCGATCTTTCGGTAAAGCGCCTGAAAGGCAATGACCGCCCGTTGCAGAGCTGTGACAGCCGCGCGAATGTCCTGTCATCCTTGCCCTTTATCGATGGGGTTGCCGTCTTTGACGAAGACACGCCATTCGACCTCATCAGCACATTACAGCCTGATGTGATCTTGAAAGGCGGTGACTATAAAGCCGCGGATATTGTCGGGGCAGACATTGTACAAGCGCGCGGGGGTGAGGTTGTAATCATCCCCACCCTTGGCACGCATTCAAGTAGCGCAATTATAGAGCGCTAATGTCACAGACAATCTATTCCTCGACTTTGCCTTGCGCATCAAGATAGTCCTGATCAATTTTTGGCAAGGGCAAATCTGCCATCGCTGCTTCGAATGAAGCAAGGCGTTTGTGAATCGACAGCAGTTCAACGATGGTAGGCCATGAATTGACAAGGAACTGGAATGATGTCGCCACCTGACCAAAGGCTGTCAAAATCTGTTGCAAAATACCATAGGTGATTTTGGCAGCAACGATTGTTGGTACCAGAATAAAATAGGCAAACAGGTTATCTGCCTGCAAATATAATGACCGCGTG
>JBMZPN010000155.1:0-4027 GCA_049620845.1 Puniceispirillum sp. (SeqCode)
AAAGGCTGTACCCGGGATGTCGACAAGCTGCCCTACAACCATCACAACACCCAGCGCAGCAACCGCAACAAGCCCAACGATAAGCTGCATCTGAAAAGGATGAGCGACTGTTGAAATGCGACTTGTTAAAATCATGTAAAACGCCATCGATACAGCCGACACAAGCGGCAACAAAGCAGGCCAGCCAAAAATAATAAAGCTTGGTTGCAAGACCATCATCGCCCCGATCAACCCGAATATAATTGCAAAAATACGACGCATGCGGATTGTCTCACCCAGCATCAGAACCGATAAGCCTGTCAGAATGAGCGGCTGTACAAAGAAAATCGCAATCGCTTCGGCTAGTGGCAGATGCTGAATAGCCCAGAAAAAACAGAATGTGGCGATCATCAATGTAATGCCGCGCATACATTGCATGGCCAAGGTACCCGGCGGGATCACCCAGAGACGGTTATATATAACCAATGGCATTAAAAGGCATATCTGCATAAAAAATCGGAAAAACGTGACCTGTATTGGGTCAAAATCGCGTCCCAGCGTTTTGGCACAAACATCAATAGCCGGTATAATCAACATGGCCAGACAAATCTGAATTATGCCTTTTGACATAGCCGACTTATCAGTCGTGTTTGGCGGTGATAGCCGGTCAGTCATGAAGTGGTATCATTTTGTGATCATGCCTAATACGCATTAAATTATGAACTCGGAAGCTGTTCTGTCAGCACATAACGTAAAATATCCGCAACAGCTTTAGGGTCTTCGGCAACCGCAAGCGCGGCAGCATCGACTTCCTTTAAGGCGTGCTGATGCTCAGCACTGTGCAAAACAATAAGTGATTTACCTAGGGCGGCAGCGTAGCCAGCATCAAATGCTGCATTCCATTGCTTATATTTCTCGCCAAAGCGCACAACAACAATATCGGCATCCTGAATACCTTTGCGCGTGCGTATTGCATTTACCATGGCACCTTTGTGGTCATGCCAGTATTTGTCTGTTTCTGCGCCCAATATGGCAACGCCGCAATCATCACTAGCCGCATGATCAGTAACCGGACTCGAAAATGTCACATCCAGCCCTGCTACCCCCTCGATGATTTGCTCACGCCAATCAGTATGAATTTCTCCAGAAAGATAAACTTTCAAGGACATTATGCCTCTCCTTACTCTCAATAAATCTCTGACGTGATCACTCGCATATGATCACAATGACAAAATTTTGATATGAAATGACAATATCGTGAATTGGCAAGGTTACAACCGCCAAGTTGATACCATCACATATTCATCAAGACGTAATTCTTTTGAGTTGGCAAAAACGTCCATTCGGATCACTATGTCCGCAACAAGAGCTATAATATCAAGAATGAGGTTGTCATGATAAGTTTGGAAAGCTTTGGTGATTTAACAGCAATGCCAGCCGGTAATTTTGCACCAAAACCAACATCATTAACCGAAGGCCAAACCGAAGCACTTGTGCCGTTATGGGAGTCACTTGACGGCCTGACCAAAATTGGTATCTGGGATTGCACCGTTGGTCGCTTCACAGCTGATCGCAGCAAAGCTGCCGAAATTTGTCATATTTTGTCTGGCAGTGCATCAGTCGTTAATGCGGATGGTGGTGGTAAACGTGATATTGGTGCGGGTGATATTTTGATTCTGCCCATTGGCTGGACAGGCGAATGGACAATCCATGAACCAATGCGCAAAACCTATATCCTGATTGCCGCATCTAACGATTAATTAGAGCCTGCGCTCATTTCCAGTCGGTAAAATAAATTTGTGCAACATTTTCAAATTTTGACATGGCACGCGTTGGTCGAAAGTTTGCAAGACTCGCGAGCACAATCCGGCTTTTGGATATGTTATTCCTAATTGGTCGGGCAACAAGTTGTGCTCCTTCATAGGTCAGGTCACCACGCGGGCGGGTAACAAGCAGGGAATAACCGAGCCCACGCCCCACCATGCCACGCAATAACTCAAGTGACGATGTGGTGTAGGCTATGTTGGGCGACACCCCTACAGATTTGAGTAAACCAAGGAAAAAACCACGACTAGGCTGAACATCAAACAGGATCATCGGCTCGGCTTCCAGATTAACAAGATCAATTTCATCTTGATCAGCAAGCGGATGCGACGCTGGTAAAACGACATAGGGCGATAATTCGGCCAAGGCCACGCGGTGAATATCATCTGGCAATTCCAGATCATATAACAAAGCTATTTCCAGACTACCTGAGTACAGACCCTCGACAAGATTTTCCTGTGTACCTTCGTGCAAATCAAGCCTTACACCCGGATAGTTTTCATGAAATTGTGAAATCAGACCTGGCAAAGCTGATGGTGCTAAAGTTACAAAACTACCCAATTTCAGAACACCGCTGATATTGTCACTTTCAATATCATCACTGATCATCATCGCTTCACGTTGCACATCGGATGCATGTGACAGCAGGCTTCGTGCAGACTGAACCAAACGTAAAGCTGCAGCCGTGACTGAAACACCTTGAGCATGATGCCGTAAAAGCAATTGCATACCCAATTGATCTTCAAGTTTGGTAATGGCGACTGATACCGTAGGTTGCGATACATTCAGTTTAGCCGCCGCACCAGCAATTGATCCGGCATCAACGCAAGCAACGAAATATTCAAGTTGGCGAAGGGTAAATCTATGCATATGCAATGGATAGCATAAACCTATAGATAAACAAAAAAAAATGTATTTTAACTAATCAATTACAGAGCTTAGCGTTTATACAGAGCTTAGCGTTTAACATGCATGCATAGGCGTATTTACCAACCCTTTGCAAAGGATATAAAATTTTAATTAATGTAATAAAATCATATAATAAAAATAATAAGCGAAAGTAAAATATCATGATTAGAACAGCCGAGCAATACCGAGACTCATTACGCGATGGGCGCGAAATTTGGATAAATGGCGAACGCGTCGAGGATCCATGTACGCATCCGCAAATCAAACCGGCTGTTGATGCGCGCGCCTATATCTATGACATGCAGCATGACGCCAAAACCAAGAGCGCAATGACTTACAAAGACAATGGCGAGGATTTTGCCATAGGTTTACGACTACCCTATGAGCAACAGGACTGGCAGGATAAACGCGATGCTGTCGATCTGGTAACGCATAATTTAGGTGGTGTTGTAACCCGCGTTGGCGACGAAACAATTGGCGAGATGTGGTCGCTTTGGGATGGTAAGGATATTCTGAACGAAATTGACGCGCGCTTTGCTGAAAATATTGAGCGTCATATTCATCAAGCTATCAAGAATGATCCGTTTCATGTCTCTGCCAATACAGACCCAAAAGGTGACCGGTCAAAAGCGCCGCAAGACCAGGACCCAGATATGCTGGTTCATGTGGTCAAAGAAACCGATGCTGGCATTATCATTCGGGGCGCTAAATTTGAGACTGCCGCAGCCTATTCAAATCAGGCCTTTCTGAAGCCAACAATTGCCAATTGGGGCGATGCAGAACTGTCAGATTACGCACTGGGTTGTATTGTTAAAATGGATGCGCCGGGTGTCAAACATATCTGTCGGTCTGGTTTTGCGGGCGCCAGCGGCGGATGTCCACGCGCCAATCAGGAAGATTATCCACTGGCCAACAAATTCGATGAGATTGATACGCTGATGATCCTGGATGATGTGTTGATACCATGGGAGGATGTTCTGTTTTATCAGCACACAAAGGCCGCCAGCTTTATTCGCGCTACTTTGCATCGCTATTCGGCATTCCCCTATGTCCAGCGTACATTATCCTATGCTGACCTTATCATTGGCGCCGCCCTGTGGAACGTCAAACAGACGGGGCTTGAAAAACAGCAAGCCGTTCAGGAAAAACTATCCGAACTGGCCGTGTGGCGCGAAGGCATCAATGCCTTTCTGACCGCGGCAATTGCCACCGCTGAAACCAGCCCGAACGGTTTGTTGATGCCAAATCAATCTTTGCTGTTCTCGGGTCGCGTCCATGCTTTGTCAAATTTACCCAGAATGATGCATCTGGCGCG
>JBMZPN010000156.1:0-4026 GCA_049620845.1 Puniceispirillum sp. (SeqCode)
GGCGCGTCGTTCGGAAAGGCGGCAGCGGCAGCAAGCCTGACCAGGGCCACGAAGTACAGGTTCGGTGGTGGCGGACAACCTTAGATACGGTGGATGATGTTTGCATTGCTGGCACTTTCCCGCACCGAGTCATGTTCAATCGCCGAGGTAACGATATAGTCAAAACCTGCCAGAGCCAGATTATTGGACTCGGTACCCCCGCTGGTAAACACAACATCTGCGGCTCTTGATCCTGCCAGCAAAGCCACTGACTCACGCGCCGCCTCAACAGTCAAACGGGCAGTGCGACCAAAAGAATGGACAGATGAGGGATTGGCAGGGGCACCCATCGCCTTATGCATGGCCGCCGACGCCTCGGCACGAAGCGGCGCCGTAGCGTTATTATCAAAATATAGTGGTATTGTTCCCATCAAACATGGTTCCAGCTAAATAACAAAAAGACAATCAAGATTTGTCAGAACGACCTCTTGGCTGGCTGGATTTGCCAGCCTTGTCATGAAACTGGGTTGCCGAAAGACGGTCTTCCATATCGTTAAGACGGGCACGCAAGCTTTGCACTTCATTAACAAGCGCGGTGATGATGCGCTCGCGTGGATCGGCATTCGCCATATCATGAACGCCGTAGGGCTGAAAACTGTCATCAACGGTTTTGGTCGCTTTTTTACTGGTCATCTGGCGGGCGGGAACACCAACGACAGTCGCGCCTTCAGGCACATCCTTTGTGACCACCGAATTGCCCCCGACACGCGCACAACGATTTACCGTGATATTACCCAGAATCTGAGCACCCGATCCGACGATCACGTCATCACCCAAAGTCGGGTGACGTTTGACCGAACGCTGGGATTCGGCATCTACCGCCGGCAATACGCCACCAAGCGTGACTCCCTGATACAAAGTTACATTTTCGCCGATCACAGCCGTTTCACCAATGACGACACCTGACCCATGATCGACAAAGAAACCTCCGCCAATTGTCGCGCCCGGATGAATTTCAATGCCGGTCAGCCAGCGTGCGATCTGCATAATCCAGCGTGCAATAAAGCGTAACCCCATTTTCCATAATGGATTTGACAGACGATAGGCCAGCATCACATGAAAACTTGGATAAAGAATCACCGCGGCAAAACGGTTGCTGGCAGCCGGATCGCGCATCATAATTGCCCTTAGATCACGGTTCAATTTTGCAAACATGCTGCAATTTCTTTCATCTGGTTAACGATCTGCACAAAGCCGACTTGGCGATCACGCCTTATTAAGATATAAGCCGTTCATTAAATAGCACAAGTGGAGCAAAAAAAATATGCCCGAGGTCATTATTAACGGCCCAGAAGGTCGCCTTGAATGTCGCTATATGCCTGCCGAAGCAAATGACGCCCCGACGGCGCTTATTTTGCATCCGGAGCCAGATAAAGGCGGCACCATGAATAATCGGGTGACCTATGCTCTGTATAAATTGTTTCAAGCGCGTGGGTTTTCGGTGATGCGTTTCAATTTCAGAGGCGTTGGCCGAAGTCAGGGCATATATGACAATGGCGAAGGCGAATTATCCGATGCGGCAACCGCAATGGATTGGCTACAGGCACAAAACCCGTCATCGCGCCAATGCTGGATTGCTGGCTTTTCGTTCGGCTCATGGATTGGCATGCAACTGATGATGCGGCGCCCTGAAATTCAGGGATTTGTCTCCGTGACACCACCAGCTGTTACACATGATTTTTCGTTTCTGGCACCTTGTCCGGCATCAGGTTTAATCATGCATGGCGAACTTGACGAACAGGTGCCACCGGAAAGTGTGGAAAAGCTGGTTGAGCGCCTATCGATCCAGAAGGGTGTCAATATCACTGTCGATGTTCTGCCTGGTGCAAACCACTTCTTTACCGATCACCTTGACCCGATGATCGAACGCGTCGAGGCTTATCTAAACGACTCGATTAAAGAAGATGATTTCGACCCGCTTGCCTGATTGCGACAAGCGCATTTAACGATTTTGGACTTTGAAGTTGAATTGAACGATATGACCGACACATCCGACCTTATCCGGCAATATACCGAACGCGGCTATATTCATCAGGCCACCAATATAGAGGCGCTCGACAAAGCTGCCAGTAGCCAGGTGATACCAGCCTATATCGGCTTTGACTGCACAGCCGACAGCCTGCATGTGGGATCGCTGGTGCAGATTATGATGCTGCGCATTCTGCAGAAAACAGGTCATAAGCCGATTGTTCTGATGGGTGGTGGCACAACCAAAGTTGGCGATCCATCCGGCAAGGATACAGCGCGTCCATTATTATCGGATCAGGATATCGAGGCGAATAAGAACGGCATCAAAAAGGTTTTTGAAAAATATCTCAAATTTGGTGATGGTCCCACCGACGCGATCATGGTTGATAATGCTGACTGGCTGGACACGCTGGGCTATATCCGCTTCTTGCGCGACTTTGGTTCACATTTTTCCATCAACCGCATGATGAGCATGGACTCGGTCAAATTGCGGCTAGACCGCGAACAGCCATTATCGTTCCTCGAATTCAACTATGCGATTCTTCAGGCTTATGATTTTCTAGAGCTTCGCCGCCGCTATGGCTGTTTGTTGCAGATGGGCGGATCGGATCAATGGGGCAATATCGTGACCGGCATCGATCTGACACGGCGGGTTGATGCGCAGGAAATTTTTGGCCTGACCTCTCCGCTTATTACCACGGCATCGGGTGCCAAGATGGGCAAATCAGCCGATGGTGCGATCTGGTTGAATGATGACAAATTATCGGCATTTGATTTCTGGCAGTTCTGGCGCAACACCGAAGATGCCGATGTCGGTCGTTTTCTGGCGTTATTTACCGAATTGCCCATGGATGAAGTCAACCGGCTGGCCGCGCTTGAAGGTGCCGACATCAATGACGCCAAAATCATTCTGGCCAATGAAGCGACTAGCCTGTGTCATGGCAAGGATGCGGCGGCACATGCCATGCAGACAGCCCAGCAGACCTTTGCCGGATCTGGTGTTTCCGACGGGCTGCCACAATTTAACATTGCCGCTGGTCAGGCTGACGGTCTGGACATGATCGAAGCGTTGAATATTGTCGGCTTTGCCAAGTCAAATGGCGAAGCGCGCCGTTTAATTCGCGGTGGTGGCGCGCGGGTGAATGACGTGGCGATCAGCGATGAAAATATGCAACTGACAATCGCTGATTTCATCGATGGCAAGGCTAAAATATCAGCTGGCAAAAAACGCCATGCTCTGCTGGTTGCTGGCTAGTCTGTCTCAGCCCCGAACAGGCGCTGGCTTTCACGCTTCAGCCATTCCGGACTAAACAGGTCACGAAGCACACCTGGCGCCAATGACGCGGCGTTGATCGTGGTCTGGGGATCATCTATATCGCCGACCATACTGAACTGGGTGGTAAAAATTCCCGACTTATCGATACCGGTCAGCACATTACCAAGAAGCGGCACCGCGCCTATTATCTTGCTTAGCTGGTTAGCCGGCACAACATTGCCCGAAATATCCATCTCGCGCGTTTCATTGTTAAAGCGGCCAACGACAGCCACACTGACCGCCCCGCCGCTTGCTTCCATGCGCGAAATAGACACATCCGCATCACGCGTTTCAAATCTGGCAACACCGTCACTGAATGCCGTACCTTCCCCTTCAACCAGACCGATAATACCAGCTGGTCCCAAAAGCGAGAATATGCGCACCGCACGCGGGGCTTTGACCACATTAAAATCTGTAATTGTAATATTTGTATTGAACGAAGAAAAATCAGGGCTGATGAAATTATTCTCCAGCCTGACCGAACCTGCGCGTATAGCATCAGTAACCCCAAGTCCGGATAGCATGCGCCCCGCATTTTTGGATGTGAGTACAAGTATAGCCTGTTCACCACCATTGCCGTCAAAAGTGATTTTCGTTTCTGCACCGCCAATAAGACCAGCACCTCTAAGACGGTCACCTTTTGGGCCAAAATCGACTGTCATCTGGCCTTCGCTGACCAATGGTTTGCCTTTGGCCAGCAAGGT
>JBMZPN010000157.1:0-4021 GCA_049620845.1 Puniceispirillum sp. (SeqCode)
TCCCGCCACACTTCCAAACAACAGCGACTTGATGCCTGAGTGTCCACGACGGCCAATTACGATTTGATCAACCTTATGTTTTTTGGCGAGTTCATTCAGCGTTTCAACCGGTGCCCCATGTCGGACAATGGACTCGGCACTGATATTATGACCGGCAAGTTTATCCATTGCCGGATCAACAATCGTCTTTTTTGCACGTGAAATTTCGCTTTCACGGCGCTTATGCCGCTCGGCATTTTCCTCAGGTGTGTTGAATGTATATGGAGACCATTCGATGACATAGGCGACGATTAACTTGATACCTCGATCTTTGACCTGAGCTATAGAATATTCCAAGGCACGGTCACCACCTTGGCTACCATCAACTGCAAGTAACATGCATTGTGTCATAACCAACTCCTCAATTAGCGCGCACAGGTCGAAATATCCCTGTGGGCAGACGTAAAAGAACGAACGGTAAAACAAAATATTGGTAAATTAGAAAAGCAATCTATAGTTATAAGCGGGTAATAAAACTATGATCTACCTACTTGACTTTCAAAGGTAAAGACCTAGGTGTCAATAATCATAAAATAGCAATTTATTATATCTATACACCCTATGGTATAATTTTTGATATAGGGCAGCCACGCCGGAAACGCTGGCTAAATCGCCACGCGACAGCTCATCGCGGCATCATAAACATCGCGCAAAACCGATTAATGATGAAATAGATACTAGCTTGTGGTGACACCACGCAGGCGATCTGACCGACGCCGGAGCAACTCGATCACCGTCAGCAGAATGACCGATAATATAACCAGCAATGTCGCCACCGCCAAAATTGTTGGACTGATCTGTTCACGAATGCCAGACCACATTTGACGCGGGATTGTACGCTGTTCGGGGCTGGCCAGAAACAGCACGGCAACGACCTCGTCAAATGAAGTGATAAAGGCGAACAGCCCTCCGGAAATGACACCCGGGATAATCAATGGCATCTGCACCTTGAAAAAGGTCGTAATCGGCCCTGCACCCAGTGAATTGGCAGCACGCACCAGAGATTTATCAAAACCAACAAGCGTTGCGGTAACTGTAATGATGACAAATGGTGTGCCCAGCACCGCATGCGCCATGATCACACCGATATAGGTCTGGCTTAGCTGGACTTTCGAGTAAAAGAAGAACATGCCAGCCGCCGTGATCACAAGCGGCACAATCATCGGCGAAATCAGAATCGACATGATGAGACGGCGATAGGGCATTTCATCACGGCTAAGGCCAATGGCCGCCAATGTGCCCAGCGCGGTTGATATCAGGGTCGCGCAAATACCGATAAAGAAGCTGTTTCGTATGGCGCGCATCCATTGCGAGTTATTCCATGTGTCGCTGATCCACGCCCAGTCAAACGGCGCATCGGGGATTTTCATACCGTTTGTCAGAATATCCTTATACCAGCGCAGTGAATAGGCCTCCGGGTCAAACGCCAGCATACCTTCGGTAAAGCTAAAATAGGGCGATACATTGAATGACAAAGGCAGGACAACAAGAATGGGCAACATCAAAAACATGAACACAAGCCCGCATATCACGCGGAATGTATAATGCCAGATGCGTTCACCAGTCGTCGTATAGGGTGGAAGTTGTGCCATCGTCGCGCTATCCCAGCTTCATATTATCGATGCCAATGATGCGGTCATATGCCCAGTAAAGAAGCAGGACGCATCCCAGCAAAATGCCACCAAGAGCGGCCGCCAGCGACCAGTTCAGTGATTTTTGCATATGATAGGCAATCATGTTCGAAATCAACTGGCCATCCTGTCCGCCAACCAGAGCTGGCGTGATGTAATAGCCAATCGCAAGAATAAAGACCAACAGCCCCCCTGCGCCAATGCCCGGAATTGTCTGCGGCATATACACCTTGATAAAGGCCAGCGTCGGTGTCGCGCCCAGCGAACGTGCCGCCCGCATATAGGATGGCGGGATCGTCTTCATCACCGAATATAAAGGCAGGATCATGAAAGGCAGCAGAATATGCGTCATCGCAATAATCGTCCCTGTCATATTATAGATCAGTGAAAACCGGCCATCATCGGCAGCTATGCCAACCCATACCAGCAAATCATTAATCACACCCTGCGATTGCAGAATGGCAATCCATGCGGTTGTTCTGACCAGCAATGATGTCCAGAACGGTAATAAAACCATGATCATCAGCAGGTTGGAGGTTTTCAAAGGTAACGTTGCCAGCAAATAAGCCACCGGATAGCCAAGTATAAGGCACATCAGCATAACGCCACCCGAAATCAAGAATGTCCGGATAAATAGCTTTACATAAATCTGTCTGTTTTCATCTACGGCAACAAACTCGCCCGTAACCGTAAGGGTTTTATCAACCGACGAGGCATAAAATCCTGGTGTCAGGCTGTCAGACGTCAGTTTCATCGCCTGCCAATATTCGATTTGCCCCCATTTCTTTTTCGTCTTGATAACGCTTTCTTTGAATGGAGGTTCTAATTTATGCGCCTTGCGCGCAGTGCCGGTAAACAATGACCGTGCACCCGATAGTTGCTGATTCACACGCGATCCCACTTTGCCAGCGGTTTTTTCCTTGCGCGCAACAATCAGATCGGCAACCAGTGCCGCATACATTTCTTCAGTCGGTTCACTTACCCCATCCCACGCCGCCAGTTGCACTGTTGTTTCGGGCATCAGCCGTTCAAAGGTGTCGTTATAGACACCCTGCCACATCAGCGCGAAAATAGGGATCACAAAGCTGGCCAGCACAAAACCGAATAACGGCAAAACCAGACCAGCCGCCCGCAAGCGACTACGGAACATGGCCTGCGCAAGCTTTTTCTTAAGCGGCGTGCCATCGGCGGCCACAATCGCTGCGGTGCTGATATTTTCGGAAGAGGTGTTCATAATATCTCAAATATATAAAAAATGAGGCGGTCATTAAAAAACAACCGCCTCGAATGTTAGGTCTTTACTTGGCCAACCAAGAATTGAAGCGCTCGTTCAATTCGTCAGCATTATCAGCCCAGAATTCAAAATCATTCTGCAGCGCATTCTTGAAGTTAGCAGGCGCTGTTGGCATATGGTCTGCCATCTTGATTGCTGGGTTGTCATGGTAAGTACCAATCTTGGCAACTGAAGATGCACGCGCAGGACCATATGAAATCCATGATGCTTGTGCTGCTAGCTGTTCAGTAGCTGTTGAGAAAGCAACGAAGTCCAGAGCTGCCTCTTTGTTCTTGCTGCCTTTTGGAATCACCCACAAGTCAAGGTCATAAACCTGACCGTCCCAGACCATTTCGAATGTCTGGTCTTCAGCTGCGACCGCGTTAAACACACGACCATTCCAGGCTGTTGTGAAGATCACTTCGCCGTCAGCAAGTAGCTGTGGTGGCTGTGCACCAGCTTCCCACCAAACGATGTCGTCCTTGATGGTATCCAGCTTGGCAAATGCACGTGCAACACCTTCTTCGGTACCCAGAACGTCATAGACTTCACTTGTTGGAACGCCATCGGCGATCAATGCGAATTCCAGAGTTACCTTTGGATTCTTGCGCATACCGCGCTTGCCCGGATAGGCATCGGTGTTAAAGAAGTCAGCCATGGTCTTTGGCGCGTTCCAGTTACGAACCTTGCTTGAGTCGTAAACATAGACTGATGACCAGATGATGTTTGATACAGCGCAATCATGCAATGTACCAGGCAGGAAGTCGTCTTCCGCTGGTGTTCCATCTGGCGCTGCTGGCAGCGTGCTATGATCGATTTCTTCAAGCAGACCCTCGTCACAAGCGCGGATCGCGTCAGAAAGTTCAACGTCAACAACGTCCCAGGTTACATTACCTGACTCAACCTGAGCTTTGATCTCGGCAATACCCCCGCCGTAATCCTCAGATACGATTGTCTTGCCTGTCTTGGCCATCCATGGCTTGTGATAGGCTTCGACCTGAGATTTGGTGTAGGCACCACCCCAGGACACAACTGTCAGATCAGACGCTACGGCACTGCCTGCCGTAAAGGCCGACAT
>JBMZPN010000158.1:0-4016 GCA_049620845.1 Puniceispirillum sp. (SeqCode)
TGCGCCACGAGCAGGCCGCCGTACATGCGGCTGAGGGCTATGCGCGCTCAACTGGCAAGGTCGGTGTCGTGCTGGTGACGTCTGGTCCTGGCGCAACAAACGCTGTTACTGGCTTGACTGATGCCTTGATGGACTCGGTGCCTGTTGTTTGTCTTACAGGTCAGGTGCCAACGCATCTTATTGGTAATGATGCTTTTCAGGAGGCTGATACTACCGGTATTACACGTGCATGTACCAAGCATAACTATCTGATTAAAGATGGCACGAAACTACAGCATACCGTTATTGAGGCATTTCATGTTGCCAGTACCGGACGTCCGGGGCCGGTTCTGATCGATTTGCCAAAAGATATTTTAATGGGTGAATATGCCTATCACGACTCGTCTGTAGATGATGCGGTTGTTTCAAAAGCCCGTGGGCGCTATTCGGTTGCCACCCGTCCGGACAATGACGTTATCAAGCAAGCTGTGGCGATGCTTAAACGTGCGCGCCGTCCAATCATTTATGGCGGTGGCGGTATCGTCAATTCAGGCCCCGAAGCTTCAAAATTATTGCATGAACTTGTGCATATGACAGGCTGGCCAACGACATTGACGTTGATGGGGCTTGGTGCATTACCTGCTTCCGACCCGCATTTTCTGGGTATGCTTGGCATGCATGGTACCTATGAAGCCAATCTGGCGATGCATGATTGCGATGTCATGTTGAATGTCGGGGCGCGCTTTGACGACCGTGTAACAGGCCGTATATCTGGTTTTGCCCCAAAGTCGGAAAAAATCCATATTGATATCGACCCATCATCAATCAACAAGAATGTCGCTGTTGATCTGGCGGTTGTTGGTGATGCGACGGTGGTTTTGGAAATGTTGATTGCCGAGATGAAGGCGCAATCCTTTGCGCCGCATGCTGATTCGCTGGCATCTTGGTGGAAGCAGATCAAAGGTTGGCAAGCGCGCAACTGTCTTGGCTTTGACCAGTCGGGCGATATTATCAAGCCTCAGCATGCCATTAAGCGTCTGTGCGAAATGACACGCAAACATGATGTCTATGTCACGACCGAAGTTGGCCAGCATCAGATGTGGGCGGCGCAATATTTTGATTTTGAAGCACCGAACCGTTGGATGACGTCGGGCGGATTAGGCACAATGGGTTATGGTCTGCCATCAGCCATGGGGGTTCAGGTAGCGCATCCAGACGCACTTGTGATCGATATTGCTGGTGAAGCGTCCTTTATGATGAATATGCAGGAACTTTCAACGCTGGCTCAGTATAATTTGCCGGTAAAGATGTTCATTATCAATAATGAGTGGATGGGTATGGTGCGGCAATGGCAGGAACTCATCCATGGTGGTCGCTATTCAGAGTCCTATAGCGCGTCATTGCCTGATTTTGTCAAACTGGCTGATACATTTGGTATGACCGGGCTTGTAGCACAATCGGCGAATGAGCTTGATGATGTTATCACGCAGATGCTTGAGGCCGATGGGCCAGTAATTGCTGATATTCGGGTTACCAAAGATGAAAATTGCTTCCCCATGATCCCATCGGGTGCGGCACATAACGAAATGTTGCTTGGTCCAGCTGATCAGGCTGAAAAGCCGATTTCTGAAGAAGGCATGGTGTTGGTCTAAAATTTGCCAGATCGCACACTAAGGAGTTAAGCATGAAGATGACTGACGTGGTTGAACGCCACATTATTTCTGTACTTGTTGATAACGAACCGGGTGTTTTAGCACGAGTTATCGGGCTGTTTTCGGGGCGGGGCTACAATATTGAGAGTTTGACTGTTTCCGAAGTTGATGAGGAGACCGCTATTTCGCGTATTTCTATCGTTACCAGCGGCACCCCGATGATTATTGAGCAGATAAAAGCGCAATTGGCGCGCCTTGTGCCCATACATGATGTTTGTGACCTGACCGAGACAACAGCCTTTATCGAACGTGAGCTTGCATTGGTAAAAATCATCAATAAAGGTGATGAGCGCATAGAAGCTTTACGAATTGCTGACACTTTCCGTGCAAGAACACTAGACAGCACACTAGATAGTTTTGTATTTGAAGTGACAGGAAATTCATCCAAGGTTGGCGCGTTCATTGATCTGATGCGTTCACTCGGTGAAGTCGAGATCGCGCGAACAGGTGTATCGGCTATTTCTAGGGGAAATCTGGTCGATCTGTCGGCTCGATAGCTTAATTTATAATCCAGTCACCATCACTTTATGGTGCAGGCAGGCATGGGCTTGCTTTTACGTTTTGAACCAGGAGAAACATATCAATGCGTGTCTATTATGATCGTGATGCCGATGTCGGGCTTATCAAAAAGAAAAAGGTCGTTATCGTAGGCTATGGAAGTCAGGGCCATGCCCATGCTGCCAATCTGAAAGATAGTGGTGTTGCAGAAGTAGCGGTTGCACTTCGCCCCGATTCCAGCACGCGGGCAAAAGCCAGCGAAGCTGGTTTCAAGGTTATGGATGTGCCCGAAGCAGCGGCATGGGCAGATGTCGTAATGATGCTGACCCCTGACGAATTGCAGGCGGATATCTATTCAGATGAAATTGCCGACAATATCCGTCCGGGTGCCGCGATTGCATTCGCGCATGGCTTGAATGTCCATTTTAATCTGATCGAACCACGCGGCGACATTGACGTCATGATGATTGCTCCAAAGGGGCCTGGACATACTGTGCGGTCTGAATATGCCAAAGGTGGCGGTGTGCCATGTCTGCTTGCTGTGCATCAGGATGCTTCGGGTAATGCGCATGCCATTGGCCTTTCTTATGCATCAGCCGTGGGTGGTGGCCGCTCAGGTATTATCGAGACAACGTTTAAGGAAGAATGTGAAACCGATCTGTTCGGCGAACAGGTTGTCCTTTGTGGCGGCTTGTGCGAACTCATCAAAGCCGGTTTTGAAACTCTGGTTGAAGCTGGCTATGCTCCGGAAATGGCATATTTTGAGTGTCTGCATGAGGTCAAACTCATTGTTGATCTGATTTATGAGGGCGGTATTGCCAACATGAACTACTCGATCTCAAACACAGCTGAATATGGTGAATATGTTACCGGCCCACGGATCGTAACCGAAGAGACCAAGGCGGAGATGAAGCGCGTACTTGAGGATATTCAGTCAGGCCGCTTTACACGTGACTGGATGCTTGAAAACCGTGTCCGCCAGACAAGCTTTAAAGCTACACGCCGTCGTAATGCAGAACATCCAATTGAAGAGGTTGGTGAGCGTTTACGCGGAATGATGCCGTGGATTGGTGCAAACCGTCTTGTTGATAAGGCAAAGAACTAGATTTCGCCGCATTTATCATCTACATCTATAAACAAATGGTGACAAAGGACGTTTGTTCTTTGTCACATTGACGTAAAGTTGCCCGCTGTGGGTAACTATGATTCTGGAGATACCAAATGATTGGCTCACTTCTCGGTTTGTTCTCGGCAGATATTGGTATTGATCTGGGTACTGCTAATACACTTGTTTATGTAAAGGGTAGAGGCGTGGTTCTGGATGAACCGTCTGTCGTTGCTATGGCAGAAATGCGCGGCAAGACTCAGGTCTTGGCTGTTGGTGAAGAAGCGAAAGTGATGTTGGGCAAGACGCCTGGCAACATCCGCGCGATCCGGCCAATGGCTGATGGTGTGATTGCGGATTTTGAAGTTGCTGAAGAAATGATCAAGCACTTTATCCGCAAGGTTAATGGTCGTTTGTCCGTTGCCAGTCCCCAAGTGATTATCTGTGTCCCATCTGGCTCAACAGCCGTTGAACGGCGCGCCATTCAGGAGTCAGCTGAAGCAGCTGGCGCACGTCGTGTGTTTCTGATCGAAGAGCCAATGGCGGCAGCTATCGGTGCGGCCTTGCCCGTTACCGAACCTTCTGGTTCTATGGTCGTTGATATTGGTGGTGGTACAACCGAGGTGGCTATTCTGTCGCTTGGTAATATCGTTTTTGCCCATTCTGTGCGTGTTGGTGGTGACAAGATTGACGAAGCGATCATCGCTTATATGCGGCGCACG
>JBMZPN010000159.1:0-4014 GCA_049620845.1 Puniceispirillum sp. (SeqCode)
TAACTTCAGACCTGCCAGAATTTTTTCGATATCCTGTTCCAGAACTGCGCGGGTTATAGGGCCTGCATGGCGAAATAATACTATGCCGTTTTCATCAAGAATAAAGGTTTCGGGTACACCATAAACGCCCCAACTGATCGCGGCCAT
This sequence comes from Puniceispirillum sp. (SeqCode), assembly GCA_049620845.1. GTDB lineage: Bacteria > Pseudomonadota > Alphaproteobacteria > Puniceispirillales > Puniceispirillaceae > Puniceispirillum. The sequence goes on from JBMZPN010000159.1 coordinate 148, forward strand.
ACCGTCTTTATCCACCATGATTGCTCGAAAGGGATTTCCGTATTCAGCCAGAAACTTATTTGTATCTTCAAGACGGTCTTTATAGGCGATGCCGATAATATCAATACGCTTTGACAAAAGCCCAAGGGCAGGTGCTTCGGCGCGGCAGGGGGCGCACCAAGAGGCAAAATAATTGATCATAATTGGCTGGCCTTTAAATTGGCCAAGATCGATTTTATTACCATTCATATCCGGCAGAATGGTTTCAGGTGCCGCTTTTCCGAGTAACGCCGAAGGAAGCTGATTGTCCGAACGCTGGCCATCCAGCATGCCAAGCAAAGTCCAGCCAGCGATCAGTGCGACCAGCAAAAACCCAAATAAGGGGATGATGAAGGTTGCCCTGTTCATGATGCACTGCCATTTTTGGTTTCGAGGCGACGGCTACCCAGCATGGCCAGCCCGCCACCAAGTGCCATGACAATAGCACCAATCCAAATAAACCCGATGAAGGGGTTTTGATAGATGCGCAAAGTCCAGCCAATCGTTTCGTTACCATCGCCAAGTACGGCATATAAATCGCCGGAAAACCGGCTTCGGATGGCGGCTTCGGAGGTGGTTTGCTGTTCGACAGGAAAGCGCCGAATTTCAGGCGTCAAAGTATCAAGTTTTGACGCGTGTTTATCATACAGATGAAGCAAGGCTGTCTGGGTGATGTAATTGGGGCCTTGGCGGGCTTCGACACCGTCAAATTGCAAATAGCGTCCTTGTCCCATAACAGTGTCGGGTAATTCTATCATGGTATTGGCTTTGGCGCGGGTGATGGTTTCGCTTCTGTGATAGCTGTCAGATACCGCACCAAACAGGAATAATGCGAAGCCAAAATGTGCCACAGTCACAGCATGGGTGGCAATGGGCAAACCTGTGAAACGTCGCCAGCTATGGGCAAGTGGCACTTTGAAAAGCTGAACGCGAACAGCTATTTCGGCAATGATACCCGCGACCAGCCAGATAATAATGCCAGCCGCCGCAATAGCGGTGACACCAGCCGGTTGCAGGGCAAAGACATAGGTTATCATTGCAATCAGAACAGCCAACGCCATGATTGTGAATATTTTCGATAGCCGCCCTAATGACTGCTGGCGCCATGCAAAGAGGGAGCCTATGGCCATGCCTAATGCCATGAGTGCCAGTAGCGGATTGAATGTTGCGTTGAAATAGGGTGGCCCGACTGAGATTTTGCCACCATTGGCAAGCTCGTAAGCTAGCGGATATAATGTGCCGGTCAGAACAACGACTGTAGATGAAACCAGCAACAGATTGTTCACTATCAGCATGCCTTCACGGCTGATGATGGCAAAGTCGCCAGAGCTTGTCAGTTTCGGGCCGCGCCATGCAAACAGGGCTAGCGGGATGCCAATGGCCACCATCAATATCGCCAGAATAAACACACCACGCGAAGGATCGCTGGCAAAACTATGTACGGATACCAGAATGCCTGAACGGACGATAAAGGTGCCAAGCAGCGATAATGAAAAAGCAAGTATGGCCAGTAGTATTGTCCAGCTTTTCAGCGCGCCACGTCGTTCAAGCACAAGTGCCGAATGAAGCAGGGCTGTTGCGATCAGCCATGGCATTAGCGAGGCGTTTTCAACAGGATCCCAGAACCACCAGCCACCCCAGCCAAGCTCGTAATAAGCCCACCAGCTACCAAGGCCAATACCAAGTGTTAATGCGCACCAGGCGGCCAGAATAAAGGGGCGTACCCATCGTGCCCATAAATTATCGATATGCCCTTCGATCAATCCAGCAACGGCAAATGCAAAGGCCAGTGACAGACCTACATAACCGATATAAAGCATGGGCGGATGCATCGCGAGGCCGGGATCCTGTAGAACCGGATTAAGGCCGCGTCCGTCAAAAGGGGGGGCTGAAAGCCGCGCAAAAGGGTTTGATGTGAACAGGCTGAAAGCGATAAAGGCGGTGGCGATCACACCTTGGACGCCCAGAATGCGCGCCTTGAAGATTGCTGGCATTGCCTTGAATCCTGCGGCCAGAACGGCTGCAAATAAGCACAGGATCAAAATCCATAACAGTAATGAGCCTTCATGATTGCCCCATAAGCCGGATATTTTATAGATCATCGGCTTTGATGAGTGTGAATGCTGCGCTACCAGTGCGATTGAAAAGTCCGATGTCACAAACCCATGCATGAGTGCCAGAAAAGCGGCTATGACGAAGCCACATGTAACAAGGGCGATTTTGGCGGTTGCGTTCACCATTGAGAGCTTGTGACTGGCGATGCCATATACCGGCACAAAGATTTGTAAAATCGACAGTGCAAAGGCGATAATCAGAAATAGATGGCCAGCTTCCGCAATCATTTTGTGTCACCAGTCTTGGTTTCGGTACCTTGCCAGACACCCTGTTCCTTCAATTTTTCAGCGACATCAGCGGGCATGTAGTTTTCATCATGTTTGGCTAGCACATTATCAGCCATGAAAACCCCGTCAATAATGCGTCCCTCGGCAACAACGCCCTGACCTTCGCGAAACAGGCTTGGCAATGCGTTACCATATTTTACCGAAATGTCCTGTTGACCATCAGTTACGATAAATTTTGAGTTCAAGCCTTCAATATCAAGGCTGCCATCTTTTACCATGCCGCCAAGTCGCAATTGCTGTTTGCGGCTGTGATCGGACGCCGCAATTTCCGAGGGTGTGTAGAAAAATACGATATTGTCCTGTAACGCTGTTAGCGTCAGCGTGACGACAACACCAAGCAAAGCGGCGTATGATACAAAAATTATCAACCGTCTGCGCTTTGCTATCATTAAAAACCCCTGACTGATGCCATATCGATAATATGCGCATAAATATGCCTAAACTGCGGTTTTGGCAAGATATTCGCCCTGTTCATGAGAGCGGCATGATGGCGCAGTTCAGATTTTGATTGTTGAAACATGGCGCAAATAGCTTTACCTAGCCTAAATGCTTTCATGCGGATTTAACATTATGTACAACCGGATGAACGCTCTGGTTAAAGGCGGTTCTGATGCGTAAAAATCTAGCCATCTCAAAGATGGTATTAGCTTTGTCTCTTGTAATTGGTGCAGCGCCTGCGATGGCAGGTGACGCAGCGAGTGGTGAAAAAGTCTTTAAACGTTGTAAGGCGTGCCACTATGCCGATAAAGAAAAGAATAAAACAGGCCCGCATCTGGTTAATGTGATTGACCGCAAAGCCGGTTCGATTGAGGGCTATAAATATTCCAAGGCTATGGCTGCATCAGGGCTTGTCTGGGACGAAGCCACTTTGACAGCTTATTTGAAAGCGCCCAAAAAATTTCTCAAAGGCACAAAGATGGCTTTTGCCGGTTTGAAGAAAGACGATGATATCAAAAATCTGATCGCTTATTTGAAAACCCAAAAATAAAAGGGTAAAAGAATGACTTTCGTTATGACTGAGCTTTTGCTCTAGAGGTTTTCATGGACTTGATGAATCGATATCCACGGTTGAGCGATTTACGCCCTGTCGCGTCGCGCCGTATTCCTAAATTTGTTTTTGCCTATCTGGATGCCGGTACAGGTCATGACGCTGCACGTGATAACAACCGTGCATTTTTGGACTCGATTCAGCTGACACCTCAATTTTTGCGTGGCCGTATTGAGGCCGATATTAGCACAACGTTATTCGGTGAAACCTATCAGGCACCTTTTGGGGTTGCGCCAATCGGACTGGCATCGCTGATCTGGCCCGGTGCTGAACAGATTTTGGGCGCAACGGCAAAACATAACGGTTTCCCCTATGCACTTAGCACCGTTGCGAGTGACTCGGTTGAGCGGGTGAGTAAAGTAGCTGGCGATATGACTTGGTTTCAGCTTTATGCGCCAC
>JBMZPN010000160.1:0-4001 GCA_049620845.1 Puniceispirillum sp. (SeqCode)
ACTCTTGATCGCTTCTACTGCTTTGTCTGCCATATCAGCGGCGACAGCGAGCTCGATCTTTACCTTGGGCAGGAAATGCACGGTATATTCAGCGCCGCGATAGACTTCGCTTTTGCCTTTCTGACGTCCATATCCCTGAACTTCGCTGGAAGTCAGTCCCTCTACACCAACAGCTACCAATGCTTCATGCACTGCCGTGAGCCGGCTTGGTTGAATAATTGCCACTATGTATTTCATACTCAATCCTTCCTTAGGTCAGGCGCTTTGCAATGCACGACGCCCCCTCCTGTAAATCATCATGGAACATTCGATTGTGAACGCTCGCCCGATACCCGCCCCTAATGGAACGGATGAGCATTACTAACCAATCATGTTGAAAAAAAATTCTGCTCATTTTGCATTATGGCGATGCGTTTTTTGCATCACTATGCTAATGAGCACTAACTAATTTGCAAAACGCATGATGTTAAATTGAGGCTGGAGACAAGCAGATGCGTCATATGACCAATTTGCGCTTTATAGATGCTGTCGCGCGTGAAAAATCGATTCGTAAGGCCGCTGAAAAGCTGGCAATTACCTCGACCGCATTAAACCGCCGTATCCTGCAGGTAGAAGATGAAATCGGACAGCCGCTTTTTGAACGGCTATCGAGCGGGGTAAGGCTGAACACGGCCGGTGAACTATTTGTCCAGCATGTCCGTAACCAGATTGCCGATCTGGCACGTGTTCAATCACAGATATCGGATTTGACCGGTGTCCGCCGTGGTCATGTCAAAATTGCCGGTGGTGCCGATGTGCTTCGGTTTTTCCTGCCTGAACTTGTTGCGCAATACCGAAGCCAGCATAATGCCGTAACGTTTGAAATGTTGCGTCAATATGGCGATGCCGCAGAAGCATCACTTTTATCGCTTGATGCCGATCTTGCCTTTGTCTTTGCCCCTGTCCGCACAACCGATTTTCAGGTCATGGCCACCGCCCGCCAGACCGTGCATTGTCTGATGTCGGCATCGCATCCTTTGGCCAAGAAGGACGTAATACGCCTGCGTGACTGCATTGATGTACCGGCGATTCTGCCCACCGCCAAAAGCGGGGTACGACAGCTACTTGATGTTGGCCAGATGAAACGCAACATCACAATGAATACGATTATCGAGTCTGACAGTTTCGAATTCATGCAGAACTATCTTGTTCATGAACATGCCATTTCATTCCAGATCCCGATCAGTCTGGAACCCGCCATCACGTCGGATGGTGCGCAGACGGCATCGGGCATTGTCGCGCGGCCATTCGATACTGATGATGTGCCGCCCGGCATTTTACATATCGGCCAGTTGAAAGGCCGCGTGCTACCTGTTGCCGCCGCTAAATTTCTGGATAATGTCATTCATCTGCTGGGTCAGCGCTATCCGGATGATTTCGACCAATAGTAGCGGCTACATCTATAATATTGAGACTGCGCTTTCATAGTCGTCATACAGCTATCTAGATTTTTGCGCGCATTGACGCTAAAACACCCCTCATTGCGAACCATATTCCGGCATAACCATGGATAAAAAGATGACAAAAGCTGCGCCCTTGCCTGCCTATTTGATTCAAAAATTTCAGGGATGGAAAAGCAGCAAATTTGCCGAACAGAACGCTTTGTACAAACATCTGGCAGACGAAGGGCAGAAACCGCCTGCCATGGTCATTTCATGCTGTGACAGCCGCGTTAATCCAACCGCCCTGTTCGACACTGATCCGGGCGAATTTTTCATCCACCGCAACATTGCCAATTTTGTGCCGCCCTATTCTCTGACAGGCGACAATCACGGCACGTCAGCCGCACTTGAATATGCCGTCACAAGTCTGGGCGTTTCACATATCATTGTTATTGGTCATTCGGCATGTGGCGGCGTGAATGGCTGTTACCAGATGTGTTCGGGCAAGGCACCGCAGCTGGAAAAAAGCACCAGCTTTGTTGGCCGCTGGATTGATTTATTGCGTCCGGCCTTTGAACGCGTCAAACATCTGGATAGCGAAGAAAAGCAGATTGCCGCGCTAGAACTAGAAGGCATCCTGTTATCGCTGGAAAATCTGATGGGCTTTCCCTTTGTCAAACAGGGTGTCGAAAATGGTACGCTGACATTGCATGGATTATGGAACGATATCGGCGCCGGCGAGCTATATTGCTATGATGAAAAAAGCGGAAAATTCGAACAGCTAACCTGATCATCACTAGGCATATTGCCCTGCCACATAGCCGGACGACCAGGCCCATTGAAAATTATAACCGCCAAGATGGCCTGTCACATCGACGACCTCACCGATGAAATAGAGGCCGTCAACCTGGCGCGCGGCCATTGTCTTTGATGACAGATCATCGGTGTCAACGCCGCCAAGTGTGACCTCGGCGGTGCGATAGCCTTCGGTGCCATTTGGCAGGATCTGCCAGTCATTGACCGCCATACCCAATGCGGCCAGCTTTTTGTCCGGCATATCGGCCAGCCTTCCATTGCTGTCATGTAGCGCGCAAAACAGACTCGCCAGCCGCCTTGGCATAAATTCGGACAGAATGGTCTGGGCATCCTGTTTTGGATTGCTACGCTTTCTATCGGTCATGATGCTACCCATATCTTGCGCAGGTGCCAGATTAACCGAAAGTGTCCGCCCCGCTTCCCAATAGGATGAAATCTGTAAAATCGAAGGTCCGCTCAAGCCCCGATGCGTGAATAGCAATCCCTCGGCGAATTGTGTTTTGCCACATTGTACCTCGGCTTCGACTGACAGACCCGATATATCCTTGCATCGCGCCAGCAGATCGGCGGCAAAGGTCAGAGGCACCAGACCGGCACTTGTCTGGCGGATACCAAGCCCGAATTGCCGCGCAATATCATAGCCAAAGCCGGTAGCGCCGATTTTCGGTATCGACAGACCACCACTGGCAATCACCAGCGATTCTGCATCATAGGTACCGCGATCGGTGCTGACTCTGAAACCACCTGCCGCGTCATGTGCGACGGTATCAATATGGGTCTCACTGTTGATCGTAACGCCGGCATCGGCGCATTCATCTAGCAACATGGTGATAATATCCTGTGCTGACTCATCACAGAATAGCTGGCCTAGCTTCTTTTCGTGATAGGCAATGCCATGCTTTTCAACCAGCGCCACAAAGTCATGTTGCGAATATTGCTGAAGCGCTGATTTCATGAAATGCGGATTATGCGACAGAAACGCATCCGGACTGGCATATCGATTGGTGAAATTACAGCGGCCACCGCCTGAAATACGGATTTTTTCGGCAATCTTGCGCGCATGATCCAGCACAATGACCTGCCGCCCCCGTTTGCCCGCCTCAATCGCACACATCAATCCGGCGGCACCAGCACCGATAATCACCACATCATAGGAAAAGCGCATTTAATTCATATCCTGACCGGCCTTTTTCGCGTAAAGCTATGCATACGCGAAACAAGCCACCGGGTGAAGCCTTCGATGCAATGGGTCGTCTATATTCTTGAATGCGCCGATCATAGCCTCTATACCGGCATCACCAATGATCTGGATGCCAGAATCGCCGCGCATATGGCCGGAACTGGGGCAAAATATACCAAGGGACGCGGCCCCTTTACGCTAATCTATCACGAAAACTGTCAGGATCGCAGCCATGCCAGCCAGCGAGAATATGCCATCAAAGCCCTGCCTCGCCATGCCAAACTGGCTTTATACGCAACCCACACCGCCAACAAATGTCATGCCGACAAGGCATGATGGCCGATTTCACGTGCGCCGCTCTTTCGGCCTTGCTAAATATGTATAGATAAACATAAGTCAGAGGGTTACATGAAAATCGATATTGTTCTTGTCGGCGGCCTTGGGTTCCTGCTTCTTGTGGGCGCGCTTTATCTTGCCTCGGTTTTTATCAGCAAAAGCAACTTGTCGGAACGCGCCAAGCGGATTGTCCATTATGCCGGTTTTGCCACCGTCATCATCGCCTGTATTCTGATGTTTGACTGGTA
>JBMZPN010000161.1:0-3992 GCA_049620845.1 Puniceispirillum sp. (SeqCode)
GCTGAAGATTGACGATGTTGTGGGTGCAATCCCTGTGCATTTGATCGCCGGTATCTGGGGTACGCTTGCTGTGCCACTGACAAACAGTGATGCCAGCTTCGGAACACAGATTATCAGTATCGTTATCGTCGGTGTGTTCACCTTTGTTGTGTCATACATCGTGTGGACAGTTCTGAAAATGATTACAGGTGTGCGGGTTAGCGAGGAAGATGAAATCGCTGGTCTGGATAATGCAGAACTTGGCATGGAGTCATATCCCGAATTTAAGTAATAGCGGATAATGACGTACTGAAAATAAATATGCCGGCCTTGTCACTGATGAGGCCGGTATTCCTTTTTAGATCACCAGAATGTCTTCATATATTCTTTGCTTTTTACCTATGATGACATTAGGTTTATGTACTGTTTGCTTTTTCTTCCAAAACGTCAGACGAAGCTTTAGTGGGGTTGGACAGCCTTGAATATGACGAGCGAAACGGATATGGGTTCAGTGCTGCTGGAAGCTGAAAAAGTGACCAAAAGATTTGGTGATTTTACAGCAAACGACCATGTTGATTTTACCATCCGTTCGGGTGAAATCCACGCCTTGCTTGGTGAAAATGGCGCTGGCAAATCCACCTTTGTGAAAATGATTTACGGTTTGATGCAACCTGATGAAGGCCGGATCATGTGGCGCGGCAAGCCAGTGACGATTGCTGGCCCGCAACATGCCCGTGATATGGGCATCGGCATGGTGTTTCAGCATTTTTCACTGTTTGAAGCGCTGACCGTTGTCGAAAATATCCAGCTGGCCTTGCCTGCGGGTGAGCAAACCGATGATCTGGCCAACCGAGTGCGCCAGATTTCGCAGGAATATGGCATTAGCGTTGATCCCTATGCCCGTATCCATAATCTGTCCGTTGGCGAGCAACAGCGTGTCGAAATCATGCGCTGTCTTTTGCAGGATCCATCCTTGCTGATTATGGATGAACCCACCTCGGTGCTGACACCACAGGAAACCGAACAGCTTTTTACCGTATTGCGCCGGTTCCGTGATAATGGCATGGCGGTTTTGTTCATTTCGCATAAGCTTGACGAAATCAGGGCGCTGACCTCGCGCGCGACGGTATTACGGCGCGGGCAGAATGTCGGGTCGGTTGATACCAAATCCAAATCCAGCCGCCAGCTAGCCGAAATGATGGTGGGTACCAAAGTTCAGAATGTTACCCGCCAGAAAGCCAGCACAAAGGGCAAGGTCATTTTCACGGTCGATGGTCTTAACCGTCCCAAACATAGCCAGTTTGCCACCGCGCTGCATGATATTTCGATTGCCGCCAAAAGTGGTGAAATTCTGGGCATTGCCGGTATTGCCGGAAACGGACAGGATGAATTGATGGCAAGCCTGATGGGCGAATGGTGCCCGCGTGAACGCAATATCATAAAAATTGACGGCAAGGATGTCTCGCAGCTTGGCCCCGCCCAGCGGCGGCTTGCTGGTCTGGGCTTTGTGCCAGAGGAACGCAATGGTCATGCCGCCGTTACCAGCATGACATTATCGGAAAATGCCCTGCTGACTGCGCATTCGCTGGAAGGTGCGATTAACAGCAACATGATCGATTTCAGCTTTCTGCAACGACGTGCCGCGCAGATCATCGGCTCGTTTGATGTGCGTACCCCCGAAGATGACCCGATGGCGTCATCGCTGTCGGGTGGTAATTTGCAGAAATTTGTCGTTGGCCGCGAAATTATCAAGGCGCCACAAGTGCTGATCGTTTCACAACCCACATGGGGCGTCGATGTGGGGGCTGCCGTATTTATCCGCAAGGCCATGCTGGATCTGGCCGCCGCCGGTTCGGCAGTGATTATGCTATCGCAGGATCTGGAAGAAATATTTGTCATTTCGCACAAGATCAGCGTGTTGCATGAAGGGAGGCTCTCGCAAGCCACCAATACAGGTGATATGACAGCCGAAGGTGTCGGCTTATTGATGGGTGGTCTGCAACAGGATAGCGATGCGGCGTCGCCAAAATCCAAATCAGCACCAAAGAAAGCAGCGCCGAAAAAATCAGCCATAAGGAGCGCGTCATGATTACACTGACGCCACGCAAATCCGTCTCATTGGCCATGACGCTGGGCATTCCGGTGCTTGCCATTGCCATGACGCTGATCATTGGCGCGATTATTTTTGCCATTCTTGGATATAGCCCGGGTGCGGCCTTGTATCAGTTTTTTGTGGCGCCGGTTTCTCGTCCGGATCAGGTTGCCGATCTGTTTGTCAAAGCCTGTCCGCTAATTGTGATCGCCTGCGGTCTGGTGTTCTGCTATCGCGCCAATGTCTGGAATATTGGTGCCGAAGGGCAGTTGATATTAGGGGCAGTGTTTTCTGGCTGGGTGGCGCTGACATATCCTGATCTACCAGCCTATCTGATGATGCCCGCAATGATTATAGCTGCCATGATCGGTGGACTTTTATGGGCGATGATACCGGCATTGCTGAAAGTACGATTTAATACGAATGAAATTCTGGTGTCCTTGATGCTGACCTATGTCGGGGCACTTTATATTGACTGGCTTGTGCGCGGGCCGTGGCGTGACCCGATGTCATTCGGATTTCCACTGACCAAAATGTATGAAGATGCGGCGCTGATTAGCCTGATCAGGATTCCGGGCATTGGTACACTTGGTCAGTTGCATTGGGGTGTGCTGGGGGCGTTGTTATTGTCGGTTGCCGCATGGTTCGTACTGTCGCGCACATTGGCAGGGTTTCAGGTCAAGGTTATGGGCGATGCCCCGCGGGCAGGCGTGTTTGCCGGTTTTAGTCCGGCGATGACAACCATTGCCGTGCTGGCGGTTTCGGGGGCAACAGCCGGACTGGCTGGTATGATTGAAGTGTCGGCAAATATAGGGCAGCTACAGCCGAATATTTCATTTGGTTACGGCTTTACCGCGATCATTGTGGCGTTTCTGGCGCGGCTTAATCCTTTGGCGGTGATTGTTGCCGGACTGGTTGTGGCGCTTGCCGAACTTGGCGGTGACTCGGCGCAGATCGCGCTGGGTATGCCCAAGGTCGTGACGGGCGTATTCAAGGGTATATTGCTGTTCATGCTACTGGCTGGCGAGACATTCAACCGGTTTCATGTCGCAGTTACATTGCCAGCTATATTTGGCGGACAGGCCGAAGCGGCGAAGGAGGAGGCGTAATGGAACAGTTGATTCTGACAATTTTGCTGACCTCGGTACCGCTTGTTTTTGCCGCTTCAGGCGAGTTGATTGCCGAACGTAGCGGTGTGCTCAATCTGGGTGTTGAGGGCATGATGTTGATGGGGGCGGTGTCGGCTTTTGCCGCGGTGATGGTCACGGGCAATGCCTATATAGGTATTTTTGCTGGCGGTCTGGCTGGCGCGCTAACCGCTTTTGTTTTTGCGATCTTTGTGCTTGGTCTGGCGACGAATCAGGTGGCAACAGGGCTGGCTTTGACGATTTTTGGCACGGGTCTGTCAGGTCTTGTCGGGGCGCCATTGGTCGGTCAGGCGATCGAAGGCCTGCCGCAACTGCCGATTCCGGTTCTGGCCGATATTCCGGTGCTTGGCGCATTATTGTTTACGCATGATATCATGGCCTATTCTGCGGTGGTTATTGTTGCGCTGATCGCCTGGTTTCTGAAATCTACGCGGGCTGGGCTGGTTTTGCGCGCTGTCGGTGATAATCATGATAGCGCGCATGCGCTTGGCTATCCGGTATTATTTGTTCGATTGATTGCCGTGCTGTTTGGCGGCATGATGGCAGGATTAGGCGGTGCCTATCTGCCACTGGTGCTGACACCACATTGGGCAGAAGGCATGACCGCGGGTCGTGGCTGGATTGCACTGGCTCTGGTCGTGTTTGCATCCTGGTTGCCGTGGCGCGTCTTTTTAGGGGCGCTGATCTTTGGCGGTATCACCATTATGCAGCTAGCAGGACAGGCGCGTGGATGGACAACGCCGTCACAGATATTGGCCATGTTGCCCTATATC
>JBMZPN010000162.1:0-3967 GCA_049620845.1 Puniceispirillum sp. (SeqCode)
TATGATTATCCGACTCCACTTGATTCTCTATTACTTGAGAATATCCTGTTAACCGAAATTCCCTGAAGGCGATGGTCGGCATGTCTAGCCAGGCGTCCGATAGGCGATATTTTTGGTCTGCACATAATTGAACAGGGCTTCGCGGCCTTTCTCGCGTCCATAGCCCGATTTGCCATAACCGCCAAATGGCGTTTCAACACCACCTGCGAACCATTCATTGACAAAAATCTGTCCGGCTTTGATTTTGCGGGCGGCGCGATGGGCGGCATCTATATCGCTAGTGAAAATGCCGCCAACCAGCCCGAATTCGGTGCTGTTGGCAATCCTGATAGCTTCGGCTTCGTCATCGGCTTTCATGACTGACAGAACCGGACCAAAGACCTCGGTACCGGCGATTTGCATATCCGGTGTGACATCGGCAATAATGGTCGGTGCCAGAAATGATCCGGGCTGGTTCAAACGATGCCCGCCTGTGGCAATAGTCGCGCCCTCGCTGGCAGCGTGCTTGCACAGGCTTTCGGCACGATCACGCTGGCCGTCAGACACCATCGCACCCATATTCGCACCAAATTCACGGCGTTCGATGCCCGGGCCAACCGACAGACTATCGGCAAGACCAACGGCACGTTCGACAATGTCATCATGCACATCGGGGTGTGCGATCACACGCGACATGGCCGAACAGACCTGACCAGCGTTAAAGAAAATACCCCAGCGCATCGACTCCATTACCTGATCCAGATCGGCATCCGGCATCACGATTGCGGCAGATTTCCCGCCAAGTTCCAGCACCGCCGGCACCACATTCTGCGCGGCGGCTACCGCCACCTTGATGCCTGTCGCCACCGAACCGGTGAACACAACATTTCCGATGTCAGGGTGGCCAGACAAAGCGGCACCGGCTTCATGCCCATAGCCGCACAGGATGTTCAAAGCCCCGCGTGGCAGACCAGCCGCCTCGCCAGCCCGTGCCAGCCATGTGGCTGATAGGGGATCAAGTTCGGGCGTCTTTACAACGCATGAATTACCGGTTGCCAGCGCCACCGCGATACCGCGTGCGGTCATTTCAATCGGATAATTCCACGGAATGATCTGGGCGCTGACGCCAATCGGTTCATAGATCGTGTAATCGAGATAATCTGCCCCCAGCGGGATTGACCGCCCTTCGACGGTTTCGGCCTGATTACCGTAATATTCGAAATAGCGCGCAGTCCCTTCAACTTCGATAACAGCTTCCCAGAAAGGCTTTCCTGACTCAAGGCACAGCAATTCGGCTATGTCGTTAGTATTGTCCAGAATGAATTGCCCCATCTTACGCACCATGCGGCTGCGTTCGACTGGCCGTAAATCGGATAAAGCGCCGCTTTCGTGACAGGCCAAAGCGGCGGCAACGGCGCGGTCGATATCCGCCGCGTCCGCTAGCGCTATATCAGCCAGATGTTCACCCGTGCCGGGGTTGCTCACAGGCAGGCGTCCAGCACCGCCATCAATCCATGACCCGTTCACATAGTTTTGAAAAAAATCCTGCATGATTTGATCCTTTATCAGGGGTGCGCTTGGTTGCCTTGGCGCACATTTTATATGAATATGATCATCAAACCCTAGGCTGCATTTGCAATCAGGTGCAATATCAATTTGTAGCCTTTGAACAGGCTGACAACATCGCGGCATCATATTAGACTTGACCCATATTCAATTTTCGCCATGACTAGGCATCAGCAATGTAAAAGGTGATATGAAATTATGAAGGCAGATATTGTTATCATTGGTGCCAGTCACGCCGGGGTCAGTTTTGTTGATGCTATGCGCACAAATGGCTTTGCTGGGTCATTGATGTTGATTGACCGCCAGACGGGAACCCCGATGGAACGCCCGCCCTTATCAAAAGCTTACTTGCTTGAAGATGAGGATAGCATAAATCCGGCCTTCATGCTGCGTAACGCCGACTGGTATGAGACCAATGATGTGAAGCTGAAATCGGGTGCTAATGTTACCGCGATTGATGCCGTTGCCAAGACGCTGACACTCGCTGATGGTTCAGCTGTCGGTTTTGATAAATTGGTTCTGGCGACAGGTGCTGTGCCGCGTGCGCTGGCACCGGCATCGGGGCTGGGCAATGTGTTCATGCTTCGCCAGCCTGATGATGCTGTTGCCCTCAGACAATCTGCCCAGTCAGCCCAAAGTGCCATTATCATCGGCGGTGGGTATATCGGGCTTGAGGTGGCCGCGTCTTTGCGCAAGCGCGGGCTTGACGTTAATGTCATTGAAGCGGCTGATCGTTTGTTGGCTCGTGTCGCCAGCCCGACAGTGGCCGCATTGTTGGGCGATCTGCATCGTGCGCATGGCGTGTCAATTCATACGGGTGTGGCGGTTGCTGGCATCAATGATGATAAGGCAGGCGGCTTTGCGGGTATCAGCTTGACCGATGGTCGTGAATTATCGGCGGATATGCTGGTTGTTGGCATAGGGGTCACGCCGGATAGCCAACTTGCCCAGATGGCACATATCGAAACCGAAGATGCTGATAATGGTGCCATTCTGGTTGATCATATGATGCGCACCAGCAATCCAGATATTCTGGCAATTGGTGACGTTGCCTTGCAGCGTGGTCATGCCCTGCGGATCGAGTCGGTACATAATGCCCAGGATAACGCCGCCCGCGCGGTTGCGGGGCTTTTGGATGTGCCACCGCCAGCCGATCAGGCACCGTGGTTCTGGTCGGATCAATATGATGCCAAATTGCAATCGGCAGGTATTGTGCCTGTCGGCGCAGATGATCTGCTTCATATCAGCCGCCCGGGCAAGCGTGAAGGCGGCATGTCGGTCTGGACATATCGCGACAATCAGCTTCTGGCGGTCGAAGCTGTTCGTGATCCGGCCGGATATATGCTTGGCAAGAAATGCCTTGAGGCCAACATATCGCCCGATCCGGATCAAATTGGTGATCCGGCATTTGACCTAAAGGCACTATTGGCTCATTAAAGAAGACTGTTTCAGAGTGACGGCAAGTTAAAATGGCGAATGCAGGAATTTATTCGGGTGCAACTATGGCAACAGGTGATGTGCTTGTTGATTTTCGTAGTGACACGGTAACCAGACCAACAGCGGCCATGCGTGCGGCGATGGCCAAAGCAGATGTTGGCGACGATGTCTATGGTGACGACCCCAACATCAATGACCTGCAAGACAAGGTGGCCGCCCTTATGGGCAAGGAAGCGGCGCTGTTTGTCACTAGCGGCACACAATCCAACCTATGCGCCATGCTGGCACATTGTCAGCGCGGACAGGAAATACTGACAGGTGAAAATTATCACGTCTTTATTGACGAGGCTGGCGGCGCGTCTGTGCTTGGTGGCATCATGATGGCGCCTATGCCTACCAACGATACAGGGGCACTGAATGTTGATGATATCGACAGAACGGTCAAACCTGATGATCCGCATTGCCCGATCAGTTCTCTGCTATGTTTGGAAAACACCGTTTCGGGCAATGTCCAGTCGGTTGAGTTGATCGATGCGCTGGCCTTGCGTGGCAAAGCGCATGGTCTTTCGGTGCATCTTGACGGTGCGCGGCTGATGAATGCGGTGGTCAAGCTAGGCGTGCCTGTGCGTGACATTGTCAAACATGCAGATAGCGTCTCATTATGCCTGTCAAAGGGGCTTGGCGCGCCTGTTGGGTCGGTGCTTGCCGGATCAAAGGAACTTATCGGCCGTGCCTATCGCGCGCGCAAGCTTGTAGGTGGCGGGATGCGTCAGGCAGGACTGCTGGCCGCCGCCGGAATTCATGCGCTAGACAATCATGTCGAACGTCTTGCCGACGATCATGCCAACGCCTTGCGACTGGCCGAACAGCTGGCAACAATCCCGCAGATATCGGTTGATGTTGATGCTGTACAAACCAACATGGTGTTTATGAATCTGGCGCAAGATGCTGCCGCTACGTTACCTGCATATATGCAGGGTAAAGG
>JBMZPN010000163.1:0-3895 GCA_049620845.1 Puniceispirillum sp. (SeqCode)
AGGCGCGCATAACCAGCCGCATCAAGACGAATATCTCTGGCAATGATAGCCGCCAATGTTTGATCCAGCGTAGCCTGCATTTTTCGTGCTGCCTCGCCAAGCCGGCATAGCTTTGCGCCAAAGGCTTTGTCCTGCATCATAAATTGACGCAACCGGATACGTTCAAAACGGCGATCCATATTGCTGGGGTCAGTTTCAAATTCACATTCAAATTGACGGCAAATATCAACCATACGCTCAGCAGGCCAAGCCAGCATCGGGCGTCCAATCGCGACGCCGGAACGCCAGCTTGTCCGTTTCATGCCAGCAAGCCCTGCCAGACCAGAGCCTTTGCCCAGCCGCATGGCAATCGTTTCGGCCTGATCTCCAGCATGATGACCGACAAGCAAAGCAGAATGATCGCGGCGCGCATCCGCCAGCATAATGTCAAAGCGCTGACGACGTGCCCATGCCTGAACACCCGTATCTGGTGCCTTATCAGTGACCTTTGCAACAATCACATCGATGCCAAATGTTTGCATACGCGCCGCAACGCGCGCCGCCTCAGTCCCAGCCTGTGCGCGAATACCATGATCGACAATAATTGCGCGATGCGCCTTACCCGACGACGCCGCGAAGCGAGACATCAACAAGCATAAAGCCGTGCTATCCGCACCACCTGAAAGCGCCGTAACAAAAGAAGAATGCTGGTTTAGACCCGAAGCCGACATGGCGGCGGCGAATTCTGCATCAAGGCGCACCAGCACGTCAGTCTGGAGTCCCGCACAAGATCATCTACCCGTCACACTTTGCTGTTGCGCTGAGAGTTGCGAGTTGTTTTAAGAACGCTTCTGGAGGCGCATCAAGCAACTGCGGTAAAGATGCGTAGATAGCACAGGCCTGTTCGGGTTCGGCAAAATGTGAAACCGATTCAGCAATCCACATGGTTGTATCAACAAGGCGGGCGTCACCGGGAAAATCACCATTGAATTCAGAAAACGTCATAGCTGCCTTTTCATATTTCTTGCGCATGAACTGAACCCTGCCAAGCCAGTAAACGGCATCGGCCTCACGCTCATGGCCTTTATTGAATTGCTTGAATTCTGCGAAGGCAGCTTCGGCTGTTTCCAGATCATTCTGCAAAGCCCGACCCAGAGCGAAACGATATTGTTCTTCAGGGCTTGAGTCCGGCAGAACCTCCGGCTTTGCAGGCAAGGCAACTTCTTCTGGCTGTTCTTCACCTCTGACAGGCTGAGTGCCATCAGTATCTTGCGTGTTCAAGGTGTTTGTCGTGCTTTGCGCTTGCGCGGTGACATCCGGATCACGCCCAACCACCGTATTATCAGGCGCCGCTTGATTTTCAATTTCAGTATTCTGACCTTCAACAATGGACGGCTCAGATTGCGCCAACAGCCCGGCAGATTCATTAACACCCAAAGTTTCCGAGCTATTATCAGCGCCTTCATTTTCCTTCATTTTGTCGGCTAGCGCATTCTCATCAACCGACCAGGTTGTTCCATCCGACCCTTCACTTCGATTCATCGAGACATCAGCACGCGGCTTGGCGGCATTTGTATCCTGACCGATGACAGCATTCGCCAGACTGTCACTACCAAGCGACAGTAATGTTTGCATGCGCTTTTCAAGACGTAAAAGCCGAAATTCCGTGTCAGAGGTTATTTCAAGCGTGCGTTCCATCCGGCGGTTCGTCATCGCGATCATGTCAGTCAGACGTTCCATCTTGTCATTGAGCATTTGCATATCAGCAGATTTTGCACTGTCATCCTGCGCCGCACTACTATCAAGTTGCTGAATTTTCATGCCGATTTCACGCAGATCGCTCTCCAGCACGCCGCGGATTTCCTTCAGCCCAGCTTCAAGTATATCCATGCGCTGCTGATGCCGCGTCAGCAACGCACTCGTCGTATCACTGCTCGCTGTAGACGCCTTGGTTTCGGTACCCCTGCTTTGCGCAAAGGATGTTTCAACCGACATAGTTGCCAGCAACAACCACAGGCTCATGATGCGGATGGATTGTGAATGTAAAAACATTTTAGAAGCCTCAAAACTTAGCAGGTCATTAATATAACGAAACTTTTAGGCGAAAATTAGGCACAAAAAAGGGGCTGTTGAGCCCCTTTTTCATTATTCAATCAATAAGCGTTTCGGCTTAGTTAAGCACGGTCGCGGCGCGACGGTTCTTAGCCCAAGCTTCTTCGTTAGAACCAAGCATTGCTGGGCGCTCTTTACCGTAAGATACAGTGCGGATACGTGCAGCATCAATGCCCTTGGCAAGAAGGAAATCACGAGCCGCAGAGGCGCGACGATCACCAAGTGCTAGGTTATATTCGCGTGTTCCGCGCTCATCACAGTGCCCTTCAATGACAACAACCGCCTCGGGGTTAAGTTGCAGGAACGCAGCCTGACGAGACAGAGTTACCTGAGCGTCATAGCTGAGTGCAGCGCTGTCAAAGTCAAAGAATACTGTGTTACCAACTTTTGCCAGCTTCTCAGCAGGAGTTAATGCGTTCGCAGCACTTGAAGAGCTTGAAGAACTTGCGCTTGAGTCAGAGCTTGAAGCAGACGCTGATGAAGTGCCTGTAGCCGATGATGACGCACTGTCACTGGCGCTATCACTTGATGTTGTAGAGGCCGTTTCACAAGCTGCTAGAAGAAAAGCTGCAGAAAAAATTGCTATCAGGCGTTGTACCATTTTTATGCCCTCGATTTGTTTACCGGTGCCCGGTTTTGTTGTTCATAGTTTAACACTACTCGTTACGTATGGCCTTTTGTTATCGGAGGCTGGTGACCGACTCCGTAAAGACTGTATTTCGAAATAATATTATATAATACAAAAAAACCAGGCCATACAATAGCTAACCAAGGTTTACCTTGACCAATTAGAAATACAATTAACAGTCAATATAGAAATAAATTTTTTGTTCTAGACCACCTTTAAATTTAGATTGGCTGATATTACACAATATCACGTCCCTAACAAACATTAATTTTGCCCTAAAAGCAATGTAATTTCGCCGATTTGGGCTCATTTCAAGCCAAACAAAACCATTTTTTGCATATTTTTTGAAATCTTGTCTTTTATCAAGCTAGTTTTGGCACGCTATGTGAGGTCAACGTAGCAATGGCGACCATGCCGGATCCGACGCGTCCGATGGTGTGATTATCCGGCGCTCGTTAAAGCCGGTTATATCAACCCTGTATAGAGCTGTTTCACCACCCGAACCGTCATCCTTGAAAGGCTGTTGCTTAAAATACATCAAAACGCGGCCATTTGGCGCCCATGTTGGCCCTTCGACAAGAAAACCCTGTGCCAGAAGCCGTTCGCCAGATCCATCAATATTCATGACGCCAATATAAAAGGTGCCATTCGTCATTTTGGTAAAAGCAATAATATCACCACGCGGCGACCAGACAGGGGTGGCATAACGGCCATCGCCATAGCTGACACGCTTTACTTTGCTACCGTCTGCATTCATCACATAAAGTTGCTGGCTGCCGCCACGATCCGAATTGAAAACAATACGTTTTCCATCTGGTGAATATGATGGCGATGTGTCAATTGACGCCGATTTAGTCAGCTGGCTAATTGATTGCGTGCGCATATCCATTTCATAGATGTCGGTCAGGCCATCTTTGGCAAGGCTCATGATCAGCTTGTCACCATCAGGACCAAAACGCGGGGCAAATGTCATCCCCGGAAATGAACCAAGCCGTTCCGTGCGTGCCGTGAAGACATCCAATAGATATACATTAGGTTCTTCATTAAAATAATTCAGATAGGCGACTTCATTCGCCGTTGGCGAGAACCGCGGCGTCAGCACAAGATCAAGTCCATTGGTAAGATAGCGGTGATTATGGCCATCCTGATCCATAATCGCCAGGCGTTTGACACGTT
>JBMZPN010000164.1:0-3864 GCA_049620845.1 Puniceispirillum sp. (SeqCode)
CAGCGGGGCGACTGCTTCACGTTGCCAACGGTGTATGCAAGCCTGCCCCTACATTACCCGATGCCCAGCGCCTTGGGCGGATTGCCGATGACCTTGCAACCGTCATTGCAACGCATGAACCAACATGTGCGGCTATTGAAGAAATTTTTGTTGCCAAGTCAGCCAAATCAGCGCTGAAGCTGGGCATGGCGCGCGGTGTGGCGATCATGGTTTGCGGCCAGGCCGGACTGGACGTGCATGAACTGGCGGCGCGCCTTGTGAAAAAATCAATCACCGGCACAGGTGCTGCCGATAAACGGCAAATTCAGGATATGGTTTCGCGACTGCTAGGGGTGATACCAGCCAATGCCGATGCGGCAGATGCGCTGGCGATTGCTATTGCCGCCAGCAACGATGCCGGACAGGTTATTGGGAATGATGCTGGCAAAGCGGGTTCGGTGCGTGTAGGTTCGACAGGTAATGCAGACGCCGATACTGGTCTGTCCCAAGCTATTGCGGCGGCCTTGGCGCGTGACGCACAGGATAATGAGGGTAATCCATGATTGCGCAGCTTCGCGGCATCTTATCTCATACGGCTGATACGCATGCCATTATCGATGTTCAAGGCGTTGGCTATCTTGTTCACATTTCGGGGCGCACCCAGGGGCAGCTTGCAACGCAGGATGGTGCGGTTACTGTTCTGACCGAAATGATTGTGCGCGAGGACAGCATGACGCTTTATGGCTTTCATGATGCGTCCGAGCGTGACGCTTTCCGGCTATTGATAACGGTTCAAGGTGTTGGGGCTAAAGCGGCTATGGCGATCCTGTCAGTATTATCACCAGCCGATCTTAGCAGCGCCATTATGGCAGGTGATAAGGCCATGGTCGCCCGCGCAGATGGCGTTGGCCCCAAGATTGCCCAGCGTGTTGTGAATGAACTGGCTGAAAAAATTGGCCGCTTCCCGTCGCTTGGTGATGGTCTTTCGATGAATGTGTCCGGTTCTTCTGCTGGTGAAGACGCGCCTGTCGCAAGCGTGATGGGGGATGCGTTGTCAGCTTTGATAAATCTGGGCTATGGACGAACCGAGGCACATGCGGCGTTGCTTCGTGTTCAGCAGTCTGGTGAAACAGATGATCTGTCCGGATTAATCGCTGGCGCCTTGCGTGAAATCGGGGGTTAGGAACGCTTAGATGAATGACGAAGAACGCCTTGTGAATCCGGATCAAGTTGAACGCGGCGATAATGCGTTGCGGCCAACGTCGCTTGGTGAATTTATCGGTCAGGGTAATGGTCGGCAGAATCTGGAAACCTTTATCCATGCGGCGCGTGATCGTGGCGATGCGATGGATCATACTTTACTGCATGGGCCGCCGGGACTTGGCAAGACAACGCTGGCTCAGATTGTATCATCAGAGCTTGGTGTTGGTTTTCGCGGTACATCGGGGCCAGTCATTGCCCGCGCCGGTGATCTGGCGGCCTTGCTGACAAATCTGCGCCCGCGTGACGTTCTGTTTATCGATGAAATCCACCGTCTGGCGCCGGTAGTCGAGGAAGTGCTGTATCCCGCGATGGAAGATTTTCAGCTTGATCTGATTATCGGCGAGGGGCCTTCGGCGCGGTCGGTGCGGATTGACCTGCCTCCCTTTACCCTTGTGGGCGCGACAACACGGTCGGGTTTGCTGACAACGCCGTTGCGTGATCGCTTTGGCATCCAGATGCGGATGCAATTTTATACCCGCGATGAACTGGCTTTGATACTTCACCGGCAGGCGATAAAGCTGGGTCTTGATCTGGCGGATGATGGCGCTAGCGAGATTGCAGGCCGTGCGCGGGGCACACCCCGCGTTGCTGGCCGGTTATTAAGGCGGGTGCGGGATATTGCAGCGGTTGCAGGTCATAACAGGGTAACAGCCGAGATTGCAGATACCGCACTTCATCGTTTGGAAGTCGATGCGGCTGGCCTTGACTCAATGGATCGGCGTTACTTGTCATGTTTGGCAGAATCCTATGCAGGTGGACCTGTTGGCGTTGAAACGCTGGCGGCTGTTCTGTCTGAACAGCGCGACGTGCTGGAAGAGGTTATCGAGCCTTATTTGATGCAGACAGGTCTGTTGATGCGCACGCCGCGTGGTCGTTGTCTATCAACTGGTGGCTGGTCATATCTTGGTATCACGCCCCCTGCATCGGCGACACAACAGCTTGATTTGCTACAGGCCGAAGATGAAAGCCTTGATGATCGTTGAGTGATGAATATTCCCGAACAACATAAACAGCATCTTGATGGCTGGCTTGATGGTGATACGCATGGCTATTGTCTGCGCGTGCAATATGAAGATACCGATGCGGGTGGCATTACCTATCATGCACAATATCTGGCATTTGCCGAGCGTGCACGGTCGGCCTATCTATGTCTTATTGGCGTCGATCAGCCAGCCTTGCTTGCCAAGCATAATCAGGGGTTTGTTGTGCGCCATATCGCCATTGATTATCTGGAAGCAACACCATATGGCAGCTTGCTATATGTCGAGACAAAGCTGGTAAAAATGGGTGCCGCGTCATTTAAATTGCAACAAATTGTAAATAATAATGCAAATGGCCACATTGTTGCCCGACTTTTCGTAGACATAGTCTTTGTAACATTTGATGAAAACCGGAAAACAAGGCCTGAAAAGATTTCAAAAGCGATCAGAAACAAGCTGACTTTAGCTTAATAGCAATGCTGAACAGCTTTATAAGTCACGTCATGACATACAGATATTTAAGGGTTGGTGATAACTAGCCACAATTAGAGTGAATACAAACGACTATCGATAACACTGTTAGGTGAGAACAGGGGAAATTAATGAATTCAGCCGATTTAACCGTTACCAGTTCAGCGTCGGATCTAAGTACTTGGGGTTTGTTCCTCGCCGCCGATCCGCTTGTTAAATTTGTTATGCTTTTGCTTGTACTGGCTTCGATCTGGTGCTGGGCAATTATTTTCGAAAAAATGTCATCTGTGCGCCGCGAACGCCGATTTGCCCAGCAATTTGAAGATGCGTTCTGGGCGGGCGGGTCACTGGATCAGCTATATGATGAGACCGGCCCAGACTCGGAAGGCGCCATGTCCAGAGTTTTTGTTGCGGCAATGCGCGAATGGCGGCGTGCATCGGCACGCGGTCTTGCCAGCAGTTCACGGACAGATCTGCGGGCATCGCTGGTCAGCCGGATTGAACGCTCGATGAATTTTACCATTACACGCGAGATGGAACGGCTTGAACGCGGGATGAATTTTCTGGCATCGATTGGTTCGGTTTCACCTTTTGTGGGTCTGTTTGGCACGGTATGGGGAATCATGAGTTCCTTTCAGTCGATTGCCGAGTCAAAAAACACGTCGCTTGCTGTTGTTGCGCCGGGTATTGCCGAAGCGTTATTTGCGACCGCACTGGGTCTGGCCGCTGCCATACCAGCTGTCACAGCCTATAATAAATTTGCTGGCGATCTTGAACGGCATAGCGCGCGTCTTGAGACATTCGCACAGGAATTCAGCACGTTACTTGGGCGTCAGCTTGACGAAGGAGATAGCTGATGGGCGCGAGTGTAAAGCGATCAGGTAGAGGTGGGCGGCATCGCCCGATGGGTGAAATAAACGTTACCCCTTTTGTTGATGTCATGCTGGTACTGTTGATTGTTTTCATGGTGACAGCGCCTTTGCTGACTGTCGGTGTAGAAGTCGATTTGCCAAAAACACGCGCTGGCAGCATCAATGCTGAAGCGGCACCTCTGGTTGTGTCAATAAAGGCTGATGGCGAACTATATCTTCAGGAAACGATGATCGAGTCTGACAAATTGATTCCACGTCTGAAAGCCATTTCCGAGGCCAATCCCACCGTGCGTATTTTT
>JBMZPN010000165.1:0-3797 GCA_049620845.1 Puniceispirillum sp. (SeqCode)
AGGCTTGCCAGTCATCATTTCAACACCACTGATAATGGCATTGAAATGGTTTTCGCTTTGCCGTCGTTGCAGGCGGCCAAAACGTATGCGTGTCAGGTTTTTGATCCATTCAAAATAGCTGACCGTGACGCCGCCTGCATTTGCATAAAGGTCAGGAATAACGACAATGCCTCGTTCGCGGATAATAGCATCGCCTTCAGCAGAAATTGGCCCGTTAGCGGCCTCGATAATTAATGGGGTTTTGATGCGGGGTGCATTTTCCTCGGTAATCACCAGTTCCATTGCCGCGGGAATAAGGATATCAGCATCAGCTTCCAACATTTCATTGCCGCTTTTCGCGAAGCCGTCAAAACCTTCAACGGTAGCATTTTCCAAAATATGTGCGCGTAAAGCCGCAATATCGATGCCGTTTTCATTGATGACGGCACCACCCCGTTCAAGCACATGTGTAATCAGTGCGCCGTCTTCAGTGCTTAGAAACAAAGCGGCATGATATCCAACATTGCCAAGACCCTGCACAATGATGCGTTTGTTCTTCAAATTGCCAGATAGGCCTGTTTTATCGACATCAATTTTGTTGCGGAAAAACTCCTGCAAAGCATATTGAACGCCGCGTCCGGTTGCTTCGGTTCGGCCTGCTATGCCACCCTTGCTAGCCGGTTTGCCGGTAACACAGGCCCATGCATTTATTTCAGTGGGATTTAGACGTTTATATTCGTCAGCCATCCATGCCATTTCACGTTCGCCTGTGCCAACATCAGGGGCAGGGACATTCTGCGACGGATGTATAAGGTCGCGTTTGGCAAGTTCCTGGGTAAAACGCCGCGTTATGCGTTCAAGCTCGGTTTCATTCCATTCAGATGGATCAATGATTAAACCACCTTTTGAACCACCAAACGGAATTTCCATCAAAGCACATTTATACGTCATCAAGGATGCCAGTGCTTCGATTTCTTCTTGCGAAACATGCTCGTTAAATCGCATGCCACCTTTCACCGGCTCGAAATGTTCGGAATGTACCGAGCGGTATCCTGTGAAGGTATGCAGTGAACCACGTAAACGAACGCCAAATCTGACAACATATGTGGAATTTGTGACCATAATTTTATTGGCCAGCCCATCATCTAAATCCAGAAAAGATGCTGCCTTTGTAAAATTTTCCTCAATGGATCTAAGAAATGCATTTTCGCTCATCTTTTTCTCCCTATTCACATGATGTTAGAAACACGGGCGATAGATTCATAAAATTAAAATAACCTTTGTAAAAAGCCTGATCCCAAGATGTTTATTATGTTGGGATCAGGTTTGACTTGATCCAAGCTAGTCATAATTTTGACGCAAGCAAAAGGTTTGTTTGGCTGTTGCAGTCTGTCTAGAGCTAAAGAATCATGACGAGCCGGTCACCAACATGAAGAATTTTTGTAGAATCCGAAAAAAATCTATTATTATGAATTGCCCCTAAATCAAGCTCAGAAACAAGTTAAGACCGTATGAAATCGTTTATTTTGCAAACCATTACAGAATTATGACTTTACACTTTCTTTACCAGTGTTGATTGAGTACTATTCCGATTAGTTGCTGGTGAAAGTTATTTCATCACGGCTTTAAACAAACAAAAAACTAAGCAGGGAACAAACTCATGAAAAAGGTTTATTTTGCATTTGCTGGTCTTGCTGCTGCTGCACTTGTTAGCACAGCTCAGGCTGGTACGCTGGAAGACGTAAAGTCTAACGGCGAAGTAAAATGTGTATTCAGTACTGGCCTAGCCGGTTTTGCTTTTCCAGATGACAAAGGTAACTGGACTGGTTTCGACGTAGATTTCTGTCGTGCCACAGCTGCTGCTGTTCTGGGTGACGCACAAAAGATCGGTCCTGTACCGGCAACAACTCAGAACCGCTTTACAGTATTGAATGCTGGTGAGGCTGACGTTCTGTGGCGTAACACAACAATCACTTTCAGCCGTGATGTGGGCGTTAAGCTTACATTCCTGGGTGTGAACTACTATGACGGTCAGGGCTTTATGGCCAAGAAGTCACTGGGCATTAGCTCTGCTCTTGAGCTTGATGGTGCATCTGTATGTATCCAGACAGGTACAACAACTGAGCTAAATCTTGCTGACTATTTCCGTGCAAACAACATGTCATACGAAGCTGTTCCAGTTGCTGACTCAGCTGAAGCACGTGAGTGCTATAATTCTGGTCGTGGTGACGTTCTGACAACTGATGCATCTGCTCTGTCTTCACAGCGTGCTGCAATGGAAAATCCAGACGATCACATGGTGCTTCCTGAGATCATCTCAAAAGAGCCGCTTGGACCAGCAGTTCGTCAGGGTGACGACGAGTGGGCCGATATTGTACGCTGGGTTCTGTATGCAACAATTACAGCTGAAGAGCTGGGCATTACACAGGCCAACGTGAACACAATTGGTGGCACAACCAATAACCCTGAAATCAAGCGTTTCCTGGGTCTTGAAGGCAATCAGGGTGCTGAGCTTGGTCTAAGTGCTGACTGGGCAAAGAACATCATTGCTCAGGTTGGTAACTATGGCGAAATCTTCGAGCGCAACATCGGTGTGAACACACCACTGGGTATTGGCCGTGGTGTTAACGCACTATGGACAGACGGTGGTCTGCAGTACTCACCTCCGTTCCGCTAGGATCAGGTTACAAAATACGCACCGCGGGGCAACCCGCGGTGTTTTATTATTAGAACCATTTATTTAGTATATTTTGGAAAACCGCATGCATCAGAATAGCACCACGGATTTCAGTCTGCGCCGGTTGTTTTACAATCAGGAAGTTCGGTCTGTAGCCATCCAGATACTCACCCTTGCGGTAATATGTTATCTTGTTTTTTCAATAGGGCAGAATGTGCTGATAAACCTTGCCGCTATTGGCAAGGACATAAGCTTGGATTTCCTTTGGGTACCTGCCGGCTATGATATTACGTTCCAGCCATTTATCGATTATGGGCCTACTGATACGCATTTCCGCGCCGCCATGGTTGGATTGTCGAACACGTTACTTGTTGCTGTCACAGGTATAATCCTAGCAACTATCCTTGGTTTCATCCTTGGTGTGATGCGCTTGTCGAATAATTTTCTGGTCAGCAAACTATCCCAAATATTTATCGACTTTACGCGAAACGTTCCTGTTTTGCTTCATATCTTCTTTATTTACGGCATCATCATCAATCTTTTGCCTGTACCAAAGAAAGCCGAATCCATTGGTGGGGTTTTCTTTCTTACCAATCGCGGTATTTTTGCGCCAGCACCAACGCTCGACAACGGTTACGAGTTTGTTGTCGCAGCCTTTCTGGTTGCCGTTGCAGGATGCTTTGTTCTGGCAAGATGGGCTAAAAAGCGTCAAATGAAAACTGGCCAGATTTTTCCTGTTTTCTGGACATCTGTGGGTCTGATTATTGCCTTACCCGTTCTGACCAACATGATGATTGGCGGTGCCATTGGTGTTGAAGTGCCAAAACTCAAAGGTTTCAATTTCAAAGGCGGATTAATTCTGCGCCCTGAATATGTCGCATTATGGTTCGCATTATCCTATTACACCGCCAGCTTTATCGCCGAGATTGTGCGTGGTGGTATTCTTGCTATCCATAAAGGGCAGAAGGAAGCGGCGCATGCGCTTGGTATTACACCAAACCGGACGTTGCGTCTGGTTATTATTCCACAGGCTTTGCCGCTTATCATTCCGCCGATCGCAAGTAATTATCTGAACCTGACGAAAAACTCTTCATTGGCGATTGCCATTGGCTATTTCGATATTGTGGCGACTTTGGGTGGC
>JBMZPN010000166.1:0-3789 GCA_049620845.1 Puniceispirillum sp. (SeqCode)
GGTTATAGCCCTGCTAAGGGTATGGGCTTTAGAATTATGCGAAAATTATAAACGAGTTTCAGAATGGTAAAAATACCGCATCACACAGCAATAATAATGGACGGCAATCGGCGCTGGGCAAAAGGGCGCGGGCTTGACATTATTCGCGGGCATAATCAGGGCGCCGAAACGCTCAAAGATATTTGCAAAGCCGCCTCTGAAAACCAGATTCGCTGGCTTACCGTATTTGCTTTTTCTGCCCAGAACTGGAATCGTCCTGAACCCGAAGTTTCAGGTCTGCTTGCATTAATGCGCAGATTTTTAATGCGTGAAATCGAAGAATTGATGCAAAATAATATCCGGTTGCGTGTGATTGGAAGTAGAAGCAACTTCTCTAAAGATTTACACCTCCTAATCAACAATTCCGAAACCATGACGGCAGAAAATACGGGTCTTAACTTGACAGTTGCTCTTGATTTTGGTGGTCAGCAAGACATTACGCAGGCCACACGTCAGAT
Source organism: Puniceispirillum sp. (SeqCode) (assembly GCA_049620845.1). Taxonomy (GTDB): domain Bacteria; phylum Pseudomonadota; class Alphaproteobacteria; order Puniceispirillales; family Puniceispirillaceae; genus Puniceispirillum. The sequence goes on from JBMZPN010000166.1 coordinate 498, forward strand.
CGCCGAAGAAGCGGCCGCAGGGGTCATTGATCCAAAGCAGGTGAATGATGATTTCGTGAAGTCACGTTTGCAAACCTCGGCTTTGCCGCCAGTTGACTTGCTTATACGTACGGGTGGTGAAAAACGCATTTCGAACTTCCTATTATGGGATCTATCCTACGCTGAATTATATTTTAGCGAGACCTATTGGCCAGATTTCAGAGCATCTGATCTTGAAGCGGCGGTCACTGAATTTAATAATCGCGAGCGTCGTTTTGGCGGTAATCATTCTGATAATGACAAAACCCTCGACACTGCCGCAAGCGACAGCACTTGATGCCGTTATCGTCGCTTTCCCCATTGGCACAGCGCCTTGTTGGGTTTGCTACCCTTATTCCTGTTATCGCTCTTGTATGGCTTGACGCTAAAATGGCGTCTTTGATTGTTTGGCTGGCTTTCATACTTATGGGGTTTGAATTCAGTAAACTTGTTGCTTTGGACACACCGGTTTCTGTTTTGCTGATTGTGCTGTTTGCCTTTGTGGGCATGCCATTATGGCTTATGGTCATTGATACCCGCTTAATATTGGCAGTGACCGCTGGCGCCATGATGCTGCTTATGTGGCAAAAATCGTTTCCTGTAGCTGTATTTGTTGGTCTTGTCATTTTGTGCGGTGTTAGCGCGCAAGTTATTGTCAGCAGTCATAATGGGCAAATCATGCTGCTGGCTGTTTGTGCTGTGGTTGCTGCCTGTGACATAGCGGCTTATTTTGTAGGGCGAGGCGTAGGTGGGCCTAAGCTTGCCCCCTCAATCAGCCCGAATAAAACAATCTCTGGGGCTGTTGGCGGCGTTGCGGCGGCTGGTACCCTGTATCTGATCCTTGCGGAAATGTTTGCGCTATCACCTGCCATAGCTTTTGTGTTTGGATGCATGATTGGTTGTCTGGCTCAGCTTGGCGACTTGTTTGAGTCCAGTTTAAAACGGAAGATGGGCGTGAAAGATAGTGGCCAGCTTATTCCTGGGCATGGTGGAGTGCTCGATCGCTTTGACGGATATCTTCTAACTTTGCCGACAGTCGCATTGGTATTTTTTGTTTAATAAAGGTTAGGCATGTCATCACATAAGGTTATCACCATTCTGGGGGCAACAGGCTCAATTGGCGATAATACGTTGTCTTTAGTGCGCCAAAACCCTGACATGTTTCGTGTAAAGGCGCTGGTTGGCGGATCAAATGTCGATAAGCTTGCCGCCCTCGCGCTTGAATTCAAACCTGATGTTGTTGGCATTGCTGATACTGATAAACATATCCATCTTGCCGAACGTCTGGAAGGTTCATCAATAAAGCTCGTTTCAGGTGATGATGAATGTGCGGCATTAGCGGCTATTGAAGTTGATATCGTCATTGCGGGTATTGTCGGTCTTGCAGGTCTGCCCTCTATGATGAAAGCCGTTGAAGCAGGCCAGACAATTGGCTTGGCAAACAAGGAATCTTTGGTGTCGGCAGGTGACGTGATCAGTCAGGCTGCAAAAAAATATGGCGCGCGTATTATTCCGCTCGACAGTGAACATAGTGCCATTTTTCAATGCTGGCAGGGGTGGCAGGAACGGCTTGACGCTAATGGCGCCAGTCAAGATGTGTCATCAATACATAAAATCTGTCTGACCGCATCGGGTGGCCCTTTTTTAACACGCCCTTTGGATGAATTTTCAACCATAAAACCTGAAGACGCCGTTTCGCACCCAAATTGGAAAATGGGGCGCAAAATCTCGGTTGATAGTGCAACAATGATGAATAAGGGGCTTGAGGTTATCGAGGCGCATTTTTTGTTCGATCTTCCAGCCGAACAGATTGAGGCTGTTATTCACCCGCAATCTGCTGTTCATGGCATGATCTACTTTCGCGACGGCTCGGTGATTGCTCAGCTTTCCTCAGCTGATATGCAGGTGCCTATTTCCTATGCTTTGAAAATGCCTGATCGGATGAACTGGAATCCGGAGCCACTTGATATTGTGGCTCTTGGAAAGCTGGAATTTATGGCCATTGAACCTGATCGTTTTCCATGCTTTGCCCTTGCGCAAAATGCCCTGATGCAGGGGGGAACAGCGCCGGCCATATTAAACGCTGCTAATGAAGTTGCTGTGGCGTCATTTCTGGACGGCGAAATCAGTTTTTCGGCTATTTCAGCTATTGTCGCCGATAGCCTCGCTACCAATATAGACGGTGATGTGAACACGCTTGACGCTGTCATAAATATTGATAATGAGGCGCGGCGTGTAGCTGGTGAACTTGTTGAAAAAAACAATTAACTATAATGTTATCAACTATGAAAACTTGGGATAATTAAGATGGGCGATCTTGGATTTTTTGATCTGATTATTGGCTTTTTGCTGTTGATAACGCCTGTCGTTTTCTTTCACGAGCTTGGCCATTACTGGGTCGCGCGTAAGGCCGGTGTAATCGTCGAGGTTTTCTCAATCGGTTTTGGCCCTGAACTCTATGGGTGGACAGCTAAAAACGGAACGCGGTGGCGTTTTGCAGCCATTCCTTTTGGTGGCTTTGTAAAAATGCGTGGCGATGAAGATGCGGCCAGCACGCCCGGACAAGCTGGCGCCCATGTCAAAGGCAGCTTTGGTGGTGCGGGGCTTTGCTGGCGCATGGCGATTGTCCTCGCCGGACCTGTAGCCAATTTCATTCTTGGTATTTTGTTATTTGCCGTGGTCTACATAACGGTTGGCAAACAGGTGCTGCCTGCTGTCATTGGCGAGGTAATGCCGGATATGCCTGCCGCCGAAGCTGGGTTGCAAAGTGGCGATATTATTCTTGAAATTGATGGTATTAAAATACGTGAATTCAATGATATGCGTGGGTTGATAATTGAAAGCCCGGGTAAACAGCTGGATTTTCGTCTGCGTCGTGATGGTCAGGAACTGTCTTTGCCCGTTACGCCCAAAGCGCAGTTCAGCGAACAGCTGGACATAACAGTCGGGGTGCTGGGGGTTAAGTCAGTTCCGGTTAATGCCCGTGTGCGCATGGCACCGTCAACGGCAGTAGTTGCGGCGACATCTGACGCTTTTCACATGTCGATTATGATCTTGCGTGGCTTGGGGCGTGCTGTCACGGGCAATATCCAAAAAGGTGAAGTCGGTGGTCCCGTCCGCATCGCTGAGATTTCTGGAACTGTACTCAATCAGGGGATTGTGCCGTTTATTTTGCTCACTGCGGTGATTTCAATCAATCTTGGTTTGATTAACTTATTGCCAATTCCGGCTCTGGATGGGGGGCATTTGGCCTTTTTCCTGATCGAAGCATTGC
>JBMZPN010000167.1:0-3652 GCA_049620845.1 Puniceispirillum sp. (SeqCode)
ATATCGATATTATCATTTTTGCGGTTATTGCCGTTTTGCTTGTTTTGCGGCTGAAATCGGTTCTTGGCCAGCGCACCGGATTTGATCAGCCCCAAGAGAAAAATCCGATAGACAGCAAGGATGGCGACGTGGTGCCATTCCCAGGCAAGAAAGCCGAAGCCGAACCAATCAATGGCCACGGGCTTGATGCGTTGCGCAAAGCGGATCGCAATTTTACCGAAGCGGCCTTTCTGGGTGGCGCAACACAGGCATTCGAAATGGTTCTGCGTGCCTATGCCGAAGGCGATCTGGCACAGTTGAAGCGGTTGCTGGGCTATGATCTGCTGCAAAGCTTTACGCAGTCGATTCAAAGGCGCAATGCGAATAAGGAATCGCTATCGATTGAACTGGAAAATATCAAGGAAGCCAGCATTCTGAATATTGCCGTCGCCGATTCGGTTGCCGCCATCACGGTACATTTCCATAGTGTGCAAACACGTATCGCGCGCGATGCCGATGACAATATTATTGACGAAGGTGAAAGCGGGTCGCAGGAAATTGTCGATATCTGGACGTTCGAGCGTGATCTGACGCTGAATGACCCGAACTGGAAGCTGGTTGAAACCGAAACCGCCGATGAAGATAGCTAATAGTGATGGGACTAATGGTTATGGGCAATGAGTGCACGCAAACCCGATAGATTAGCTGACGATGAAGACCATGTGTTGTGGCAACGTGTGACGGCGCTGGTAAAACCGGCAACGCAACAAAACCGGCGCTATAGCGGCACGAATCATTATAATAAGAATCATCAATCGGGCGGGCTGGCGGCGGGCAAGCTTTCATCAAAGCGCCAGAAAGCCCTGTCAAAATCAGGCCATGCTGGTGTTGCGGCAACCCCTGCGGCGCCAAAGACATCATCAAAGACATTGGCAAAAGCATCGCCAGTTGATCTGCGCGCCGGCGAAACAGCCGGTATCGATGGCGGTACACAAAAACGGCTATTCCGTGGTGATGTGACAATCGATGCCCGTCTTGATCTGCATGGGTTCAATGCCGCGCAAGCGCAACGCAAACTGACACAGTTTCTGGGGCAGGCCAGATTGTCGGGCTATCGCTGTATTCTGGTGATTACGGGTAAAGGCGCGCGCGGCGAAGGCGTTTTGCGACATGCGGTGCCAGACTGGCTGAAACGTCCACCGCTTTCGGATCTGGTGCTGGCAATAGCACAAGCCAAGCCGCGTGATGGCGGTGCTGGCGCGCTATATGTTCTTTTACGCCGCCAGCGTGATCAAAAATGACACCCTTTGGCCAAAAAATGCGTCAATTGCGGGCTGACAAGAAGGTAACCCAGCAACAGCAGGCCGATTTTCTGGGTGTATCGAAAGCCTATATCTCGGCATTGGAAAATGGCGCACGCGGCAAGCCCTCGGCGGTACTTGTCGACCAGATATGTGTATGGCTGGGTCTGATCTGGGATGATGCCGAAGAATTAAAACGTCTGGCAACCCTGTCGCATCCGAAACCCGTGATTGATGTGCGCAAACATTCGCCAGATGCGGTGATGCTGGCCAATATGCTGGCGCAGCATATCGAGCGGCTGGATGATGCGGATTGTCAGTATATGCTGACCGCGCTGGAAAAACGTCTGAGATAAATCCAGCCGGAGAGCATAAAGAGCTATTCCAATTTCATTTTCCTGTGCTAAAAGGTTCGCACATTACGCGCATGCGTTAAATGATGAGATCGACAGGGATATGTAGCCTGTTTCATTCGGGAATGTTCGTAATTCTGTCACATTTATTTGCAATATACTGCCTATTATATAGTTAGCTGTGCCGAACGGTACCGTGTCGAGGATGTTCTGAATGACGCCCGAAATTTTGAAAGATCATGTAGCAAAACTGTCAGTTGAAACTGTGGCGAAGCTGACAACAAGCGACATTAACGAATTATGCGACGCCGCCGAAGAAGCGATCAAATCGGATGGTGGTTTCGGCTGGTTGACGCCGCCGCCACGTTCGGTGATGGAAGATTACTGGCGCGGGGTTCAGATGATCCCCGAACGGCATCTGATCGCGGCACGGCTTGACAAGATGATTGGCGGCTGTTGCCAGATTGTGCGTCCGCCGCGTAATAACGAAGCGCAGTCATTCAGCTGTAATCTGACGACGTTCTTTGTTGCCCCCTGGGCACGCGGGCATGGGCTGGCGCAAAAGATGATTGCCGAAGCCGAAGCACTGGCCAAATCCGAAGGCTTTTCGATGATCAATCTCGATGTACGCGCCACCCAGACGCGGGCGATCCAGTCATTTGAAGCATGCGGATTCAAACGCTATGCGAGCAATGAATATTATGCCAAGGTCGAGGGTGAATATGTGAAGGGCTTTTATTATCACAAAGCCCTGTAGTCCCATGGGCTTGGTAACACCATGGGCAGGCGTGATAGATCATAAGGCGGGCGATGTAATGGCTTCATATGACGATAATAATATTTTTGCAAAAATCCTGCGCGGTGAAATACCTTGTAATAAGTGCGATGAGGATGAATATACCTTGTCCTTTCATGATATTGCCCCGCAAGCACCTGTTCACGTGCTGGTGATTCCCAAAGGACGCTATGTTGATTATACCGATTTTGCGGCCAATGCTTCGGCCGCAGAAATAGTTGCTTTCAATGCCGCGATCCATCGTGTTGCCGAAAAAACCGGAATCAGCAAAACTGGCTACCGGATCATTTCGAATGTTGGCCCTGACGGGCATCAGGAAGTGCCGCATCTGCATATGCATGTGGTGGGCGGTGCCCCGACAGGCCCGATGCTGGCAAAGCGGGGATAATTTCCGACTTAGCATGCGACCTATATCTGGCGGTTGCATATTATGAAAATCTAATCAACTTGCGGCGCTCTTTTGGCTCATCCAAAGTGGTCATTCACGATGATGGATGCCGATAATCATGCATGCAAATATCCAGACGGTTGCCTTTCGCGGTATCGATACGATTGCGGTTGATGTGCAAGTTCATATTGCCAATGGTTTGCCAGCGATGGCGATTGTTGGGCTAGCCGATAAATCGGTTGCCGAGTCAAAAGAACGGGTGCGTGCGGCACTTACATCGATTGGATTGTCTTTGCCGCCAAAGCGGATCGCGATCAATCTGGCACCTGCCGATGTGCTGAAAGAGGGTGCGCATTTTGATCTGCCAATCGCGCTTGGTTTGCTGGTTGCCATGGGGGTGATACCTGCGGATGCGGTGGCCGACCGTGTTGTGCTGGGCGAATTATCATTGAATGGCGCGATTCAGCCAGTATCGGGGGCGTTATCGGCGGCGATTTTTGCCAGTAGCCGCCAGCAGAATCTGATCTGTCCGGCGGCATCAGGTGCCGAGGCGGCATGGGCAGGTGATATCGATATTCTGGCACCGGCGGATATTCTGGCCTTGCTCAATCATGTGCGCGGGCAGCAAATTCTGCAGCCGCCAACCCCAAAAATAGCGACCAGCGATGCCCAGCATCAGGATATGGCGGATCTGCGTGGCCAGCTGACCGCGCGGCGGGTTCTGTAAATCGCTGCTACAGGGGGACATAATCTGTTGCTGATCGGCCCGCCCGGGGCGGGGAAATCGATGCTGGCCGCACGGTTGCCCGGATTATTGCCACCATTGACCCCCGAA
>JBMZPN010000168.1:0-3611 GCA_049620845.1 Puniceispirillum sp. (SeqCode)
GGGAAGTGGGGTCAACCGGTCATTATTTTGGTATCCAGCATACGCAGGATCGCTATCAAAGCGCATTTCACGAACCCTTTGTCAGTGACTGGCGCAATTTCGAAGCATGGGAAGCGGCAGGCGCGATCCAGACTCCCGAACGCGCCAATAAACTATTCAAGGATATCATTGCCAATTTTCAGGCACCGCCGATGCCTGAAGACAGGCATGAAGAATTACTGGATTTTGTAAACAGGCGTAAGGCTGAAGGTGGCGCACCAACAGACTTTTAGATAAATACATAAAATCAGTATAATAGGAATAAAGATTAAAATGAAAACTCAGGCAAAAGTTGTTGTCATTGGTGGTGGTGTCGTTGGGGCTTCGGTGCTTTATCATCTGACCAAATTGGGATGTCGGGATGTCATTATGCTGGAACGTTCGGAACTGACATCCGGATCAACATGGCATGCGGCAGGCGGTATGCATACGATCAATGGTGATCCGAATGTTGCCAAGCTTCAGCAATATACGATTGAGCTATACAGGGAAATCGAAGATCTTTCTGGTCAGGATATAACCATGCATATGACTGGTGGCGTCATGCTCGCCGCTACCGAAGAACGCTTTGACTGGCTAAAGGGCGTTTATGCCAAAGGCAAATATCTTGGCATGGATGATCTTGAAATCATCACACCGGAGCGGGCACATGAATTATTACCGCTTATTGATCCAGATCAGTTTGTTGGCGCCATGTATGATCCCATAGAGGGGCATGTCGACCCCTATGGCGTGACCCATGCTTATGCGAAATCCGCACGCAAGAACGGTGCTGAATACTATATCCACACAAAGGTTGAGTCGCTGTCTCAGGAAACAGACGGCACTTGGAATGTCGAAACCAATAAGGGCACAATCAAGGCTGAACATATTGTTAATGCGGCTGGCCTATGGGCGCGTGAAGTTGGCCGTATGGTGGGGCTGGAATTACCCGTACTGGCGATGGAACATATGTATCTTCTGACCGAAGATATGCCCGAAGTGGCCGAAGCAAACGCCAAAACAGGCTCTGAAGTCATTCATGCTGTCGATTTTGACGGTGAAATCTATGTGCGGCAGGAACGTGGCGGCATGCTCATGGGTACTTATGAAAAAGCCTGTGTGCCGTGGTCAGAGCGCGAAACACCGTGGGAATTCGGGCATCAGCTACTCGAACCTGATATTGACCGGATTGCGCCATCGCTGGAAGTCGGCTTTCGGCATTTTCCCGCTTTTGAGCGCGCAGGCATCAAGCAGATTATTAATGGCCCTTTCACCTTTGCACCGGATGGCAACCCGCTTGTTGGGCCGGTAAAGGGGATGACGAATTACTGGTCTGCCTGTGCTGTCATGGCCGGATTCAGTCAGGGTGGCGGTGTCGGGCTGGCTTTGGCAAACTGGATTGTCAATGGCGATCCGGGTTTTGATGTCTGGGCAATGGATATCAGCCGTTTTGGTGATTATACGAATATGGCCTATACGAATGCGCGTGTCCGCGAAAATTATTCGCGGCGCTTTTCTATTCGATATCCGAATGAAGAACTCGAAGCTGGCCGTCCCTTGCTGACCACCAGTATTTATGACAGGCAAAAGGCTGCAGGGGCGCAATTTGGTGCCAGTTACGGATTAGAGGTGCCTTTATGGTATGCGCCTGAAGGTGTAAAGGACGAGTTTTCATGGCGCCGGTCAACAGATTTTGATCATATTGGCGTTGAGACAAAGGCGGTTCGGGATTCTGTTGGTCTTGGCGATATTTCGGGATTTGCCAAATATAGCGTCAGCGGCGCGGGTGCACATGCTTGGCTTGATCGAATGCTGGCATGTAACGTACCGGCGGTTGGCCGCATGACCTTGGCACCAATGTTAAAAGATGATGGCAAGATTATTGGTGATTTTACATTGGCCAGCTTATCTGATGACGATTTTTTGATCATTGGGTCAGGTATTGCCGAAAGCTATCATATGCGCTGGTTCCTGTCGCATTTGCCAGATGATGGCTCGGTGACGGTTACATCGCATAATCTCGAACTTGTCGGGCTAACCCTTGCCGGACCAAAGGCGCGTGATGTTTTGCAGGCGTGCACATTTGATGATGTTTCCCATGCGGCAATGCCATTCATGTCGGTGCGCAGAATGGATATTGGTATGGTGCCAGCCATTGTTGGCCGGGTCAGCTATACAGGTGATCTGGGTTATGAAATATGGGTCAAGCCTGAATATCTATCCAATCTGTTCGATCAGTTCATGCTGGCTGGTGCAGATCATGAGATCAGACTTTTTGGTGCTCGCGCGTTGAATGCCCTGCGGCTGGAAAAGAATTTCGGTTCTTGGGGGCGCGAATATAGGCCGATTTATGGTGCTGTCGAGACAGGTCTTGATCGCTTCGTTGCTTATGACAAAGATGCTGACTTCATCGGTAAGGCTGGTGCCATTGCCGAACGTGAGTCTGGCGGCAAATTACGGTTATGTAGCTTTGTGGTCGATGCCAAAGACGCCGATGTGATCGGTGATGAGCCTATCTCGAATGCTGGTAAAGTTGTCGGCTGGGTGACTTCTGGCGGTTTTGCGCATGCATCGGGGGTGTCTATGGCGCAGGGATATGTGCCAAAGGAGCTTGCAGATAAAAGTGATGGCTGGCAGATCGAACTGCTGAATGAGCAGCTTGATGCAAGGCTTCAGCGCGAACCCTTGTTCGATGCCAATGCCGGACGGATGCGAAGCTAGATCAGCGCGCCGGTGTCAAGCGCACGGGCGAACATCTGGTCATCAATATTACCGCCTGACGCCACCGCAATAACAGTCTTGGCGCCAGCTGGATATTGCCTGTCCAGCGCGGCCGCCAGTGCCACAGCGCCGCCCGGCTCGATAACGAGCTTCAGATACTTGAACGCTGTTGCAATCGCCCCTAATGCCAGCTCGTCGCTTACAACGGCACCGCCTGTCAGGTTTTTACGGTTGATGGCAAAGGTCATTTCGCCTGGTTGCGGCGTTACGATCGCATCACAGATCGATTTTTTCGATATATCGGCGGTCTGAATGGAACCGCTATCAAGCGAACGTTTGGTATCGTCATAAAAGGCCGGTTCGGCAGACCAGATATCAATATCCGGAAAGGCGGCCTTCATGGCAATGCTTGTGCCGGCAATTAAGCCGCCACCGCCACAACAGCATAACAGGGCATCAGGCGTGATGTTCATGGCGGCGCATTGGGCGGCAATTTCATGCCCGACAGTGCCTTGTCCGGCGATAATGCGTACATCCTCATAGGGGCGCACAAGTTCGGCATTATGTTCCTTGGTAATCGCCTCGCCAATGTCTTCGCGGCTTTCTGAATAGCGATCATAATGGACAATCTCAGCACCAAAGGCGCGCGTTCCCTCGACCTTGTTGAGAGGGGCGTCTTCGGGCATCACGATGGTTGCCTTGATACCGCGGCTGGCGGCGGCGCGGGCAACGCCCTGCGCATGATTACCACTCGAATAGGCGACCACATGCTTGACATCATCATCAAGTGACCAGATCACATTGCTGGCACCACGTAGTTTGAATGCCCCCGTATGTTGCAGGCACTCGGCCTTTACCAGAAGCCTTAT
>JBMZPN010000169.1:0-3603 GCA_049620845.1 Puniceispirillum sp. (SeqCode)
GCGGTTTTCAAAAGCGCTCGTTTTACACCATGCAAATGTGATTTTGAAAATGGCGAGACGCCAATATGGGATTTACGGACAACGTCCACAGTAAGATCGGAAAAAACAAATACCATCAGCCACAATAATGTTCGTATGCATGTGCTGAATATTCCCGTGGGTTATTTTCCCTATCTGGCGCATCCCGATTGGACAGTGCGGCGACGTTCGGGCTTTTTAACGCCAAGCTTCGCTGTTAGTTCCGACTTGGGCTTCACAGCCTCAATCCCGTATTATCATGTCATTGACGACACGCGTGACATAGAATTTACCCCATATAGATTTCAGCATCGTGGCACCGCGATCAAAACGCGTTACCGTCAAAAATGGGATAATTCCGATTTGAACGCAGCGATCTACACCGCTTCGGTTGAAACCTATAAGAAAAATCGCGAGGCTGTCGGTGCTGTTGATGCAACATTTACATCCAAATTGGGAAATGACTGGAGCCTGAAAGCGCGTCTAAACAGGGCTAGCCAGGACACATTTATGCGCCGCTATAATTTTGATGACGCAACATCGCTGAAATCGGAAATTGTGGCTGAAAGAATTAAATCAGATCGTTATTATCTGGTCGAAGCAAATGACATTCAAACCCTTAAAGCAAAATCTGCGCTAGCCAATGAACCCTCATTACTTCCAAATATATATTTTGAAGAAGTACAGACCGGTTTTCGTAATAATCAGATTATGCGCACTGAAATTCAGGCGTTTCAACTCGATAATGATCAGGGATATGATCTGTCACGCTGGAGTGGCACTGCGCAAATCACCGAAGATTTTCCGATGACTTATGGTATCGCCAGCTATGATGCCAACATAATTGGCAGCTATTACAATCTGCATAGCAAACCAAATGCGGCTACAACCAAGATTGGTAATTTGACTACAGTTAACCCCTCTGTTGCGATAGGGTACCGACTACCATTGGCTACATCAGTTCTGAATCGCGTTGTTGTTATGGAACCACAGGCAAAACTGGTTCATGTTGCTGGTGATGATAACACAAAAGAAATTCCTAATCGGGATGCGGCTGATTATCGGATAGACGAAGCCAATCTGTTTCTTTTAAACCGTTATCAGGGTAAAGACTATATTTTGCCCGGTAGCCGCATGGATATTGGTCTGTCAGCAATCACGCAAGATGCCGTACTTGGTGAAATATCTGGCTTTGCTGGTATAAGCAGACGCCTCTCCTCAAAACGCACAACTGGACTCAGCATCAATTCGGATGACATCTATTCGGATTATGTTGCCAGTGCATCTATTGACCCGCCCGGAGCTTATAAAGTCACTTGGTCAGGGCGGCTGTCATCACATGATTTCACGCTAAATGAGTCCAAAACAACAATCACGGGTAATGTTGGTGTTACAAACTGGTCACTTGATCACAACCAATTAACCAAGGCCTACTTTGCCAGTTCTAGCGATGATCGTGAAGAATTACAGGCGAGTGCCAATCGAAGTTTTGACAATGGCTGGAATATCTCGGCAAGTCAGATTTGGGATTTGTCATATGGCGCAACTAAACAGGAAAAAACCAGCGCAACAATTGGATATGGTTCCGGCACCTTTTCAGTCAGCAATACAAGAGGTGGCGAGAAAACGGCAACTTTGATATGGAACGGTGGAGTGCAGGATTGCATCACAGTTACAGTTGATTATAAACATGACCCTACCAAGGACAGAGACATTAAAACTGTCGATGAACTCAATTTTACGGTCAGCTTCAAGCATCTAGGAGCGCTATCGCAGTCGCAAATAGCAAACAAAACAAGCAGTGATTAAATTGCTAATCATGACGCTGAAGCACGATATCAGTCGTCAGGTATAAGCCTTTTTCCAAAGAAAAAAACATCGTCAGGTTTATAACCAAGAACGTCATAAAACTGCACGACGGGTTCGTTATCACGACGCACGCAAAAGCTGACTTTGGGGCAGCCGATCGAAATAAGAAATGCCTCAGCCTCCTGCATCAGTTGGCGGCCATGTCCCTGCCCTTTAAAAGCCGGATCAATCGCCAGATAGTTTATCGAGCCACGATGCCCGTCATAACCGATCATAACGGACGCCATTATTTCACCCTCAATGCGCCCAACCCAGAATGCACCATTCCGGTCAGTCATTTTACGGTCAACGTCTTTTTGGGGATCATTCCAGGGCCGGACAAGTTCACATACCTGCCAAAGCTTTATAACAGCTTGGGTATCAGCAATGTCGAATGCACTTATTTCCATGCTAGCGCCCCGTAGTTTCGGCGGTCATTTCATAAACCAGCCAGTTGCTACGCGTTGATAATTTGTCATACAGACCACGTGCACGATAATTATCGTCACGCGTTATCCAGCGCACAACATCCCATTCACGTTTTCTGGCAATATCATCAACGGCATGAATCAATGCCCGTGCCGCGCCACTACCGCGCTTTGCCGGATCAACAAACAGATCATCCAGAAACCCCACATCGGTACCCCGCAAAGGCGATGGCATAGCACGAAAATGTGCTAGCCCTACAAGCTGAGCAGACTCAACAGCAACCAGACCTTCACAGACATGCATCGGGTCGCAAAGCCAGGAAAACAATGTATCCAATTTGGTGCTATTGGTCTCAACCTTGTAATAGGCCGCATAACCACGATAAAGACGCTCCCAAGCGTCACGATCTGCATCGTTCACAGTCCTGATATCCATAGCTATATCCTTTCGCCTATAACATTTTGAAAAGTGCCTTAAGTAATCAAGTGGGTCAAGCTACAGACACGCTAAGAACCTTGAAATAAATCGAAGAAATTATCCGCGTAATGTGTCGAAAAAGCACCGCCATAAACGTTTTCTTAACTCTATTGTTTTAAGATTGGCTTCATGGACATGACGAAGCCATAAATTCATCATTAGCGGTCTTTGCCATTGCCATAAACAAACATTTTTTCAGTGTTAAACAACTGGGCAGACAGATGGTTTCAAAAAAACAGAATGGGGCTTTGACATGGCATCTTATTAAAATGCCATTTTATCAATATGCAAGCTTCACTGGCCGTGCGCGGCGCGCAGAATACTGGCTTTTCGTGCTTAGCATGATCGTGATTGCGACAACGGTCGGCATGTTTGTTGACCTGCTATATTACGGCGTGGACGACATGCACAGATATCATGTCAAAGGCCATTTTTATGACAATGGCACAGGCCGGTTTGAAGCGCATTGGGATATACACCCCGGATGGGGCTGGGCTGGCTGGATCAAAACACTCGTGACGATAGGTCTGGCGATACCCTTTATCGCGGTCACCACAAGACGACTTCATGACAGCAACAAGTCAGGCTGGGTACAATTGCTTTATCTGATTCCGATTCTTGGCTGGCTTTTGATGATCCTGTTTCTTGTAACCGAAGGTAATGAAGGGCGTAATCAATATGGAGAAGACCCGCTGAAAGCCAACCCGTTGAAAACCGAGGAATAGTGCCATTGCCAAGGCTCTGCTTTGACGCTAGCCGCCAAAAAGCGGCGCGATGTAATGAAACGCCAGCCAGATAAGTATGGCCACGACAACAATCAGAATCATTATT
>JBMZPN010000170.1:0-3594 GCA_049620845.1 Puniceispirillum sp. (SeqCode)
AAAGTGGATAGCCGACATCGGCGGCAACCTTGCGGGCGTCTTCGATTGTATGAACCGCACCTGGCGAGCCTGGCACCAATGGCAAACCAGCCGCTTCGGCAGTGATCTTGGCTTCGACCTTGTCACCCATTGCACGGATATGGCGTGGCTCGGGTCCGATGAAGGTGAGACCGTGCGCTGCCACAATCTCGGCGAAATCAGCATTTTCCGACAGAAAGCCGACGCCCGGATGCACGGCATCCGCACCGGTAATAGCCGCTGCCGAGAGAATTGCCGGAATGTTCAGATAGGACTCGGCACTGCTTGGCGGGCCGATACATACCGACTCATCGGCCAGACGAACAGGCATTGAGTCTGAATCGGCGGTCGAATGAACGATAACACTGGGGATGTTCATTTCCTTGCAGGCACGCAATACGCGTAAAGCAACGTCGCCACGATTGGTAATAAGAATTTTTTTGAACATGATACTTATTCTATAATAACTAGGGCTTCACCAAATTCGACAGGCTGGGCATTCTGCACAAGGATATTTGTGACCGTTCCAGCTTTTGGTGCCGTGATCGGGTTCATCACCTTCATGGCCTCGACAATGAATAAAGTCTGGCCAGCTTTGACAGTGTCACCCTCGGAAATAAAGGCAGGCGCATCAGGTTCGGGTGATGAATAGACGGTGCCGACCATTGGCGATGTGACAGCGCCAGGATGGCTGGCCGGATTGGCTGGTGCGGCGGCCGGCGCTTCGGCGGCTGGTGCAGCTGCAGGTGCGGCGGCTGGTGCTGGTGCAGCTGCTGCAACGGCGGCGACAGGGGCAGCCCCAGTTACCCGTGATAAGCGGATCGATACAGCTTCGGTTTCATATTCGATTTCTGCAAGTCCTGATGCATCCAGAATGTCAGCCAGTTCCTTGACCAGTTTGGTTTCGGATTTGGACGATGTTGATTTTGATGCAGATGCCATTTTAGCTCTCCGTAAGCGTATCAGCGATAAAATTAATAGCCATGTAATAGGATTGTGCGCCAAATCCGGCAACAACACCTTTTGCAATGGCGGAAATAAGGGAAACATGCCGGAAAGGCTCGCGGGCATGAATATTCGAAACATGCACCTCGATCACGTCGCCAGCAAATAAGGCCAGCGCGTCACGCAAGGCAACCGAGGTATGCGTCAGACCAGCGGCATTGATGACGATCCAGTCATAGGTTCCGGATGCCTGCTGAATGGTGGTGATGAGTTCGCCTTCGCAATTTGAATGAAAGCTATCCATGCTCATACCAGCTTTAGCGCATCGTTCAGCACAACCCGCTACAATATCGGCCATCGTGACATGCCCGTAAATATCGGGTTCACGCGTGCCAAGCATATTTATGTTGGGGCCGTTTAAGACCAGAATGTGTTTCGATGTCGTCATGAGCGTCACAATACACTTAAATGAGCCGATAGGGAAAGCCCTAGAACATAATCTGCCGTAACCATGTCGAAGATTTATTCCCGTTTCCGCTTTTCGGCACTAGCCTATATCGTTCAGATGCCATTCGTAGCTAGCCCTGTTTGGCGCGCTCGGCAGCGATCAAGCGCCGGAATTCGTCAATATCAATGGCACCGCGCACCACGGTATCGCCAATCACCAAAGCGGGTGTTCCGCTCAGTTGCAATGCTTCGGCGGCTTGCCGAGTCCGTGCGATTATACCCTCGATAGCGGGGCTTGCCATGTCGGCTTTTAGTTGATCAATGTCAATGCCTGCCTCGGTGGCGGCGTCCATGATGCTCTGGGTGGTGACCTTGCCGCGATAGGTCATCATGTTAATATGGAAATCGGCAAATTTCCCCTGTTTTTCGGCGGCGATTCCTGCCTGGGCGGCAACCAGTGATGACTGGCTGAGGATCGGAAATTCCTTGATCACAAAGCGGATGTCTTCATCGTCGCGCAGGATTTGCTGGATCGGCTCGAAAACGCGTTTGCAATAGCCGCAATTATAATCGGAAAATTCATATATCACCAGACCGCCATCAGGATTGCCCATGACCGGATCACCCGCATCATCAAACAGAATTTGCATGGCCAGTGCCTGACGCGCCTGATCCTCGCGTTTTGCCAGATCCATCAGCGCGTCGCGCACGACTTGGGGATGCGCCATGATATAGTCTTTGATTATGGCTTCAAACGCGGCCTTGTCGCTATCCTTGATATCGGCATGCGCAGGCGGCATCAGGCCAGTTGTCAGCGCCGTAAAGGTCACCGACATGACAGCCATTATGAAAAGATGAATGAATTTGGACATTCAAGGCTCCTGCGTAGAATTATGCCGTAGGGTTGCTGGTATGCATCTGCTTACAGCAAGGGATGACATAAGTGAACAACTATCATGGGTCTTTGGCACCATAACGGAATAAAATATCATTAGCGCGGTTTCGGATGGTGTTGTCGATATCCTTGCGTGCCAGAACCCGCTTGGCCAGATGAACGGCGCGGCTGCTATCGCCAGTGAGCAAGGCCTCGTCAGCCAGACTCATATCAGCATAGGAAATACGCCCAGAACGGCCATAGGCAATGGCGAGCTGACGCCGGACAAAAGCCCAGTCTGGCTCGTGGCTGGCGGCTATTTCGATGGCTTCAATGGCGCGATCCAGTCGCTGTTTCTGATTTGTTGCAATCAGCGCACGCCCCAGATTCAAGAGGATTTGCGGGCTGTCAGGACGTATGGCGATGGCTGTCTCATAGGCGCTGGCAGCGTCGCTGGCACGCCCCGATGATAATAAAATATCGCCGCGAAATTCATGGAAAAAGGCATCATCGGGGGCATTGCTGATCAGCTGGTCAATATGTTCCAAGGCCACGCCAAGATCGCCGCGCCGGTAGGATGCGATCGCATGGCCATAGCTTGTATTGACCGGATCGGGTTCCTGATAGCGCAGCACATCTTGCGGGTTTTCAGTCCAGGCGCGCATTTTGGCGGCAGTACGCGCCATCAGCTGGCCTATATGTGGTGGCAGGATATTGTCGCTGACCGGCGATTGATTGATATGATCCTGATAGGTGGCTAGCCGTGTTTCAGCCCCCGGATGTGTCGTGTAATAGGAAGACTGGCGGCTTTCCGGTAAGGCGCGCTGGCTGGCCATACGTTGCATCATGTCGCGCAGACCCACCGCCGAAAAGCCAGCATCGTCAAGAATCCGCAATCCCAATTCATCAGCCACCGACTCATCGCGGCGAACTGACGCCAGCAAATTGCGCTGTGCCCGATCCTGACCGCCTATCATCACCCCGACAGCGGCATCATTCGATCCGGTGCCTGCCGCCAGCGCAATCGCCGCCAATGCAGCCAGTGCCGACGCCATTTTTGCATCATCAACGGCTTCTCCGCGACGCGGCACATGTCCGGCAACGATGTGGCCAAGCTCGTGCGCCAGAACGCCAATGACCTCATCCGGGGTTTTCGATTTCAGGATCAGCCCCGAATTGATGTAAACCGTGCGCCTGCCAGCGACAAACGCGTTATATTCGGGCGCTATGACAATACGCACCTTGATTCCGTCAGGTGCAAAGCCAGCCGCGACAGATAGGGGGCTGATGATCTCTTCCATCGCGGCCTC
>JBMZPN010000171.1:0-3584 GCA_049620845.1 Puniceispirillum sp. (SeqCode)
TGACATTGATTGCGCTCTATATGATTTACCGCCTGTTTTTGGATGGCTTCGCGATGGCGGCAATATGGAATTACACGAAATGGCGCGTACGTTTAATTGTGGTATTGGCCTGATTATTTTTGTCAGCCCTGATAAAGCCGAAACGATGCTTGCAAGTTTACGTAACGATATTGAACCTGAAGCAACCATCATAGGTGCTTTGCGTCCACGCAAAGAAACATCCGCGGTAATATTGAATAATAGCCACCATTGGCAAGGCAAATAGATAGCTTCATGACCCGCATCGCCATTCTTATTTCCGGACGTGGCAGTAACATGCAGGCACTTGCTGATAGTGTTAAGGCAATGTCGCATAGCACTATCTGTCTGGTTGCTGCCGATAAAGCATGTCCTGGTATCGATTCTGCCACTGCACTTGGCATACCCACCAAAATAGTCAATCGCGCTGATTTTGATTCACGCGATGCCCATGATCTGGCCATGTGTGCCGCTCTTGACGACGTCACCCCTGATTATATTTTCATGGCCGGATATATGGCGATAGTGGGCACCACATTTGTAGCGCGTTTCGCACCCCGCATTCTGAATATTCACCCCTCGCTTTTGCCAGCCTATAAGGGGCTTAATACACATGAGCGCGTGTTGGCTGATGGCACAAAAAAGCATGGTGTTAGCGTCCACATAGTTTCAGAACGCCTTGATGACGGCCCACTCATATTGCAAGCGGCACTAGACGTTGACCCAGGCGTTAATCCTACAACACTGGCCGCACGCGTCTTGGTGCTAGAGCATATTTTATATCCATTTGTTCTTGATAGCCTTGCCTGTGGCGATCTTGAAGTCACGCATTCTGGCGTAAACTGGCGCAACCGTGAAGCAGCGCTTAGCCGCCTTGACCATGAGACTAGGGTTCAAATTGAGCCGGCATTGATTTGGCCGTAATGTCGCATTGATTTTTATTATGGCATAAGCCATAAGTTACATAGTTAAAAAAAACAGGTTTTGATTTCTAGTGGGAGAGAAAAGAATGGACACTTCAGATTTTGACAAGCAAGCCAAGACGCATCTGGCGGTTTATAACGGTTTCATGACCGCATCAAAGATTGTTATTGGCTTGGTAATTGTTGTTCTCATAGCCATGGCAGCTACTCTGCTCTAGATAAATTTTAAACAGGCAATCTAATCATACACAAAAGGCGGGGTTTAACCCGCCTTTGTCTTTGGAATTTTATATATCTAACTGGTTTTCTGCTTAGCCAGTGATTTCTGAACCGGCAAAGAAATAGGCAATTTCAATCGCTGCATTTTCAGGACTGTCAGACCCGTGTACAGAATTAGCCTCGATTGACTCGGCAAAATCTTTGCGAATAGTACCTTCAGCCGCATCAGCTGGATTAGTTGCGCCCATTGTCTCGCGGTTTTTGGCAATTGCATCTTCGCCTTCAAGAACCTGTAGAACGACAGGGCCAGATGTCATAAATGACACAAGATCGTTGTAAAACGGCCGTTCAGCGTGAACCGAATAGAATTCTTTGGCTTCGCGCTCACTAAGAAGAACGCGCTTTTGTGCGACAATGCGCAGGCCTGCTGCTTCAAGGCGGGCATTAACCTGGCCTGTCAAATTACGACGTGTTGCGTCAGGTTTGATAATGGAAAAAGTTCTTTCGAGTGCCATGTTGCGATCCTCTGATATCAGCGATTATGGAATATCCGGCTTCAATACAAGAGCAGACCGCTTGGCACAAGTCATAACTTCACAGATTTATCTGACAACTGGATTTAGGCTTTCTTTTCCCATCTTCCATCGTCGGTTTCGGCAAAGTAACCTCGTTCTGTATTGGCAAGGTCTCCCCAGCTTTTCCATTGCTCACGCGCATGTTGTACCTGCGCCTCGGAACGGCCATCAAACAAGTTAAAGACCCTTTCAAACCGGCTCATATCCTCAGGCACACTACCGTGAAGCAAAAAGACGAACTCTGCCTTGATTGGATTAGCGTCCATATCGGTTGATATCCAGATTTTAGCTATATCCTGACCCTCAGCATCATCAAGCCCATGCGCAAGCCACGAATCTGGTTCTCTGCTCCACAAGTCTGTATCAAGCGCCGATGCGGCTGGCTGAGGACTTAAAATAAGCGCCTTTTTTCCCGCTGCCAGTGTTTTTTTTAGCAACATCAACAGAACGGTTTCCATATCCGTTCGGGTCAGATGATAAAAATCGACTCTGTTCATAAGACGCTATACCACCCGATATCCTGACTGTTTCAAACTTAGAATCTAGCCGTCATTTGACGTGATATGTGCTGTTGTCCAGTTATCAATTAAACGATTAAGCAATCGAACACCAAAACCCGTTCCCCCCTTTGGTACCGTTGCTGTGGCTTTGTCCGACCATGCTTTGCCAGCAATATCCAGATGCGCCCACGGGGTTTTTGAAACAAAGCGTTCTAGGAAACAGGCCGCTGTAATCGAACCACCATAGGGGCCACCAATATTTTTCATGTCCGCAATATGTGACTTGAGCATTTTATCATAGGCTTTACCCATAGGTAGCCGCCATAGCTTTTCTTCAGTTGCCATGCCTGCCTGCGTCAGTTGCGCCGCCAGTTCGTCACTATTGCTGAATAGCCCTCCATATTCCTTGCCCAAGGAAACAATTATGGCACCTGTCAGCGTTGCCAGATTAACCATCATGGCTGGCTCAAACCGTGTTTCGGTATAATGCAATGCATCGGCAAGCACCAAACGGCCTTCTGCATCGGTATTTATAACCTCAATCGTTTTACCCGACATTGCCGTGACCACATCACCTGGACGCTGGGCATTACCGTCTGGCATATTTTCAACCAGACCAATTACACCAACAACATTTCTTTTGACTTTACGCCCAGCAATAGCCGCCATAGCTCCTGTTACCGCTGCTGCACCGCCCATGTCCCATTTCATATCTTCCATGCCTTTGGCAGGCTTGAGCGAAATGCCACCAGTGTCAAAGGTAACCCCTTTACCCACAAGTGCCAGTGGGGCTTCATCTTTACCGCCACGCCAGTTCATCACCACCATACGCGACTCCCGACGCGACCCCTGACCAACGCCGAGAAGCGCCCCCATTCCGAGCGCCTCCATGTCAGCTTCATCAAGAATTTCGACATCAAGTCCCAAGCTGGATAATGACGCGCAACGCTCAGCAAACGCTTCGGGATATAGTTTGTTAGCTGGCTCAAAAACCAGATCGCGGGCAAGCGCAACCCCATTTGCCAGCGCCTGACGGTCAGTCAAATCACGATCATCAGCGGTGATAAATTTATTTGAAACCGTTAACTGGACTGACGCCTCAACACTGTCGGTTTCGGTAAAATACTGTTCAAAATGATAAGCCGCCAATTCAACGCCAAAGATGATATCTGCCGCCACTTCATCAGCAAGCTTATGTGGAGGTATCCAGCCACGCTTTTGTGGCGTCGCTGCCAATGCCGTAAACAAATTTCCACCGATTGTCTCAGCATGAGTTCCTGCCTTGATGGTTTCACCAACGCCAACCAGCAAATAAGTGCCTGCGTCAAGATAGAGGCTGAGTTTTGTAC
>JBMZPN010000172.1:0-3578 GCA_049620845.1 Puniceispirillum sp. (SeqCode)
CGATTACCGGGGCAATGGCACCACGTAGCCTATCAAGAATCTTGTCTGGGTTATCTGTTGTTAGGTTACGTATCTCGAATGTAACAACGGCATGATCGGGTACAATATTCAGCGCAACCCCCCCCGTGACCAGCCCGGCATGTAAAGTGGTATAGGGAATATCATAGGCCGTATCCTGTACGCCATTCACCGCAATGTCATCTTGCAAATGTCTGATTTGTGAAATCAGGTCGCAGGCCAGATGGATCGCATTAACAGCCTGTGGGGCTAGGGCTGAATGGGCGGCGCTGCCAATGCAGGTAGCTTCGATAGCGGTTTTGCCTTTATGCCCGGTTGCAATGGCCATTGATGTCGGTTCACCAACAATACACATGGCTGGCTTGACCGGCGCATCTGCCAGCATATCAATCAATGAATGAACGCCAACACAACCGATTTCTTCATCATGAGACAAGGCAAGATGCAAGGGCGTTTCTAGCTGTCGTTCTGCTGCTTTGCTGGCACAATATAATGCCGATGCGACAAACCCCTTCATATCGGCTGTTCCCCGCCCATAGACCCGCCCGTCTTCAACCACCGCTTCAAATGGCGGTTTTGACCAAGCCTGACCATCAACCGGCACAACATCTGTATGGCCAGACAGCATCACGCCCGGCATATCCTGTGGGCCAATCGTTGCATATAAATTGGCCTTGCGCCCCGCTTCGGCTGTTATGATATCAACTGAGGCACCGATTGATCGTAAATAGTTGGCACAATAATCAATCAGATCCCGATTGGGGTCACGGCTGACCGTCGGAAACCCGATAAGGTCGCGCAAAAATGACAAGGTTGTGGGTTGATCTGTCATGGCGTCAAACAATCATATTATTTTGCTTGCCAGCTAAATTGACGCAAATAAAACCGGTATTTGCGCGCATACGTGTATTGCTTAATTACTTATCATTAATCTTGCCATTTGGCGCGTAAAATCCCAAATCGTACCTTCAAACGCTTCAGGTGCAAGATGCGCTATGGGGCGGAAATTCGTTTTGGCGTTTTTCTGTATGGCCTCAAGAGTGGCTTTATCTTCTGCATTAAACGCATGTGCAAGATCAATATAGGCTTTGGTTTCCGCCAGATCATCCGAACCAT
This sequence comes from Puniceispirillum sp. (SeqCode), assembly GCA_049620845.1. Taxonomy (GTDB): domain Bacteria; phylum Pseudomonadota; class Alphaproteobacteria; order Puniceispirillales; family Puniceispirillaceae; genus Puniceispirillum. Next base: position 1,135 of record JBMZPN010000172.1, read on the forward strand.
CTTGAACGAGCACGCCCATTTTGATCACCACACTTTCTACGCGAACTGGCAATAAAATCAAAAAAACTGCGCAATTTGGCCCGACTGTAATAACAAAATTTGGATAAATATTCACCAGCACTGAAGACCGCTGTTCTTTCGGTGTCAGATCGGCTGGAAATGGCAAGCGTTGAGGTGAAGATGGACGATAGTTAGATCGATAGGCGGTAAACCCCTCTCCAGATGCTAATTTTTCGCATAATTCTGTGGGCGTTATGTAATCGAGCGTTGTCGCATGGGTTACAGAGAGGTGATAACCTTCCATAAAATTTTCGACAAGCGCTTTCCAATTGGTTTGCCATTCTTCATGCCACGTTTGTGTACTGTGGCGGTCTTCAGCATGATAGTTTTTCAAGAATGGTTCAAGATCAGCCAATTGCGGGGCCAGCGGCGCTGCCACACCACTGATGTTAACAAAAATAAATCCCAACCATACTTCCAGTTTAAATTCCGGCAGGGCGCAAACCGTGGGGTCAAATCCTTCAACTGCATCCATGTATGGTGCTTTGAACAACTGGCCATCAAGCTGATAACTCCACGCGTGATAAGGACAGGTTAGGAGACTAGCCTTTCCCTTACCATCGACAAGTGTCATGCCGCGATGTCGGCAAATATTGGAAAAGGCGCGTATTTGCTTTTGTCGATCACGCAGTATGACGATCGGCTCATCACCGATGGTGGCTGTTACATATTGACCTATTTTGGAAATTTCACTCTGGTGGCCAACGCAAACCCACCCATCAGCAAAGACTTTGTTTTTTTCAAGTTCGAAGAGCCGATGATCTGAATAATACCAACCAGGCATAGAATGCGGTGTTCGATTTTCATCATTGGCGATGGCACAAAAAAGATCTTCTTGCGCTTGATCTAATCTCATATGCTTCCTCAGCCTTTTTGCTGCTGGTCAAAGAAAGACGCACCATCTGGCAATTTTGGCATGGGTATATGAAAATCTACTGACCGCACTAGGCCTTTATCTTCTCCTCGAACGATCATCCCTTGATGCGTGGTGGGGACGGGTGACGGTGAAATAGGCATGGCATCAGCGGCACTATAAACGCAGATGAAAAGCGTCCGTGATGCGTCAGACCGATTAGGTGCTGACCCATGTAAAAGCCGCGTATGCATCAAACAAACACTGCCTGCCTTACCCGTGCAAATGGTACGTTTTTGCAACGCTTGTTCGGTAATTTCGTCACTCACCGCGCCAGTAAACTGGCCATCATGCCATAATGTGTGGATGGTTCCGTTGTGGGTATCAGCCCAAACTTCCAGCGGGCCATTTTCAGTATTCACCTCATCTACCATTAAAAGCGCTGTAATCAGATCATCATTGGTATGCGGGGTAAAGGGAAAGTCCTGATGCCATTTCACCGCTGTTGCCGATCCGGGCAATTTGGAATTTATTTTTGTATGATGCAATTTGACATCAGGGCCAATCAGATCAGCGACCATATCGGTCATCTTGCTATCGGCCATTACGTTAAAATACGCATCTGAAACCTCATGCGGTGCATTGACCCGGCGCAACGCGGGCGTGGCAGCACAATGCCCTTTTTCAACATCAAATCTAGGCTTGCCGTTGATGATTTTTCCCCACGCTTCATCATGGCCCCGGCTTTCTTCTACCCACCCGGCAAAATCTTGCCTTAACGCATCTAATTGATCGGGCGTGACCGCATCTTCGACCACTAAATAACCGTTAGCATTAAAAAATTCGACCTGTTCTTTTGAAAGCATGGCGACACCTCCAAGGTGATAAATTTGGCAATCTTACAATTAGCCTAGGCCGATCATATGAAGCTGCAATATATTTTTGCAAAATTATGTTTTGATGCAACAATGAATCAGCGTTTCTGAATGGTATTTAAAAATATGACTGGCAAAAAAGTACGTAAAAAAGGTGACATGCCTTTTGCACAAAAATGCACGCATGCTGGGATCAGAATGACCAGCCAGCGTCATTTGCTGGCAACGGTGCTTGAAGAAGCGGCCGATCACCCCGATGTCGAAACGATTTATTTACGGTGCAAGGAAAAAGATAGCTCTATATCAATTGCATCAATATACCGGTCTCTGGGTATTTTTGAAGATTATCAGCTCATCCAAAAACTTGATGTTGGCGATGGCAAGGCGCGGTTTGAAATCAAACGTGTGGAACACGATCATTTGATGGATGTTGAAACCGGCCAAATCCATGAATTTAAAAGCCAGCAACTGCAAAAGCTGATCGAGGAAATAGCCAGCGAAATGGGGTTTGAGCTTACCGAACATCGGCTGGAAATTTATGGGCGCAAACATGGCCGCACGGCTTGCCGGTGTTACGAAATCAAAGTGTATTAACACCCTGCCCGAACGGTTTTGGCTGGCGCGATTGGCCCTATTCCCGCATGCTTGATTGCGGC
>JBMZPN010000173.1:0-3561 GCA_049620845.1 Puniceispirillum sp. (SeqCode)
AAGCCGGGCAATGCGCTGACCAGTCTGCTTCGGGGTGGTGGTCAGGAGCAGGGACGCCGATCGGGGACAGAAAATTTTGTCGGTATTGCCGGTTTTGGTGCCGCTGCAACAGCCGCTTTTGGTGACGTTGCCCATTATCAGGCGATGTCAAAATGACGTAACCAGTTTGAAATTTTGATGCGTGAAAATGTGCCGGAGGTCAGCATTTTTGGCCAGCAGGCAGAACGTGTTGGCAATACCAGCTGTGTTGCCATTGCGGGCAAGTCTGCCGAAACCATGGTCATGGCGCTTGATATTGCCGGTGTGGCCATCAGCGCTGGCTCAGCCTGTTCTTCAGGCAAGGTCAAAGCTAGTCATGTGCTAGCGGCGATGGGGGCAGGGGATCTGGCTGGTCAGGCCGTGCGTATTTCCGGTGGCTGGCAAACAAAACAATCTGACTTTGAAAGGCTTGCAGATGTCTTTCTCGGGTTGTACAAGCGGTAATATTGAGTTCGGTAATATATGCGAGACCGACGACATAACCAACAGTAATAGGAGTGGCGGTGGCGATGCCAAACATCATTTTTGTAAAGCCGGATGGCACCGAACATAATGTCAGCGTTAATGATGGTGTGACCGTGATGGAAGCTGGTCGTGATGCCAATCTTGGGATCGAAGGTACCTGTGGGGGGTGTTTATCCTGTGCAACCTGCCATGTGATTGTCGATGCGGATTGGTTCGCCAAAACCGGTGGGCCAAGCGAGGATGAAGAGGACATGCTTGATCTTGCTTTTGGCTTGACCGAAACCTCGCGCTTAGGATGCCAGTTGAAAATGTCGGCTGAACTTGATGGTATTCGCCTGACAATTCCGGATGATATGTAGGGTTTATTCCAATGTCTGTAGCTGAAACAGCTAGCAAAAATTTGATTGCCGCTGACGCAACTGCGTCGGTGCAGACTCATGATGTGCCAGCAGATCATTCAACAGCTAAAAATTCACTTGGTTTTGCCAAGGCACCTGCCGATACGCGCGTGGTTGTGGCGATGTCAGGTGGTGTTGATTCATCTGTTACCGCCGCAATGTTGCATGACGAAGGTTATGAGGTCATTGGCATTACCTTGCAGCTTTATGATCATGGTGTTGCGGTTCAGGCCAAGGGTGCCTGTTGTGCCGGCATTGATATTCATGATGCGCGGACGGTTTCAGCGCGGCTGGGCATCCCGCATTATGTGCTGGATTATGAATCCAAATTCCGCGATCAGGTGATGGAAGATTTTGCTGATAGCTATTTACGCGGCGAAACACCTATCCCCTGCGTACGATGTAACCAGACAGTCAAATTTACCGATTTGCTGACAACCGCGCGTGAACTTGGTGCGGATTGTCTGGCCACTGGCCATTATGTCCAGCGTCTTGAAACGCCCGAAGGGCCAGTGTTACGGCGCGGCGTTGATGCGTCCAAGGATCAGTCCTATTTTCTGTTTGCGACCACGGCAGAGCAGATGGATTATCTGCGCTTTCCGCTGGGTGGGCTGACCAAGGATGAAACACGCGATCTGGCGCGCAAATATGGATTAGCGGTTTCCGAAAAGCCTGATAGCCAGGATATCTGCTTTGTGCCGAATGGCCGTTATGGTGATGTTGTGCGGCGCTTGCGGCCAGGTGCGATCGAGGCAGGCGACATTGTGCATATTGATGGCACCGTTCTGGGACAGCATAAGGGCGTGATCGATTACACGATTGGCCAACGTCGTGGTCTTGGTATTGGTGGCCGCAAGGATGCTGATGAGGCTGACGGCCCGCTCTATGTCGTCGGCATTGATGCGGCGACGCATAGTGTCATTGTCGGGCCGCAAAGTGCACTTGCCTGTTATGAGGTGCATCTGAGTGAGACGAGTTGGGTTGCTGGTGGCGGCGCACCCGCATCAGGCTATCCCGTGCTGGCACGTTTGCGCAATACCGCACCAGCTATGCCGGCGGTACTGGAAGTTGGGGCGGATGGTTGCGCAATCATACGGCTAGATGAGCCGCAGTTCGGCATAGCTACGGGGCAGGCGGCAGCGATATATGATGCGGCTGATCCGGAAAATCTGCTTGGTGGTGGCTGGATTTCAGCCGCACCGCTTGCCGCTATGGATGGTCAATAATCCTGTTGGCATCGCCATCATCTGATCTGAAATAGCTTTCACATTTCAAATGAAGCTTATAAGGGCGATTTGTTTATGGGCAAGTTGCCAGTTTCGGGTGTTTCACTATCAGGCTTTTTGGCTTTTTTTGCTGAAGCCTTGCGACGCCGCGATTTGCGCGGGGGATGAAGATAGGCTTTCCATTCCTGACGATCTTTAAGATCAGACAGATGCACATCAAGCGCACGGTTGGCAATCTGAATTTCCAGCATGAATAGCGACATGGCCACGACCAGCAGGACGATGCTGACAAAGAACAGCCAGCTGCCATAGGATGGATGATTTAGATAAATGGCAATCATTGCCGAAAGTGCCGCGACAAAGGCTGTAGCCGCACAGGTCTGGACAATGCCGATCAGTTGCAGGCGTTTGCGCAGGCTGGCAATCTGGCGCAAAAAGCGCGCCGCATCATCCGGCGTTGTGTTATCGCGAACTGCATTATCGTGCAGGTTGCGGATCAATGTGGCGAGCACCGAATAGCGGTTGCCAAAGTTAATCATCATCAGGGGGATGGCGGGAAATAACACGCCGATAATCAGAATATCCTGTTGCATGGGTACCTCAATAAAGCAAAGCCAGCATACCCGCTTTGACAGGCCGATTCCAGCCCGATAGACGGGATGTTATGCAAACTGTCTGCGAAAATTTAGCTGGCAGTGCCCATGAGGCCAAGTTCAAGCAGACCGTCGATAATATATTGCACCGAAAGCGCCGCCAGAATGATGGCCGTGACCCGCGAAAAAACCGATGCAATGCGTGTATCGATAAAATTCTGTGCAAGGCCGGTCAGCACCAATATTATCGCCGTTGCCCCCATGACAGCACCCAGCGCGCCATAGCCGATCAGGCTTTGTGCGGCATCGCCCGCAAGGTCGGCTGACACCACCATCACCGATGTAATAGCCGCAGGCCCTGCCAGAAGCGGAATGGCCAGCGGAAAGACCGCCACATTTTCGGCCGTCTCGGTGGCCTTGTCACTGCCCTGCTTTTTGCGCTGTTGCCGTTTGGCCGATAGCATATCCAGCGAAACCAGCAACAGAATGATCCCGCCAGCGATTTTAAAAGCGGTGATCGAAATGCTGAGATAGCCAAGAATCCAGGTGCCGCACAACGCAAAGAACATCATGATAGCAAACGCCACCAGCGAACATTCCAGCGCTGTCCGGGTTTTGGCGGCACGGTCAAGATGCTGGGTCACTGCCAGAAAAATGGGCGCATTGCCGACCGGATCGATAACCACGAAATAGACGATAAAAGCGGTGATGAAACTTTCCAGCATGATGGTTTTCCTGATGGCTTATATGGCGGGACATGCGCCCGCAACATGATATGGCATAATGAAATTATGACATAAAAAAATTCTCTTGTTCGTATTCTAAAAGATTTTCGTGTTC
>JBMZPN010000174.1:0-3551 GCA_049620845.1 Puniceispirillum sp. (SeqCode)
ATGCGCCTGCGCCACGGCTTGACGGCGGGTGCTGTCATCTGCCTGTCAGCTATGCTTCTGGCCTAAACACCCTTTATGCGCGTGAACGTACCATAATGATATTGCCCAGCACGACCAGAGCCAGACCGGTAAACGAGAACCATGTCCATATGTAGGATTCCAGAAATGTCGAAATCAGCAAGGCAAAAACTGGAAATATGACTGTTGCATAGCCGGTACGCCCTGCCCCGATACGGCCAATCAACATCAAAAAGGCACTAAAGGTGAAAACCGACGAGATCAGTGCCAGCCAGATCAGACTGCCTATATAAACAGGCGTTGCCTCGATGATAAAAGCCTGCCCGCGGAATGCCGCAAAAATTCCCAGATAGCATGCACCGTAAAGCATTCCCCAGCTGGCCGTGCCGATGACAGAAAACCCCGCTTTCTGCGCCGAAGCCGACACCATATTACCTGTGCAGAAAAACAATGTACCCAAGAAGCACAACAGGATGGTCGTAACGGCTGTTTCAGAGATTTGAAGCTCAGGCCAGAACAGCAGACACACACCGCCAAAACCGACAAGTGCCGCAACAAGATGCGCCGATTTTGGTGCCGAACGTGTCAGAGCTGCCACCATCAGCACGTTGATCAGCGAGGCCAATGAAAACATCACAGCCAGCAAACCCGACGTGGTATGAAGGCCGGCATAATAGAACAGCGTAAAATTACAGGAAAACAGGCATAGGCCAAGCGCGGCGATGCGCAAATGCGTTCGCCATGAAAACCGCAGCGTCTGTTTGGTGGCAAAGCTGATAAGAAACATCAAAAAACTGGCGATCAGAAACCGCCAGAATATTGATATTTCAGGTGCCACGACACCAAGTTGCATTTTCAGCGGAAACCAGCTTGTCGACCAGCCAAAGACAACGACGGCATAGAGAAAATAATCGAACAATTTCATTCTGGATCAACCTATGCCTGCGGTGCGGATAACACCCAATCATGCGCGTCAATCTCGAGATAGGCCTCGATAGCGGCGGTTGCGATCACCGACACAGTATCATGATCTGGATCAATCACATTCTGCCCCCCTTTGACCGCCGTCACCTCGGCTTGGCCGCGTGGCAAAGTTGCCGCAACCACCGCACAATCAACTTTTTCCGGGTCTTGAACACCGATCGTGACTTTGACAACCATGTCGGCATGATCGAACCCTAGCGAGCGGAACAAGATCAGAGAGCTATGGTGAAGCGCGTCCTGTACTGCACGGCATGCGGCTTTGGTATAATCCGCGCCATAGAGATCATTTCCCGTGCCCATCTCCAAAATGATGCGTTTCATTTTCCGGCTCCTGACTTGGAAGCTGATGGCTGGCGACGTTCCATATCAAAGGACACCAATACGGCAGCATTGGCGATGACTGTTTTACCAGCACCATCGGGCTTTGGCACATCAAGTCCACCTTTCACGACCGTAACCGCCCCTTTTCCATAAGGCAAAACCGCCTTTACCGCGTCCGTATCAACCGCATCGGGCTTTTGCACCGCAATTTCGATATCGACAATCATGCTTTCACGCGAGAAACCAAAAGCGTCAGCCATCGTGAGCGAATTATGCCAAAGCGCATCTTTCAGCGCGCGGATAGCGGCCTTTGTGTAATCCTCAGCACGTAGGGACGTTCCCAACCCAAGCTCCATCGCAACGCGTGTTTTGGCCATGAATACTCCTTACTGCGATATACATAATTTCAAGTTACAGACTCAATCGGGATAGCTAGATATGCACCATTCATAGGGCATATTCCAGTCTTGAATGATCGGTTGCCCTATCTTGCGTCAGATTGCATAAGGGGTCTGTTATGACAAAGCGATGATCGCCATCACATATTACTGGCCAAATACCGCCTGTATGTCTTTGCTCCAGCCGACATATACATTGTCGCCATCAACGATCACCGGACGCTTCATCAGGGTCGGGTGCGTCTGAAGCAACGCAAGTGGATCACCTGATTTGGTTGCCTCGTCAAAATTACGCCATGTCGTTGATTTACGATTAATCATGATATCAGCGCCATGCATGGCCAGCCAATTGGCCAGCAGATCCTCGGCAACACCATCTGCACGGACATCCACAACTGTCACTTCATGCCCACCCGCACGTAACGCCTTGATTGCCTTTTTGCAACTGTCACATGTCTTTAACGCATAAACCGTGAGGCTATTTTTCAAGTCATTGGCCATTGATACTTACCTCTTAGTTGTGAGTTTTGCCCTAAGATAGATAATACAACTTAAGTAACGAATATCACAAAAGCTACACTGTCTGATATTTAATTTTTCTTGCCGAACATAGCCTGTAAAACATACAGACTTGCGGCTACCGATGGCCCAATCAAGAACGCAAATAACATCGTTCCCAGACCAACTGTGCCCCCCAGATACCAGCCAATAATTACAACCGATATTTCGATACCACTTCGTACCCAGGCGATAGGCAAATTGGTGAGCTGCTGTAAACCTGTCATCAGACCATCACGCGGCCCGGGGCCCAGATTGGCAATCATATATATGCCGCCGCCAAGACCGGTTACCAGCACACCGATTAACGCCTGTAGCGATTGCAGCATAAAACCGTCCGGTTTGGGCAGATAGGGCAGAGAGAAATCAAGCATCAAGGCAATAATAATCGCATTTGCAATTGTCCCAATTCCGGGAATTTGACGAAGCGGCAGCCATGTCAGCAAAACACAAAAGCTGATGATGAAGGTTGCCAGCCCAATGCTCCAGCCTGTCACATTGGTCACGCCTTCGGCAAAGACTGTCCATGGACTGACACCGGCACCCGATGCAATCAACAGCGCCTCGCCAAGGCCGAACAGGGCTAGTCCAAAGCACAGAATTACAAAAGAAATTAAGGGCGGGCGGATAGTCAGCGGCTTGGGCGCGCTCCAGAAAAGCGTCGGAATCTTCTTGATCGAAAGAAAGGCAAGTTTACCTGACATTGAAACGCACTTTCTGATCAATCATGAACGGCCACGTGAACGGCGAAGCAGATATAATCCAGACGCAACGATCAAGCAACCACCTGCCACTGTTGATGGTGACGGGACTTCGGCAAAGATCAAAGCACCCCACATCATGGCAAAGACCAGTGTCAGATAATTCATCGGCGCTAGATCGCTGGCTTCGGTCATTTGCAAAGCCTGAATAAGCGTAAAATGGCCAATACCGCCAATCATGGGGATCAACAGTAATAAGAACACCTCAAAAGCTGTTTCGGGCGGCACCCATACAAAGGGCAATATGATAGAACTGACAATCGCCCCGAACCCTGCCGTATAGATCAATGTTGTATAGGCTGACTCTGCCGCCCCCAAATAGCGCGTCAGTGTCGAGTAAACCGCATAGCAAGCGGCGGCGGCAAGCGGCAGATAACTGGCAAGGGTAAATTGCGTTCCCTGTGGCTGGATAATGATCATCGCCCCCACAAACCCGACAATCAGGCTAATGATCCGGCGTGTCCCCAGACGTTCTTTTAGAAACAGGACAGCCAGCACCGTCATGATCATG
>JBMZPN010000175.1:0-3539 GCA_049620845.1 Puniceispirillum sp. (SeqCode)
GCATTGCATTTCCATTTTGCTAAAAGCCAGATGTTGCTTTGAACGCACCCATTGGCAAAATTTTCACCTGTATCTCTATCACGCGCAAAGACCCAATCACATAAGTGAATAATGTGCATAGCGTTTGTAAAGCACAAAATCATTTTCATGCTAATGATGATATGAAGCGGCAGGGTAGCCGGGTTGATGAAGCAACATAGTAGATGCCAAAAGAGCGTATTGCCCACGCGCGCCCAAGGCATGATCTAAAATACAAGTGATTCGCGTCGTTCTAGATTCTGTTATGCGGATCAATTCTATGAATGTCAGGGACAATATGGCACGGCCAAATAACCGGCGCTATATGCAGAATCCCGATGAGGACGAAACCGAAGCCGAGGTTGAACCTGTCATTGACCGGACAGGGCCGCGGCTGGATCTGTTGCGCCCGCATCCCACCTGTTCAACCGAAGAATGGCTGGCCAAGCGTGGCTAGAGACAGAGGCTGGCTGGGCGTGATGCCGGCCTGTTATCCGACTTTCGACTGCTGACCAAAGAAAGATGCCTCTTTGGGATATTCGGGCATTTCCATCTCGAATGATGTGCTTCGCACGCGCCCGGTATATTGCCCCCGTACAATCTCGCCATCAAATTTATGCGGTATAGGGTTTCGATCGAGGGCAATGGCATCTTCGGCGACATAAGTCACGATATATAGGCAACGCGCCGCATCGGTCATATTCGGCAATGATCCATGTAACAGCCGCGAATGCATCAAACAGGCATCGCCTGCCTTGCCTGTGCATTTAAGTGCGCCTTTGCGGACATCGGCTTCAATGTCGGCATCAACAGCACCCGTGAAAACACCATCATGCCAAAGTGAGTGGATTGCGCCTTTATGGCTTCCGGGTACAACCTCAAGCGGGCCATTTTCCAAGGTTACGTCATCAAGAAAAAACAGCACCGTCATCACATCGTCGTTTGAATGGGGCTCAAATGGAAAATCCTGATGATATTTGACCGCGGTGCCCGAACCGGGCAGCTTCAGATTAATCTTAGTGGCATGAAGCTTTATATTGGGCGAGAAAATATGCGCGGTCAGATCAAGGGCGGCGTTGTTACGCATCACATCGAGATAAATATCGGACACTTCGATAGGTGCCGAAATCCGGCGCAAAGCGGGCGTTTCATGGCTGTGGCTTGACGGTTCCACATCAAAGCGCGGGCGACCATCGGCAATTTGCCCATAGGCTGTTTCATGATTGCGCGATTCATCAACCCATTCGTGCAATTGTGCATTCATATCCTGCACCTGTTTTTGGGTCAGCGCGTCTTTCATCGTGACATAGCCGTCACGTTCGAAATTCTGCTTGTAGGTATCAAAAATATGACCTGTCATGACACGATCCTCCGTATCTTTATTTGCCATTATTTTGTTTATCCTAAATTAATGATTTTTCAAAGCTTCGCTTTCGGGCATGGCGTAATGATATATATGGCATCAGGTTGCGCATCAGGTCTCGGTGCGCGTTGTCCAATATTCCGCCCCGTAATCATGCAGAATTTCAGTACCCGCCTTTATGTCACAAAGCGCCGAAAAGCGGACAAAGCGGTTGTCATCATCATCAATCTGCCATTCGGCATTCGCAGGATCACCATGATTATAGACCATCCCGCACCCCATCACGCATAGATAGTCATTCGGATCGTCCGGACTGGTAAATAGATAATCATTCAACCGGTTTGTGCTTTGCAGATCATCGTCATCAATAACCAGATAGAAGCATCGTTCGATTATGCTTCCGGCGGCAATATCCTCTAGAGCGAAAACGCCCAGCCCATGTAATGGCGAGTCTTTGATGGTAATTTTCATTGGTAACCTCGTAGCTGAGTTACCTGTTGTGTAACGATCCCCAAGCAAGGTCAAGACCATGATCAAGGCCAGATAGAAAAAACCCCTGACTGATTGCTCAGCCAGGGGAAGTTAACGGAGATTCCGCAAGAAGCGCATGGAAACTGGAGAGTAACCGGATTGGAGGGAGGAGCGCTCCTTGCAAAGCTGTTATGCGTGATACCGGCGCTAAACAGAAGTGCTAGTTACGCTATGTAGTGATGCAAAAATTGCATCACGTAGCATATTGGACAGCGATATATTTTTGTGCCTAAAGCGGGCGTATATCATAACCAGCGACCGGAAAATGCACCGCCACCGAACCGGTTTCCGGTGTGTCATGATCGATCGATACACGCGTTGCATCAAGATAGCGCAAACTGCCTGTTACCTGCGGGTCAGCATTCGTGCCATGCGGTTGAATGGCAACCATATGCCCCTGTTTCATACCAGCGGTAAAGGGCACCGAAACCCCCGTTGGCGACACCGGATTTGCCGCTTTGGCAATGGCAAGCGCATCTTCGCCCGATAGGTCGCTGCTGGTGCCCTCACCGATATCGGCCAGAGCAGATTCGAGCTTGCATACCTGTTCAAAGGGCGCAAGAAAACCCGTGCCAGAATCCCAACGTCCACGCAGAAACCACGCAATATAGCCAATAGCCGCATCGGCATAGCATGGCGTGTCACCATTCAAAAACACGCCATCACTGGCAACAAGCTGAAATTCAGCCCATGCCAATCCTGCCTGCAAACGCAATAAGACGCCCGGCATATCTGCGCGCAAGGTTTCTGGCGACCAGTCTTTTTCAAAATAAAGCGCGCCACGATCAGCGATAAAGTCGGCAGGCGCCGTATCCAGCGCATTGGTGATGACCACCCGCACAGCCAGATCAAAAAGCGTGCTTTCAGACCAGGAGGCCATCATCATCGAACGGCCTGTAACACCATCCGGAAACAGGCTGTTGGGACAGCCATATTCTTCAAGAGCACGGACTATATTCTGGCTGTCACAATAGATATCAGCCCCAATTTGCAGAACTGGTGTCCGGCGATAGCCAGCGGTAAGCGGCATCAGCAAGGGTTTTGGCGGAATCCTTGGAATTTCGACACTTTGCCATGTGGCACCTGCAATGCCCAATGCCATGCGCGTTTTGTGCGCAACTGGCGATTGCGGGTAATGGTGAAGGATCAACGACATGACAGACTCCGGACATTAAAAATAGAAAGTATCAGTGTAGAACCGCAGCCATGCAGAGGAAAGATAAATTCCGAGCCAATGACTAAACATCTGATAGGCGCGATTGCCTAATTCGGTAGGAGCTTTTCGATAGCCTGACGTATCTTGGATGAGTCTGGCGCCGTCGTCGAGGCAAACCAGGTGACAAAATTTCCTTCTGTATCGATCAGATGCTTGTAGAAATTCCAGCGCGGCATGGCCAGCCGTCCGCCAGCTTCGCGCGCCCATTTATAATAGGGATGCATATCCGATCCGTTTACGGCAACCTTTTCGGTCATGGGAAAATCAATACCGTAATTGATGCTACAGAATTGCTTGATCTGGGCATCCGCGCCTGGCTCCTGCCCGCCAAAATCATTACTTGGCACGCCGATCACAACCAGGCCGCGTGTACGATAATTTTCCCATAATGCCTGCAGGGCTTCATATTGC
>JBMZPN010000176.1:0-3505 GCA_049620845.1 Puniceispirillum sp. (SeqCode)
ATGATGCTGGCGACTTCTATCTTATTTTTGTCATTGACCCGACGCGTCATGTGCTGGGTCAGGTGCGCCTTAGTACCTTGCTATGTACCCAGCGCCCGCGCCGCATGTCGGAAATCATGGATGCTGATTTTCGGCTCATTCCTGTGTCTATGGATCAGGAGGAAGTCGCGTCATTATTCCGTCATTATGGCATGGTCAGCGCCGGTGTTGTCGATGAAGATGACCGCCTGATCGGCATGGTCACGATTGACGATGTGATCGATGTGATCGATGAAGAAGCCGAAGAAGATTTGATGGCCTTGGCCGGAGTTGGCGAGGCGAGCCTGCGCTCTAGCCTGCGTGAGACGATGCAGGGGCGCACAGGCTGGCTGGTGATTAATCTGATTACCGCGGTGATTGCATCAATGGTTATCGGCCTGTTTGACGCGACCATCGAACAGCTTGTCGCGCTTGCCGTGCTGATGCCGATTGTGGCCTCGATGGGGGGTAATGCCGGCACCCAGACGGTCACCGTTGCCGTGCGCGCGATTGCATTGCGCCAGCTTGACAATATGGCGGCATGGGCATTCGTGCGGCGGGAATTGCTGGTTTCCTTTCTCAATGGTCTTATTTTTGCGGGTCTGGCGTCGGGCTTGTCATTTTTATGGTTTGGCAATACGGACATTGCCATCGTCATGGCGGTGGCCATGTTTGCCAATCTGGTTGTGGCTGGCCTAAGCGGGACGATCGTACCGCTAGGATTATTGCGCCTCGGCGTCGATCCGGCGGTAGCATCTAGCGTTTTTATTACGACAATTACCGATGTTGTCGGGTTTTTTGTTTTCCTTGGTCTCGCCGCGCTTTATCTTATCTAGATTATTCTTAGGCGGTGACACTGCCAGTATATTATTGTTTTGAGAAAGTCTGTCCGTAATGCCTGTGCATTTGAAAAAACTGTCAGTTGGTTCAGCCTCTTTCGAGGCTTTACAGGAATGGCAGAATAGCCGGGTCGCGGCAAATATGCCGCTTATGCATGTGACACGCAATAGGCCGCGCCGCGCCGAAGACATTCTGGCTGGTGGCTCTATTTACTGGATCATCAAGGGGGTTATGTGCGCACGCCAGCCGATCATCGAACTGCGTGAAGTGACCAGAGCCGATGGTCGCCCCGCATGTGGCATTGTGCTGGCGCCCGGTCTGGTCAAGGTCGAGCCAACGCGGATGCGCATTTTTCAGGGCTGGCGCTATCTCGAAGCCAAGGATGCCCCGCATGACGTTCTGGTCAGTCAGGAAGATGGTGAGGAAATGCCGCCAGCGATGGTTGCCGAGTTGCGCGAGCTTGGCTTGCTGTAAATGCAATAGAGGCTAGCTGGCAGGTGCCAGAGGCCTAGTCACCTTTTGAAAATGTCACCGCAAACATTGGCTGGCCGTCAAACAGAAGCTCGCGTTCGGCACCGCGCATAAATTCAAAACGCTGGGTTGAAATAGGCCCTGCCATACGAAATCCCTGCGAGGCTAGTTTGCGGCGATGAAATTCAAGCGCGGCGGCTTCAAAAGTTTCGGCGATGATGGTGATACGTTCATCGTCTGACATGATATTAACCTATTCGTTTAACAGTTGTTCGCAGTTGTGAATGTGCACAATGACCTGAATTTAGCTTACTGGTCAAGGCCACAAAATATAGATAATGATACGCGCATGCGTGTTTTCCGCTGTATCAGTTCGCCTTGCGCCAGTCTTCGGGCATATCGAAAGTGCCTGCCCACATACCACGGCCAGCGTCGCGTGCCTGTGCCTGAACAGCGATGTAATCACGCGCATAACGTTCATAGGCAACCGCCATACCTTCTTCGACAAGCGTCCGGCCAATGTCTTTTTCATTGGCAAAACATTGCATGACAAGCCGCCCATAACGATCCGTATCGCGAAGCTTGCAATCCAGATATGCGGCGGTTTTCACCAATTCGGTCAGGCGATCACGCGCATCCACACCGCATGGCCATTTAAGGCTGGATTCGTAATGGCAAACCTGTTTGATTTCGGGCGCATCAATACCAAACAGACGAATACGCAATGAACCACTGCGCAACGAGTCGCCATCGCTAATGCGCGTGACGGTCACTTTACCGCCGATTTCAAAAGGGTCATCGGCTGCCATGCTGGCAGTGGTGATTGATAATCCGGCACCGCAGATCATCACTATAAATGCGCAAAGGCCTGAAATTCTGTTCATTATGGTAAACTAATATCATTTACCAATATGCGCTAATGGTTTTGAGTTAAATAATACTCAAAACCCCTGAACATGAATGATCAAAAACGCACTCTGCATAGGGGCTAGTTGATATAGGGGTTATCCTTCAACGGGTCGTCATCGCTGAAACCATCCTTGTCACTACTCACCCATTCGGCTTCCGGATTCAGGCTGGCGGCAACACCGCTTGATGAATCAGGTATAGCCACATACGGCCCCTGCGCGGCGGCGGGAACGGCTGAACGGCTCCGCATACGCACCAGAACAAACAAGGCCAGCAGGAATTGTGATGCGGCAATCGTCGGCATGAAGCTGATCGTGCCAAGATATTCGATGAACATGGCGGCAATAGGCGCCCCGATCACCGCGCCCGCGCCGTTAATCATAATCAGGCCAGACGCCATCGCCACCATCTGGCGCGGGGTCAGATAGTCATTGGCATGCGCGATACAAAGCGAGTAGAGCGGAAAATTGGTGCCGCCGAAAATCAGCATACATATCAGTAGCACAGCCAGATCATTGGCATTGAGCAAGGTTGCGATCAGCACGCTTAGCCCCGACACAATAGCAACGCCAAGGATGACAATACGGCGGTCAAATCGATCTGACAGCCGCCCGACCGGATATTGAAGAATCAGCGTGCCTAGCGTGACCGCCGCCATGAAATAGCCGACTTCGGTATTGGTCATGCCGATAGCACGGCCATAGATAGGTCCCATGCCAAAGATCATCGCGGTTGCAGCACCAGTAAGTGCCATGCCGACCACGGCCAATGGCGAAATCTGGTACAGGCGGCGAAAGCCCAGCCGTTCGGGCGTATCAAATTCGGGCGCTTTACCAACGGTAATCAGAATAGGCACCACCGCCATCGACACCATCACCGATGCCAGTAAAAACAAGCCATAGCCGCCATCCTTGCCAAATGAAATCATGACCTGGCCAAGGCTCATGCCGCCCATATTGATAATCATGTAGATTGATAATAGCTGACCGCGTGTTTCATTCGTTGCTTTGTCATTAAGCCAGCTTTCGCAGACAATATACATGCCGGCAAAGCTGAAACCGGTCAGGATGCGCATAACCGCCCATAGAACCGGATCGACAAAGGCGGCATGAATCAGAATTGCCGATGAAGCGATCGCCGACATCGCACCAAAAACGCGAACATGACCCACATTCGCCAGAATGCGTGGCACCAGAATAGATCCAAAGAAAATGCCGACATAATAGCCAGCCATGACAAAGCCGGTGGCAATATTGCTAAACGCCGC
>JBMZPN010000177.1:0-3485 GCA_049620845.1 Puniceispirillum sp. (SeqCode)
GCTTTTTCACACGCAATGGCGGCGTCAGTTCAGGCTATTATGACAGTCTGAATTGCGGCTATGGATCACTGGATGCCCACGCTAATATTTACGAAAACAGATATCGGGTGGCAACAAGCCTTGGGCTTGACCGTGAGAGATTATATGGGCTTCGGCAGTTCCATTCTGCTGATGCCGTATTTGTCGCGTCGGGTCAGGATGCCGGCCTGCGCCCCGATGCCGATGCATATGTTACAACCGCCATGGGACATGGGTTGGCAATCCTGACGGCTGATTGCACGCCTGTTCTGTTTGCAGACCGCAAGGCCGGTATCATAGGTGCGGCGCACGCAGGCTGGCGTGGGGCGTGTGATGGTGTGCTGGAAGCGACCATCAAGCAAATGTGTAAAGCCGGTGCCACCAGCACAGATATAACCGCCGTGATTGGCCCCTGTATTCGCCAGCCAAGCTATCAGGTTGGTGAGGATCTACGCGACGAGGTGCTGGCCAACACACCAGCCGCCGAGGCCTGTTTTACGGCGGATCGTGAAATCGGCAAATACCGCTTTGACCTTGCTGGCTATGTCACCATGCGGCTGGTAAAAGCCGGAATCGGCGCGGTGCATGATTGCCAGCGCGATACCTATGGCGAATCAGATGCTTTCTTTTCACATCGATTTGCGACACATGCGGGTGATAGCGACTCAGGCCGTCTTATTTCGGTGATTGCTTTGCGCCCATTTTCAAACGACATGCAAGAGGCGTAAAATGCCGCATCTGTATATTTTCCTTGGGTTACTGTTTCTTTCATTACTGGCCAGCTGCTTTATGTAGCGGCCTCATTGTAATAAAAGTGTAAAGAAAAGGTGAAAACTACCTTGTCGGTTCGCCACGCGATTGCTAATAACATGCATCTAGCGCGGGATCATCACCGCGGAAACCGCCAAAGGTTTTGACGCATGAAGATTTTATCTTGCAATAGTAACCGTCCACTTGCGGAAGCCATTGCTGCCTACCTTGATGTTCCGCTCACCCGCGCCGACGTAAAGCGCTTTGCCGATATGGAAGTGTTTGTCGAGATTGCCGAGAATGTGCGCGGCGAAGATGTTTTTGTTATCCAGTCAACATGCTTTCCGGCGAATGACAATGTCATGGAATTGCTGGTCGCACTTGATGCGTTACGGCGTGGATCAGCCCGCCGGATCACAGCTGTAATTCCCTATTATGGTTATGCACGTCAGGATCGTAAATCCGGCCCGCGCACGCCGATTTCGGCAAAATTGCTGGCCAATCTGATTACCTCGGCGGGTGCCGATCGCGTGCTGACGATCGATCTGCATGCTGGCCAGATACAGGGCTTTTTCGATATTCCCACCGATAATCTGTTCGCCGCACCGGTTTTCATCGACGATATCAAGCAGCGCTATGACGCCTCGAAATTGATGATCGTATCGCCAGATGTTGGCGGTGTGGTACGGGCGCGGTCGCTAGCCAGACGGCTTGATGCCGATCTGGCCATTATTGACAAACGCCGCCCAAAAGCCGGTGTATCCGAAGTCATGAATATCATCGGTGACGTGAACAAGCGCCATTGCATCATGGTTGATGATATTGTCGATTCGGGTGGTACGTTATGTAACGCGGCGGTGGCCTTGATGAATGACGGCGCGTTGAGCGTCGATGCCTATGTAACGCATGGCGTTTTATCCGGCGGCGCGGTCAGCCGCGTGGCAGCATCACCGCTCAGTTCGCTGGTGACAACCGATTCCATTCCGGCTACCGAAGCTGTGCGGGTTGCCCGCAATGTACGGCATATTTCAGTGGCACCTTTGCTTGGCGAAGCGATCCTGCGGATCAATGAAGAACGGTCAGTCTCGACTTTGTTCTAATTGGGCAGGGTTCTAATTGCGGTTTTTCTCAAATTCCATTTGTAAAATCCAAAGCTGTTTTTTAATCATCCACTGAATCATGTCCAGATGACCTAAAACGCTTGTGTTTTGGTGATATACGGCCTATATCTCGCACCGCTATGCACCCCTGGAGGCATAGTCATTGTTTGATAAAGGAGTTAACAATGTCTGACACAACAACCATTAGCGCTGAACAGCGCGAACGGGTCGGTAAGGGGTCCGCCCGTGCGGCACGCCGCGCAGGTCTTGTCCCAGCCGTTATTTACGGTGACAAAAAGGAACCTCTGGGCATTAACATGTCCTCTCGTGAAATTACCAAAATCGTTCATCAGCCGGGTATTTTTGGCCGGCTATTAAACATTGAGGTCGGTGGCAAGAAAAATACGGTACTGACCCGTGATATTCAGTTCCATCCGGTTTCTGATGTCATCATGCATATGGATTTCCTGCGTGTGTCCGGTTCGGCCAAAGTTGCCGTTGGTGTACCTGTTGAATTCATCAATGAAGATATCTGCCCGGCATTGAAGATTGGCGGCGTGT
Organism: Puniceispirillum sp. (SeqCode); assembly: GCA_049620845.1. Lineage (GTDB taxonomy): Bacteria > Pseudomonadota > Alphaproteobacteria > Puniceispirillales > Puniceispirillaceae > Puniceispirillum. Next base: position 2,430 of record JBMZPN010000177.1, read on the forward strand.
TGAACGTTGTCCGTCACGAAGTCGAGCTGAACTGTCCTGCGACCGATATTCCGGAAAAAATCACCATTGATCTTGATGGTCTGAAAATCGGTGACTCAATCCATATCAGTGCGATTGAACTTCCCGAGGGCGTTGAGCCAACCATTACCGATCGCGACTTTACCGTTGCTACATTGCAGTCACCTGGTGGCGGCGTGAAGAATGAAGATGAAGACGTGGAAGGTGAAGAAACCGAAGCAGAAGAAGAGACAAGCGAAGAATAAGCGCTTGCCGATTCATATCCGAATGTAGAGACCATGCTGGTATTTGTAGGCCTTGGCAATCCCGGAACCGAATATGCTTTTCAAAGGCATAATGCAGGTTTCATGGCCGTTGACAGGATCGCCGACCAGCATGGTTTTTCACCCTGGAAGAAAAAAAACCTGTCTTTAATGTCCGAAGGGCGTATCGGGACAGAAAAGGTGATCTTGCTGAAACCCCAGAGCTTTATGAACAAATCGGGGCTGCCAGTTGCCGAATGCACCAAATTTTACAAAGTCGAACCAGCGTCTGTATTCGTGTTTCATGACGAACTTGATCTGGGCATCGGCCGAATCAAGGTCAAGATTGGTGGCGGACATGGCGGACATAATGGCCTGCGCGATATTGACCGGCATCTGGGACAGAATTACTGGCGTGTCCGCGTCGGAGTCGGACGCCCGCCTGTCGCGGCGATGGATGTGCGGAACTGGGTGCTGACCGATTTCAGCAAAGAAGAACAATCAGGCTGGCTTGGGCGCATGCTTGATGCGATTGCTGACGAAGCCGGACGGCTTGTCGATGGTGATGATGGTGGCTTCATGAGCCGTGTTGCCTATCTTGCCGCGCCACCGGACAGCCAGAATGGCAAGGGGAAACCCAATAAAGCGACGCCAAAAACAGATATCAAGCCTGACGATAGCGCAAACAAATAAAAGCCTGACGGCATTGCAAGGAGTATATGATGGGTTTTAACTGTGGAATTGTCGGATTGCCAAATGTGGGCAAATCCACCCTGTTCAATGCGTTGACCCAGAC
>JBMZPN010000178.1:0-3444 GCA_049620845.1 Puniceispirillum sp. (SeqCode)
ACCAGCCGTCTCAGCCATAGTGCCGTTCGTATATGTGCAGATTTCGTCGATAGTCCATAATGGCGCGGTCATGCTTGCGCCTCCAGCATATCTGCGATGATCCGGCTGGCAACGGAAATGTCGCTGAATGGCAAAGTTTCATCACCGATCAGCTGAACGGTCTCATGTCCTTTGCCAGCGATCAGCAGGACATCCCCAGCTTCAAGTTGCTCAAGTGCGGTTTTGATGGCCGTGTCACGCGGGCTTATTTCGATGCTTTTGGGACTGGCTGCCATAATCGCGGCACGAATGCTAGCGGGGTCTTCCGAACGCGGATTATCGTCAGTTACGATAATTACATCGGCGGCGTCATTGGCAATTTCGCCCATCATTGCGCGTTTTGACGGGTCGCGGTCACCGCCACATCCGAACAGCACATAGAGTTTGTTGCTGACTTCGGGGCGTAATGCCTCAAGCGCGGCACGCAGGGCATCAGGCGTATGGGCAAAATCAACGACAATTTGCGCGCCCTTTGGATGTCCGGTCACCGTTTGCATCCGCCCTGGCGCAGGTTTGAGATAGGCTAATCCGCCAAGCGAGTCCTGCAAGGGCAGGCCGCTCATATGCGCCATGATGCCTGCGGTCAATGCGTTAAGTGCCTGAAAGGTGCCAGACATAGCTAGCGGAATATGCCAGCTATCCCCGTCATGGTTGATCGACATTTCCAGAATATTGTCGACCGGCGTGATCTTTTCGATCTGGAAATCCGCGTCATCGGCAAAGCCGAATGTTTTTATGACGATCTGGCGCGTATCATCTTGTGCGGTCAGCATGTCGCACAGGCGACGGCCATAGGGATCATCGATATTGATGATGGCCGCACCTGTATGCATCAGCAAATCCGTAAACAAACGTGATTTGGCGATGAAATAGGACTCCATATCCTCGTGATGATCGAGATGATCCTGTGTCAGATTGGTAAAGGCGGCGATATGGATATTCAGCCCGTCAAGACGCTGCTGGACAAGGCCATGCGAACTGGCTTCAAGCGCAAGATGGGTGACGCCTGCACCGCATAGCGGTGCCAGAGCAGAATGCAGGGACACGCTGTCGGGCGTTGTCAGCTTTGGCAAATCCAGAATTTTGCCATCCATTTTGCGTGTATTTGTGCCTTTGACCCCTAAAGTGCCAATCGATGCGGCTTGCCATGTAACGCGTGTCCATAATTGGCGCAGAAAATCGGTTGTTGATGTCTTACCATTGGTGCCGGTTACCGCGGCAATCATCCCGGGCTGTTTGCGCCAGAAGCGGGCGGCGGCCTTGGCCAGAACAAGCCTTGGGTTTTCGACCATGATCACGGGAATGGCCAGATCATCAAGCGACTCTTCCAGTGGGCGCATATCGGTCAGAATGGCGCTGGCACCCGCGTCGATAGCGGCCTTGATATAGTTGCGTCCGTCAGTCGAACTGCCAGCAACCGCAACGAACAAATCGCCCGGTTTGATGGCGCGCGAATTTTCGCTCATACCGCTAATCGATATCGATGCGGCCTGATCGGGTATGTCTGCCAGATGTTTCAATAGATCAGAAAGATGCAAGTGTTGCCTCCTGATTGCCAATATTGAAATCAAGCATGAGTTTCTGGCGAATTGATGGCGATTCTTCGTCAACAGGGTGCACACCAAGAATTGGTGAAATCTGCTCGACAATCCGGCGTACTGCGGGCGCGGCGACCCAGCCACCGGTGGCAAAGCCATAGGATTGCTTCTGACCTTTTGGTTCATCAACCATGATAACAATTACATAACGTGGGTTATGCACTGGAAAGGTGGCAACAAACGTTGCCAGATTGGCCTTGGCATTATAGCCGCCATTTGCCTGAACTTTTTCGGCAGTGCCGGTTTTGCCGCCCACCATATAGCCGGTTGCGCGGGCTTTTTTGCCAGTGCCTTCTTTATGCGAAACAACCAGCCGCATCATTGATCTGACAGTCTGCGCTGTCTGTTCTGAAAAGACGCGGGTTTTGATCACTTCATCACCCGCCTGACGCTTTAGCAAAGTCGGCTGAATACGCAGACCATTACTGCTGGCTGTCGAAACAGCACTGGCCAGATGCGTTGGCGAAATCGAAATGCCGTGCCCATATGATACGGTAAGGGTTGCGGCGCGCTTCCAGTATTTTGGCGATAACGGCCTAGCTGTTTCGGGTAGCTCAAGTGGCAAACGTTCAAGCAGGCCAAGCCGGCTCATATATTCTTTCTGGATCGATGCGCCGAATTCTTCTGCCATCAATGCCGAGCCGATATTGGACGAATGCACCAGAATTTCGGCAACATTTAGTGGTTTTTTGCTGGGGTGGTAATCATTGATTGTAAAGCGCGATACCCGAAGCGGCTTCATGACTTCAAATTCGGTACGCGGCGTTGCCGCGCCTGTTTCCAGCGCGATGGCAGTATTCAGCACCTTAAAGGTCGAGCCCATTTCATACAGCCCTTTGGTTGCGCGGTTAAAGCGCGCATCATCGCTGGCTTTGGCAAAATGGTTCGGGTTGTAATCCGGCAATGATGTCATGGCCAGAATTTCACCACTGCGTGTATCAAGCAAAACGCCAGCGCCGCCAATAGCTTCAAACTCATTGATTTGTTTCAATATTTCAGTCCGCATGATGGCTTGTAACCCGACATCAAGCGACAGATGAATATCCTTGCCCGCGGCCAGATGCGCATCCTGCGATTTTTCGATTCCGGCAATGCCATTATCTTCGGGATCAACCTGTCCCAGAATATGCGCGGCTGTTTCGGCGCGAGGATAGACGCGTAATGTACTTTGAGCAAAATACACCCCCGGAATGCCAAGCCGCAGAATTTCAGCATGGTGCTGAGGTGTCAGTTTTCGATCCAGCTCGACATAGCGGGTTTGTTTTGACAGTAATTTTTTCAGACTTGCCACATCGTGCCGCGCGATAAATGGTGCCAGCTTCTTGGCCGCGTCGGTCACATCCATGATTTCGCGGGGGTCAGCATGCAGAACTGTGATCGGCAGATTGGTCGCCAGAAGCCGTCCTTTACGGTCAAGTATCTGGCCGCGCTCGATGTGCGAGGTTTTGAACTGATTGGCAATGCGTTCGCGCGCGCCCGCATCCGACAGGCTGAAAATCCGGAAGCCTATAACGCTGAAAGCCAGAATGGCGATGCTCGCGCATAGTAACAGCCGTATTTCTGCAATCAGCCGCGACGCCGCCGGATCAGGCCGTGGCGGCAACACCAGATTGCGCAGATTTGATAGAAATCCCCCCCCGCGCATCATGGCTTGTCCTCATCGGCCAGAACAGCCTTCAGATTGACCCCTTTTAACGTGAGGTCAGGCAATTTGACCGACATTTTCATATCCGTCTTTGCATCAGGCGCCGTTTCCGCATGGCTTATGGCATGCGCTTTTGGTTTCTTAGGCTCTGGAAGTTGCAAA
>JBMZPN010000179.1:0-3402 GCA_049620845.1 Puniceispirillum sp. (SeqCode)
GCAGAATACCCGCCAGCTTTTCAGCTGTCATGCCTGTACGCGACAAGGCGCGTTGCCTGATCACATCGGCAGGGGCATTGGTCACGATCACATAATCACAGATTTCATCGCCACCAGTTTCAAACAGCAGCGGAATATCCAGTACGACACATGGCGTGCCGGCCTGCCGGTGTGTTTGCAAAAACTTATCGCGGTCATCGCTGACCATCGGATGCAGAATCGCTTCCAGCTTTTCCCGCGCGTCATCATCGGCAAAAACCAGCGCCCCCAGCTTGCCGCGATCAATGCCGGTTTCGTGATTCCCCACATCCGCGCCAAAAACATCCAGTATTTTTGCCACCGCCGCGCCTGCCGCGCCAAGCAGGCGATGCACCACCTGATCGGCATTATGCACGGGGATTGATCGCGCGGTGAACATGTCACTGACTGTCGTTTTGCCGCTGGCGATCATGCCGGTAAGCCCGATGATAATCATGCTCCTGCCCCTGATCCTGATCCCGCCGGTGATGCTGTTGGTGCTAGGCCATGTGGCCGCAAAAAGCCCAGAACCTGTAATAAAGGCAAACCCAGAATGGCGTAATGACAGCCTTTGATCTGGCTGAACAGATGCGCGCCCAGCCCCTCGATCTGATAGGCACCCGGGCTATATAATGCCGCCTCACCCATCGCTTTCACATAGGCGGCGATAAAATCATCATCAAGCGGCCGCATTGTCAGATCGGCGCTTTCGATATGATGCCAGATACGTTGCCCCTGCCGATAGATCACCGCCGCGGTGATCAGCTGATGCCCTCTGCCAGACAACTTTTGCAGATGCGCGGCGGCGGCCTTGGCATTTTCCGGCTTGGCAAAAATCACGTCATCACAGACCAGCAATTGATCGGCACCCAGAACATAGCTGTCATCACCTGTCGCCAGCCGCATACTGACTGCCTGCGCTTTCATCTCGGCCAGCATCACCGCAATATCATCCTTCGTCATATCTTCGGCCAGTGCCGCATCGCGCAATCCGGCTTCATCGACAGGCGCCGATTGTGCGGTAAAGGCAATGCCGGCCATGGCCAGCATGTTCTGGCGGGTCTGGCTTGATGAGGCCAGAATCAGCATGGCCGCAGGCAAGGTCACAAAGGGATCTTGGGTCATGACGCGCTTTCACGCCAGTTTGTATGCAGCTGGATAATCGCCGCCGCGGTTTCCTCGACCGAACGGCGCGTCACATCGATCACCGGCCAGCCTGACTTATTGAACAGGCGGCGGGCATCCTTGGCTTCTTCTTCGATCGCATCGATATCGGCATAGGTCTTGTTTTCATTATCCAGCATGGCGATCTGGCGGGTCTTGCGGATCGCGCTTAGCCGTTTCGGATCATTCGTCAGCCCGACGGTGAATATATTCAGCCCGTCAAGATAATGCGCCGGAAACGCCACCCCCGGCACCAGCGCATAATTTGCCACCTTATAGCCGCGATGCGCCAGATACATTGACGTCGGTGTTTTTGACGTCCGCGAAATGCCGACAATCAGAATATCCGCTTCGGCAAGATTACCCATATTCATGCCATCATCATGGCTAACGGCGAAATCGACCGCGGCAACCCGCGCAAAATAGGCCGAATTGATCTGGCGCTGGCCACCTGGCAGATTCTGCTGTGCCTGTCCCAACACCGTCGCCAGCAGATTAACCACCGAATCGAGCACCGACACCGCCGGAATCCCCATTTTCTTGCAACGTGCATCGATTTTATTGCGCATATCCTTATCGATGATACTCATCAGCAAAATGCCCGGATTGCGCATCACGCCGGTGAACATAAGCTCAAGATGCTCATCCGTGCGCACCAGCGTCCATACATGTTCGGTGACATCGGCATCGGGAAATTGCGCCAGACAGGCACGCGTGATCTGATGCACCGTTTCTCCGGTTGAATCCGAAACGAGATGTATATGTAATTCCTGACGCGCCATGATATCCTCATATTTGATGCAACTTTACATATCTATGCTGGCCACGTCATGGTCAAATATTTTGTCTGCCCATATCTATATGCCAGATCATCATCGGGTGCGGGGATAAGCCATGTGGATATAAAGCTGGCATCTGGGGATAAAAAACCGCAAAACCACAGGCACCAGACATAACCACAATCTGGCCACAGCTGATACAATTGCGGATAAAAAAATCCGCTGACATGGGGAAAAGACGGATAATGACGATAAAGCCGCCAATAGAGCTAGCTTTACAGCCATCGCATTGTTTATAAAACTGTGGATAATCTGGGCAGAATACTGGAAAAGCGCATATCCACAACTACAACCAAAACAACTACCTTATATATATAATAATATAGATATATAGAAAACAAAGACACATGAATGGCTTTTTAAAAACACTCGCAGGGCAGAAAATGCCAATTCCGCCAATATGGATGATGCGACAAGCAGGACGTTATCTAAAAGAATATAGGGATGTTCGTGAAACGACCCCTGATTTTATCAGTTTTTGTCTGGATGCCGAAAAAGCCAGTAATGTCACAATCCAGCCAATCACAAGATTCGGCTTCGATGCGGCGATCATTTTTTCCGATATCTTGATGGTGCCATGGGCTTTGGAACGTAATGTGCGTTTCAAACCAAATCACGGGCCCATGCTTGATCCGCTAGCCGATTCTACAGCACTTGATGAATCCTTGCTTGATGATGTGGCGCAAAAACTGGCGCCTGTCGCCGATGCCATCACCCGCACGCGTAAATTATTACGCGATGATACAGCCTTGATCGGTTTTGCCGGCGCGCCATGGACAGTCATGACCTATATGATCGAAGGCGGCTCTTCCAAAGATTTTAACACTTCCCGCCAAATGCTCTGGAATGATCCGGCTGGTTTCGACAGGATCATGCAGATCGTCACCCAGGCAACGATCGAATTTTTATCCCTACAGGCAAAAGCAGGTGCCAACGCCCTGATGCTGTTTGACAGCTGGGCAAGCGCGGTTCCGGCCTGGCATCGTGATGCGATTGTCAATAAACCGGCAACAACCATTATCGATTCATTACGCGCACGCGGTATTAACCAGCCGGTCATCGGTTTCCCCAAGGGCATTGGCGAAGGTATTTTACCCTATGCAGATCAGGTCAATATTAACGCATTGGGTCTTGATCATGGTATGGATATTCGCTGGGCGCACAAAAACCTGCCTGCCAGCCTACCGGTTCAGGGCAATCTTGATCCGATCAGCTTGATTGCAGGCGGTGATGATATGTGCGCCAATATTGATGATATTCTTGCGGTATTTGCCGACAGGCCGCATATTTTCAATCTCGGACACGGAATCACACCGGCAACACCAATTGCCAATGTGACCCGAATGGTTTCGCATGTGCGCCAGAAAGCCTAGGTGATATT
>JBMZPN010000180.1:0-3382 GCA_049620845.1 Puniceispirillum sp. (SeqCode)
CCTTGCAATTGAAAGAACATTGCTGTTTGAGCTTGGCAAGGTTGGCTTTGGCTTTATCAGGCTGTTTTAGGGTCAGAAACAATTCACCCTGATATTCCAATGCGCCTTTATGCTTAGGGTCAATCGCCAGCGCCTTGTTATAGGCGGTCATGGCTTCGTCATGACGCCCGCTTTTGCGAAGCGCGAAACCGGTATAATTCCAAGCATCGGCATTTTTCGGATTTTGCATTGTTTCAAGCGCAAGTGGCACCAATGCCGCCTCGTACAGATTACGGTTGATCAGCTTGATGCCTTCACGCAGTTCCTTGCTTTTATTGGCGCCCTCGGTGCTATAGCCAGTCGAGGCTGATGAGCCGGAATCACTGCCTGCCGCAAAGCCCATCGAGGTTGCACATGCGATCAGGATAGCCAGTGCCCCGCCGACAAAAAGTCTTATAAGCGTCGTGTGGGGAATCTGACTCTGGGTTTTGGTTGTGGTTTTCATAGCTACCTCACTATTGTTAGGTTTCGGTTTTTCCCCCGGCTGCGATCCAGTCGCTAATTCCCCCAACATTCGAGACATTTTCATATCCCATATCTTTTAGTGTTTTGCCTGCCAGCGCGGCCTGGCCGCCAGCCGCACAGATCAGAATGATATCGGCATCCTTGGTAAGTGCCGGATGATGATGTGGCGTCGAATCATCAGCAGCAAATTCGATAAAGCCGCGATCAATACGAACAGCCCCAGCAATCGTGCCACTTTCGTCAATCGCCTTGCTGGCGCGGACATCGATAAACAGGCTGTTACCTGCTTCATGTTTGATGATAGCGTCTTCCGGCGTGATTTTCGGAACAACGGCGTTGGCTTCAGCGAGATAATCCTGTGCTCGTTTCATAACTAATCCTCTTCATAAAACGCATGCACGTATGCACATGCTGATACGCATTAAACATGAGATATCAAGTGGGGAGTGCGCCCGCACATTCAAGAGGGTTGCTAGAGTTGGGCGTAAGGTTTGAAAAAATCAAACATGTTCGCCAAGATTACACAGCAATTTTGTTCATGCCACCTAAATACTGGGCTGACTTGCAAAGGTGACCGAGGCTGGCTGGACATTCTGGCCAGCCTTGAGCGTAGCGCTCAGCGTCGTGATATGGTCAGTCGAAATACCACAACAGCCGCCAATAATATCAGCACCAGCCGCCGCCCATTTCGCCGCATGTTCAGCATATTTTTGCGGGGTGATATCGCGCCGAATCTCGTTCAAGGTCGAATTTGCGTGGTCGTAATCATCATCCATCAAAGGAAAGGCATTGGCGTAAACACCAATTTGCAAACCAAGTCCGGCCGGACGTGACGTTTGCCGGTCGCGGAAATCGGATGCGCATGTCACAGCGTCAAGCATGACCTCGGGCTGCGAGCAGTTGAACAGCAAGCCATCAAGCCGCATCGTTGCAATAACATCAAGCAATGCCGTCAAAGGCTCGCCAGAACGCAAGCGCGGGGTACCCGGTTCAGGCTTGGCATCTTCCAACGTGACCGAAAGCCAGAGGTCAGCAGCGCAATCAACGAAACAATCAAGGAAAGTCTTGGCCTCAATCACCGATCCCAATGTTTCGCCCAGAAAAATATCGGCACTGGGTGCCAGATGACGCTGGAATAACTGCATCATCTGCTGGCCAGCTTCTGCGTCAAAATTGTCAGGTTCATACGAGCCGAACATTGGCGGGATACTGGCCGCCACCTTGACCTGACGATCCGCCGCTTCGGCCGCCGCCTGCGCTAATGTGCCAGACAGGCTAAGCAGTTGCGGCGCAAGCTCGTTAAAACGTTCCTCGCCAATATGAAACGGAACCATCGCATATGAATTTGTCGTGATAATGTCAGCGCCCGCGACAATGAAGGCATCATGCGCATCACGGACATATTGCGGCGCTTCCATTAACGCTAGCGCAGACCATTCAGGTTGCCGGAAAGGCGCACCCATAGCGGCTAGCTGACGACCTAAGCCACCATCTAGTATAAGCATACTAATCTCCCCCACTCATGAGACTAAATCTGTACGGACTGGTTTGTCCAGATATTTGATAGGTAAAAATAACAATTAATTTTGTTATGCTTGGCAGATATTCATTGACAATAATGTAACCGAGGGAAGCGGATGTATGACAAAGGGCTTGCCGAACGTCTGACCGAACTTGTCGGCGATATGTTCGAAATGGAAGTCACCTATATGTTCGGGGGCTTTGGCTATCTGATGAACGGCAATATCTGTGTGGCGATATGGAATGACATGCTTGTCATCCGAGTCGGGATTGATGCCGCAAACGCGCTGATGCATGAGCCGCATGTTCGCCCTTTTGACCTGACTGGGCGGCCGATGAAAGGCTGGATGATGGTCACGCATGATGGCATTGCCGAGGATGAAGATTTACAGCGCTATGTCGATCTAGCGGTATTTTTTACCGGCAGTTTGCCGCCTAAGGTGAAAACCTAAAAGCCGCGTAAAGATTAACCTAGGTCAAACCCGCACATTGACGCGATTGACCGCACGACAGCCGAATGCCGTGCCGCAAAAGGCAGAATAGCAACGGCAACCAAAATCAGAACAGCGCTGAGTATCCATAAATTCCGGTCAGGATTATGCTTTATTTCGTCAGACTCGATTTCATCAGACATGTTAACGCTCGTCAAAGGCATTCGGTTCGCATGGCGATAATGCCATGACATGATCAGATGCGCATTACGAATTCAAGGCCACTTTTGCTGCCAACATAGAGGCCAGCTTTTTGCATATGCAAAGACACCAGCAAATCACCACCGCCCTGATTTAGTGCTACATCAACGCGGCTTCCCTGAATGCGAACGATGGTACCCGCCGCATCCTGACCTGTTTCGGTGCAGGACAAGGTTACTTTCTGATCAAGTGTAAGCATGGCTTCCTATCATCCTATCTATGGCATCTAGAGGTTGGCAGACTATAACATGAAGCCTAGTTCAGGTCGATGGCATGCGCTTTCAAATCGTCTAACTTGCAAATGGCAAGCGTCACCTGATTGGTCGCCGCAAGCCGGACTTTTGGTGCACAGCCAGCGGCGCGCGCCTGTTCCCAGCGGGCGGCGCATAGACACCATTGATCGCCCGCCTTCAGCCCGGGAAAGCCATAGTCGGGCATCGGCGTCGAGAGATCATTACCAGCATCCTTGCTGAAAGCCAGAAAGGCATCGGTCATTACCGCACAAACGGTATGCAAACCGTGATCCGACGGCCCGGTGTTACAGCACCCATCACGAAAAAAACCAGTGACCGGATCATGCGAACAACTGGCTAGATTACCGCCAAGCACATTTGTCTGGCCACTTGGGCGTCCCTGACCACCATCCATCATGTCACCTCATTTGC
>JBMZPN010000181.1:0-3263 GCA_049620845.1 Puniceispirillum sp. (SeqCode)
ATGCTTGACGTGCCTTTCACCATGGCCGATGCCACAACATTGACCGAAGCTGGCTATGTCGGTGAGGATGTAGAGAATATTATCCTGAAACTCTTGCAGGCTGCCGATTACAACGTTGAACGTGCCCAACGCGGTATTGTCTATATTGATGAAGTCGACAAGATTTCACGTAAGGCAGACAACCCGTCGATTACCCGCGACGTATCGGGTGAGGGTGTTCAGCAGGCTTTGTTGAAGATTATGGAAGGTACCGTTGCGTCTGTACCCCCACAAGGTGGCCGGAAACATCCGCAACAGGAATTTTTGCAGGTCGATACAACCAATATCCTGTTTATCTGTGGCGGGGCGTTTGCCGGACTCGATAAACTGATTGCCGGACGTGATACAGGTGCCGGTATCGGCTTTGGTGCTGATGTGCGTGATCCGGATGATCGCAAGATAGGCGAGCTTTTAGGGTCGCTGGAGCCGGAAGATCTGATCAAATTTGGCCTTATTCCCGAATTTGTCGGTCGTCTGCCAGTGATCGCAACGCTTGAGGATCTTGATGAAGATGCTCTGGTACGGATTCTGACCGAGCCGAAGAATGCGCTTGTGAAGCAATATGAAAAGCTGTTCGAGATGGATGATGTGCGCCTTGAATTCCGTGAGGATGCCTTGCGGGCTGTGGCACAAAGAGCGATTGCGCGTAAGACAGGTGCGCGCGGATTGCGCTCGATCATGGAAAATATCCTCATGGAGCCGATGTTTGATATCCCGACAAGTGGCGATATCGAAGAGGTGGTCATCAACGGTGATGTTGTCGAAGGGGGCGCACAGCCGTTAGTGGTTCATGCTAAAAAGTCCAAAGAGGCTGATAGCAGCGCCTAAGGCCGCATTTCCGTAGCCAAAACCTTGAAATAAGTGCTGTACTGCCCATATGAAGTTGGCAGACAATACGTCTGTGTGAACAATTCATCGCCGAGGAATTTAGCTGATGTCTGACAAAGCTTCAATTGCGCTACCGATACTGCCGTTACGTGATATTGTGGTGTTTCCGCATATGATAGTGCCTCTGTTTGTTGGCCGTGAAAAATCGATCAAAGCGCTTGAAGTCGTTATGGCCGAGGAAAAGCAGATCATTCTGGTCACGCAGACTGAAGCCGATATCGAAGACCCGGATGCCGATGGTCTGCATCGTGTCGGCACGGTTGGATCAATCCTACAGCTTTTGAAATTACCTGACGGCGCGGTCAAAGTGCTGGTTGAGGGTGGCGAGCGTGTCGAACTGAAAATGGATAGTTTGAGCGCGCAGGACGGTTATTTGACCGTTGAAGCCACACCGATGGTGCAGACTGGCGATCTTGGTGCCGATACCGAAGCTCTGGCCACAACAACGGTTCAGCAATTTGAACAATATCTGAAGCTCAACAAGAAAATAGCGTCAGAAGTGCTGAACGCGATCGAACAGGTTGATGAGTCAGACAAGATTGCAGACATGATCGCATCGCATCTGTCGGTCAAGATCGAAGAAAAACAGGAATTGCTTGAAATTCTGGATGTGCATGAGCGTCTGGAAAAGGTTTTTGGTGCCATGGAAACCGAAATCGGTGCGTTGCAGGTTGAAAAACGCGTCCGCAATCGGGTTAAGCGCCAGATGGAAAAAACCCAGCGCGAGTACTATCTCAACGAGCAGATGAAAGCGATCCAGAAGGAACTGGGCGATAGCGAAGATGGCGGTAATGAGCTGGATGAACTTGAAGCCCAGCTGGCCGATCTGAAAATGCCGAAAGCGGCGCGTGAAAAGGCAAATGCCGAGTTGAAAAAGCTCCGCAATATGGGGCCGATGAGTGCTGAGGCAACCGTTGTCCGCAATTATCTCGACTGGATGCTGGCATTACCGTGGAAAAAGGCTACGCGCTTGAAAAAGGATATTATCAAGGCGCGCGAAATTCTTGATGCCGATCACTATGGTCTGGACAAGGTGAAAGACCGGATCATTGAATTTCTGGCTGTGCAACAACGTACGCGGAGCATGAAAGGCCCGATCCTGTGTCTGGTTGGCCCTCCTGGTGTTGGTAAAACTTCATTAGGTAAATCAATTGCCCGTGCTACAGGACGTAAATATGTCCGTATGGCGCTGGGTGGTGTCCGCGATGAAGCCGAAATCCGCGGTCATCGGCGTACCTATATCGGGTCAATGCCTGGCAAGATCGTTCAGGGCATGAAGAAAGCCGAATCAAATAATCCGCTGTTTTTGCTTGATGAAATAGATAAACTAGGCGCCGACTGGCGTGGTGATCCGACTTCGGCATTGCTTGAAGTTCTTGATCCAGCACAAAATAACAGCTTCGCTGATCATTATATGGAAGTCGAGTTCGATCTGTCGAATGTGATGTTCGTTACGACTGCCAATACGCTGAATATGCCACAGCCTTTGATGGATCGGATGGAGATCATCCGCCTGTCTGGCTATACGGAAGATGAAAAGCTGGAAATTGCCAAGCGCCATCTGATCAAGCGCCAGCTTGAAGATCATGGTTTGAAAGACGGCGAATTGTCGATTTCTGATGATGCGATACGCATGATGGTACAACGCTATACGCGTGAAGCTGGTGTGCGTAACCTAGAGCGTGAAATTGCCAAGGTTGCTCGTAAAGCCGTTACCGCGATTGTCAGTGGTGATGCTGTATCTGCCGCTGTTACAGCCGAAAATCTTGATGATTACCTTGGTGTACCTAAATTCCGCCACGGCGAAATTGAAGCCGAGAATCAGATTGGTGTTACCACTGGTCTAGCCTGGACAGAGGTAGGCGGTGAATTGTTGCAGATTGAGGCTGTGCGGGTGCCGGGTAAAGGCAAGGTCAGCGCAACAGGCAAATTAGGCGATGTGATGAAGGAGTCGATTCAGGCGGCTGAATTTTTCATCAAGTCACGTGCAGAAACATATGGCATTGATCTTGAAGATCTGGCCAAGCATGATTTGCATGTGCACGTTCCCGAAGGCGCAACGCCAAAGGATGGCCCGTCGGCAGGTGTTGCCATGGCTACATCGATTATTTCAGCGGTTACAGGCATAGCGGTTCGCCGTAATGTTGCGATGACAGGTGAAATCACATTGCGTGGCAGAGTGTTGCCAATTGGCGGGCTCAAGGAAAAATTGCTTGCCGCCCTTCGTGGTGGTCTGACAACGGTTCTGATTCCCAAGGAAAATGAAAAAGACCTTGTTGAAATTCCTGATAATGTGAAAGAAGGTCTGACGATCATCCCAGTGGCCATGGTTGATG
>JBMZPN010000182.1:0-3249 GCA_049620845.1 Puniceispirillum sp. (SeqCode)
TCCGGGCTCTTTCCATGCCCCGCGTGGCATGCTGGAATTCTGGGCAGACCCAGAAAGCCCATATCACAAGCCTGTTTTTGCAACGGATAAAGCAATTATTCTGTTTTGTGCTAGTAGCTGGCGGTCAGCCTTGGCCGCAAAAACCCTGCAGGACATGGGCATGACAAACATCATTGAAATGAATGGTGGGTTTAATGCCTGGCGCAAAGCTGGTGGTGCCATAACCGAACATCAATAAAAACACCCCCGCCTGAAACTTGTTGAACTTCTGACCTAGCCAACCGCACGCGCAACAGCCTGCAGGGCGCACAGCAGATCACGATCCGTATCCGTATCAATGGCTGTTCCATTCGACGCCATCCGCACAATCACGGTCTCGCGCTTGGGGTTTACCCAGATCCATTGGCCATGAATCCCGATAGCGCAATATTCGTCATCTTCAAACCCGGGCTTGTACCATTTGGCACGATAGGTACCCTTTGGAAACAGACGTGGTTCTTCGCCTTTCTTTTGCTTCAGCCAGGCGCTTCTATCGGCATAATTCCGGAAATCACTGATCCAGCTAGCCGGAACAATCTGCTGGCCACCCAGTGCGCCTTCGCATCGGGTCATTTCGGCAATCTGCAACAGGTCATGCACCGCCATGCAATAGCCACCCGCGGCACGCGGGGCACCAAATGTATCAAGCGTGATATAGGCATCATGCCGTGTTCCGCATGGCTGCATAATCAGTTGTGAAAACAATGTTGATAGCGGCATACCCGACACGCGCTCGATGACCCAGCCCAGCATATCGGTATGTGGGGAACAGTAATGATGAATCTCACCATGTTTCTGTCCATCATGCGCGGCTGGCATCTTTGCCAGAAACGCTCTCAAACCATCTGTTGTATGGCCTTCCTCGACCGGATTCCATGCCGATGCACGGCGATATGCCATGAAAACACCTGTTGCATCCTCATAATCCTCGACAAAGCTGGACGCCACCGTCATATCCAGAAGCTGGCGAAGCGTCGCATCTTCATACGCGCTTCCCGCAACCTCTGGCACATAGGCGGCTATATTACGCGCTACATCCAGCACCCCCTGATCAACCAGCGCGCCCACCACCAAAGCGGTTAAAGACTTTGATACCGAAAACACAATATGCGGGCGGTCTGGCGCACCAAAACCGTCAAACCAGTCATAGACCTGCTTGCCATTCTGCATCACTGCAAAGCAATCTGTCTGGCTGGCGCGCAAAAACCCATCAAGGCTCATATCCTCGCCCAGAGCACCGGTAAAACGCATTACACCAAGATTCTGGCGCTTTTCGTCAAGTCCTACAGGAGACGATGATGCTGTCATCGGGCTGGTTGGCAGAAGCTGGCGTATATGCGAAAACGACCAGCGCGCACATCTGGGCTCGCGCCAATTTGCCAGCGTCACCTGATCTTGGGGCAAAGGTGGCACCCCCTTCATCAGGCTATCTATCACCAAATCATGTTTCTCGGAACGATCAGACTTCACCTCAACCATCCTTTAATTGGGCTTGTAAAATTCGGCGCGCGCTGTTTTCAAAAATCCGGCGCGCAAGGCTTGCGTAAAGCCACCAGGCATCCCGTCACCAATGACAGTATCGTCAATATGACTGACCGGTAGCACATAAATCGAGGCCGCCGTCAAAAAGGCTTCATCAGCGGCTAATGCTTCCTCCAGCCTGTAAATACGTTCCTCGACCGCTATCCCCTGCTCGCTAGCCACACGCAGCATGGTCTGGCGTGTAATGCCATGCAGAATTTCATTACTGACAGGACGCACGATCAGCGTTTCATTCTTTATGAAGAAAAAGCTTGAAGACCCTGCCTCGGTGATAAACCCGTCCCCGTCAATCATCACGGCTTCATAAGCACCGGCTTCATGCGCGGCCTGCTTGGCCATAACCTGAGCCAGCAAATTCGTTGTCTTTATATCACGGCGCACCCATCGCAAATCTGGCGCCGTCTGAACCTTGACGGCTGGTGCCGGATCATCGGCGACAAATTTTGCCCCTTGCGTAAAGGCAAATATATTCGGCTTGTAATCATCATTATAGAAAAAGCTGCGATCACCTTCGCCGCGCGTCACATGCAGATATAGAAATCCCTCAACCAACGCATTTTCGGCAATAAGCCGCATCAGCATCGCAAATAATTCATCCTTATCCATCGGTGAAACCATGGCAAGTTCGCCACATGACCGCTCTAGCCGATGAATGTGATATTCGAAATCCACGATCTGGCTGTCGATAACGCCAAACCCCTCATAAACAGCATCGGCAAACAGTAAACCACGATCAAAAATTGACAGCTTGGCATTGCTTTCGGCAACAAAATCTCCATTCAGAAATACAATACGTTCAACACCCATCTTTTACGTCCTTTTGGATATGGTACCTGATCACCATCATTTTAGAGCTGGTTATCAAGCAAAACTATAGATTTGATTTTTTGTATAGGCCAATCAAAAACATCCACACCAGATTAGCCTGAAGCAGAACAAAGAGCCTATAAATGTGGCCAGCGCGCTTGAAACCGGTTCCGGTTGGCAAGGCTCATTGTCAAAGACACAGTTTCGTTTCCAGCCTCGTCAAACACGCTGTCATGTACCGTTCCATGCGCATGAAGCCACGCACGCGGCGCACCATCTTCAGGTGCCAGCATAACCTCAAGCCTTATGTCGTCAGCATTGATCTTTTCATCCAGCGCTAGTAATGCATCATCAATGCCAGCGCCAGTTAGGGCGGAAACAAACACACCATTGCCGACTAGATTTTCCAGATATTCGCGGGTCTCGCCAGCCATATCCCCTGCCATATCATCGATCTTGTCCGATTTATTCAGAATATGAATCACGCGTTCGGCCTGCATCTCGGCATCAAGCCCTAACTCTTCAAGTATCTGGCACACATCGGCATATTCCTCAGCCACCATGGGCGATGACGCATCATGCACATGCACCAGAATATCCGCCTCGACCACTTCTTCAAGCGTACTTTTGAACGCCTCGACCAGTTCGGTTGGTAGCTGGCTGATAAACCCAACCGTGTCGGCAAGCACCGCACGGCGTCCCGATGGCAGTTTCATCCCCCGCATGGTAGGGTCAAGCGTGGCGAAAAGCATGTCTTTGGACAGAACATCTGCACCTGTCAGCATATTGAACAATGTTGATTTTCCGGCATTCGTATAGCCAATCAGAGCCAATGTAGGTGTTTCACTGCGATCACGGTTG
>JBMZPN010000183.1:0-3246 GCA_049620845.1 Puniceispirillum sp. (SeqCode)
GCAAAAATCGTCCGGCCGATGGCAAAGCCTATGACAAGTGGTTCGGTTTTTGCGGCGGCAAATGCCGAGGCCAGAACATCACTTGGCGCTTCTTTACCAAGCACAATAATACCCTGAATATGCGGATCATGCTGGCGGACAATATCGCCACATTGTTTCCAGAATTCAGGCTTATCAACCGGTTCAAGCTTCCACCAATCAGGAAACACACCAAGTTGATACATTCTTTCCATAATCTGTGGCACCTGGTCACCTGCCATTGGCTTGTCAGGACGAGCGGTTATAATTTCCAGCAACATTTCATGATTGGTCTGCTGGCAGGCATCAAAAAGCTGAACAATCAATTTCTCATGACCATCAATAATATCAGCCGTGTCATCAGTGCGATAGGGTAGCAGTACCTTAACACAATGATTCGCTGGCCATTGCGCAAGTCGCGAACCAATATCAGGGGCTTCTTCGAGTGCCAGTGGAAACACGCCAGATTCTTCAATTGGGCGACCAATCCAGCAATCTAAATCTGAGGCTTTATGCAAAGCAGAGCGCCCAAGACGGTCATCAACTAGAATACCCATTGTCTGTGCACCTGCATCACCTGCTTCGTGCATGACTTTTGACGCGGCATCAAGTGCTAGCGACTTAAAATCATCAATCGCGGACTCATCGCGACCATGTTTTTCAGCCATCGCCAGAAATTGATGACGATGATCAAAGGCAAAAGCCGCAAGTTTGTTCCAACGACGGCGGCGCGTTGTAGCCCAATGCAACTGACTGAGTTGAGCGTCTTTTCGTAAGGCAAACTCGGGGCTTCCATTCGCAAGCAAATGTGATAATTCCGCAAATGAAGGATAAGCTGGCGCACAGCCATGCCGCGATACGGCCAGTGCACCACATCCATTCGCATAAGACGCCGAAGTTTCCAGCGACTCGCCGCGCAACCAGCCACGCAGAAAACCGGCCATAAAGCCATCGCCCGCGCCCAGCACATTGAACACCTCAATTTTCTGAACAGGGATGGTTATGCCAGCATCCCATCCGGTAATTTGAACCGGAGTCCGAGCCACTTCATTATCGTCTTTACCGGCAAATACAGTACAGCCAAGAGCGCCACGTTTACAAACCATGGTCGCGTCACTAAAAGCACGCACCGATGCCAAAGCAGCTAACGTATCAGTTGATCCACCAGCAATATGCCATTCTTCTTCAGTTCCCACAATCAGGTCACATTCAGACAAAATTGGCCGCAAATGTTCGGTTACATAAGCACTTTCAACAAAACGGCTCTCGCCATCATTATGTCCACCTAAAGCCCACAAATTTGGGCGGTAATCGATATCAAAGGCAACTTTACGACCAGCCTCACGCGCTAGCCGGATTGCTTTCATACTGGCGGCGGCAACCTGTGGTGTTGAAAAATGCGTGCCTGTGACAAGAACAGCACGAGCTGAAGCTATAAAATCAGGATCGATTTCATCCTCGACAAGCCCCATATCAGCGCAGTTCTCACGGTAGAAAATCAATGGAAACTGTTCGTTATTGCGGATGCCCAGAAGCACCAGTGCTGTAAGGCGCACAGGGTCGGTAATTACACCAGAAACATCAACACCTTCTGCGATAAGCTGTTCACGGATAAAGCGCCCCATATGCTCATCGCCAACGCGCGTGATAACGGCTGATTTCAGACCAAGGCGGGATGCACCAATACTGATATTTGTAGGGCTTCCACCGATATATTTGGCAAAGCCAGCCATGTCTTCAAGACGGCCACCTACCTGACTTCCATAGAGATCAACCGAAGAACGGCCAATACAGATAACATCAAGCTTGGGTTCCGGTATTACTTTGTTTGGCATGGTTCAACTCTTAGTCAGGCATCGCTTTGGCATTATCAAAAGCATCAAATTCATTGGTTTGATCGGGTCATCAAAATGTAGGGCAATTTAGCTTTCACTTAACGACAAACGAAAAAAATATTCCAAAAACATTATAGTGAAATTTTTAAATCATCAAGCGATCCCTCAAGCCTTCATCGATCTTTTTTGAATTCCAGCTTCGATTGCCAGATATTGAGCCATATTCATTGATGCCGCCAACGTCCGGAAGCCTGCATAATCCTCTTCCTTGAGAAATAGGCGGATGCCGTGGTTAAGCGGACTTACTTCTGTATCGGTTATGCAAACACAATCAAGATCACGACGACGGGCGGCATCGACCACAGCAATCGTCACGTCGCTATAGGGCATATAGCTAAAGGCGCAGAGAAAGTCATTTTCACCCGCCAAGCTCAACTCCTGCAATGATTGTGATGGTGACAGTGAAACCAAGCGGTTCATAATGCCAATTCGTGTCAACATATAAGACAGATAGGACGCAACGCATTCCGTACGTCCAGATCCGGCCAGCCATACAACATCGGCATTTGCAATGCGCTTAGCTGCCGCCTTGGCATCAGCTTTATTCAGGTTTTCCCGCGTTGCCATTGCCGAACGCGCTGCAGACATTGCAATTGAGTCAAAAATATCCTCTGGCGACGAGTCATTCAGGTCGGTTAAGCGACTCTCATAGCTTGCCCAGTTTCCCCGCAAACGGTCGCGAAATACATTTTGAAGTTGTGAAAAGCCGCTATATCCAAGCTGCTTGGCAAAACGCACCATTGTCGATGGATTCGAGTCGGCACTTTCTGCCAGTTCGGCAAGCGTATCGAGTGCCATTTTTTCAGGATTAGTAAGGGCAAATTGCGCAATATCGCGAAGGCGCTTTGGCATATGATCATGGCTTGACGTAATCAGCTCAATCAAACCCTCATAGGTTTGCGGCGGAACACTTACCGCGTCCATATTCTCCTCCCCCTATTTGCTCACTGCCTTTCGGCAATGCCTTTGCTAAATAGCAAGCTCCTTTGCCAGATCTCCGATTTCGGCACCACCAGCCATCAAACGCTTGATATCATCACCAGCAAGATCTTCAGATGTTCCGCTTCCAATCACTTCTCCGAGCGACAAAAAGGTAAAGCGGTCAGCAATCAAGCGTGCATGAATCTCATTATGCGTAATAAGAATGATCGCTATGTCACCAAGCTTTTGAACACGCCGGATGGTTTTCAGAACTTCCATTTGCTGTTTTTGACCCAGCGCCGATGTTGGCTCGTCAAGGATAAGAACCTTGGCACCAAAATAGATTGCGCGGGCAATGGCAAGAGTCTGTCTTTGACCACCCGACATAGTACCAACGGCCTGCTCAGGATCA
>JBMZPN010000184.1:0-3156 GCA_049620845.1 Puniceispirillum sp. (SeqCode)
ATGCCAGGGCATCAAGATCCACAAAATAGCGTCTGTTATCGAGCACAAGCTCGGACTCGATCACCTTACGGTCATTCGCTTTGATGAGTCGCTGAAACGCATGATAGACTGGCGAGAAAACTATCACGCTGTCGCCTACATCGGTAAACGCATGCACGGCAAGCGATAGCGCATTCACCAGACCATGCGTATTGACGATCCAGTCAGGCTGAATCGTCCATCCATGCCGGCGTTTCATCCAGCCAGCAAGCGCATCACGGAAACTTGAATCATCGCCATAATAGCCATAGACCCCATGCGCATGCATTTTTTCCACCGCATCGGCAACCCCCTGTGGCGGCCTGAAATCCATATCAGCAACCCACATGGGAATGCCGTCATCTGGCGATACGTTGTAATTTGCTTGCATGGTGTCCCATTTATCCGAATGGGTGTTCACGCGATCAATGATTTCATCAAAGTTAATGGTCATTAAAAATCCTATGGCAGACTATATTCATGCCTGACAGACAGACTATCCAAAGTCAATGGTGTAGAGACACATCGCGCAAAGAAGCATCCACGCGAATTATGCAATAAATTACAGACGTTTATGACTAGAGGTCAAGTCATCGTTCTGAATGATGATGCCTATAATGTGGCATCCAGCGCCGTGATCAGCTTTTGCACTTCATCGGCATGCGTATAATGCACAAAACTCAGGCGCAGAACACCGGGGTCAGGTGCCACACCCATCGCCTCGATCAGACGAACAGCATAAAAATCACCCCCGCCTGCCATTACATCATGCTTTGCCAGCATTTCGGCCAGTTCAGGGGCTGGTTTACCGGCATGTATGGCCACTGTTGGCACACGATGCCCAACCTTATCAGATCCCATAATACGGATATCATTGCGGCTTCGCAGATAGTCAAGCAATGGTGCCAGTATCACATCTTCATGATCGCGTTGAAGCTGGCGCACCGCCCTACCTCGCGCCGCCGCATCATCATTCGGGGCAAAATGATGGTCATGAACAATGTCGATATAATCAGCCATTCCGGCACAGGCCGCAATCTGGGCATGGTCGGGCCCCGCAGGCGTAAAGCGCTTATAGCGAACATCACTATTGAAAAAATGGGCTTGGTTCGGCAATTGGTCTGCCAGATCACGCGCCATAAACATAATGCCCTGATGCGGACCATAGGTTTTATAACTTGAAAACAGATAGATATCGGTTCCCAAGGCGCGAATATCAGGCAAGCCATGCGGTGCCATGCTGACACCATCCGTACAGGTAACAGCGCCAACATCATGCGCCATACGAACAATATCGGCGACAGGGTTTTCCTGACCCACAATATTCGAACAATGCGGAAAACAAACCAGCTTGACGCTGTCATCAAGAATGCTTGCCAATGTGTCAAGTTCAAGCTGGCCAGTTTCGGCATCGACATGCCATTCCCGCACTTCGATGCCTTTATCAGCCAGCCGCCGCCATACGCCGGTATTGGCTTCGTGATCTTGGTCTGTCACGATAATGGCATCGCCAGCATCAAGCATCTGCCCAAACGCTTGTGCCAGAACATAGGTATTCTGGCTTGTTGACGGGCCAAAGCTTAGTTCATCAGTATGAATATTCATCAAAGCCGCAAGCCGTGACCGCGCTTCGTCCATTTCTTCACCCCCAAGGCGCGATGCATCATAGGGCGCATAAGGCTGTACCTTTCGTTCACGGTAGAAACGATGCAATCGGTCAACAACCTGCTTGCATGTATAGGAACCACCTGCATTTTCAAAAAATGCCTGACCTGCCAGTGACGGTTCTGAAAAAGCCGGAAATTGGCTACGGATAAAATCTATGTCCAAGGTACGCATAAAAAATCCTGTTTGTTAAAAGGCCAGATTAAGAAGATGAGCTACTCTCGCGCAAACCCGAAATCGTAGCACGTGGGCTGATAGCCTCAGCACCAATCATGAGTTCCAATATGGCACCAGTTGGTGACGCCAATGCACGGTCAAAAGCCGCCCTGAATTCATCGGTGTTTGAAACCCGTTCACCATAAAACCCATAAGCTGAAGCCAGAGCAACAAAATCAGGATTAACAAGATCAGTGCCCGATACACGGTTTGGATAGGTGCGTTCCTGATGCATCCGTATTGTGCCGTAGGTGCCGTTATTCAAAATCAGAATGATCGGCTGGATATTTTCCTGCATTGCCGTACCTAGCTCATTTCCGTTCATCTGGAAATCGCCATCACCGGCAAAACACAGAACCGTCCGGTCAGGATGTCTGGCTTTGGCAGCAATCGCCGCCGGTACCCCTGCCCCCATCGCGCCGCTTTGAGGGCCCAGCAACCTTGCCTTGCTGCCAAATTTCATGAACCGGTTCGGCCATAGTGCAAAATTCCCCGCACCATGCGTTATGATCACGTCATCGGGCAGAATATCTGCCAGAATCTTCATCACCTCGCCCATATCAACTGGGCTGTTCTGTGCGGCAACTTCAAAACTCGACAGATATGTTTGTCGGGCTGTCTCGCACCATTTCTGACGTTCTGGATTTGGCGCAAGCGTAACGCTCGACAAGGCCTCGGCAAAACAATTAGGGCCTGAATGAAGCGGAATATCTGCCGCATAGATTTTGCCTAGCTCGGCATCAGATACATGACTATGAATTAATTTGGCTTTCATAGTGGGGCAGTCAAACAGCTGATAGGCATCGGTTGTCATTTCGCCAAAGCGGATATTGATTGCCATAATCAGATCCGCCTCACGCAACAGCGACTTCATATAGCCATGCATACCGACACTGGCATCACCCGCATAGCAATCATGGTGGTTATCGATTATGTCGTGAAACCGATGCGCCGCGACAATCGGTAGATTATTTGCCTGACAGAACGCACTTAACGCCACGACACCATCTTGTTCCCATCTGCTTCCACCAACCATAACAACAGGCTTATCTGCCTTATTAAGCATGGCCTCAACCTTGGCCAGTTGCGTTATTGAAATGGCTGGCTCGGGAATGTTGACAGCTTTGCATGGCGCGGTCGTAACATTCTGCGTCAGCAATGTTTCGGGCAATGACACAATGACAGGGCCCGGGCGGCCACTAAGGGCTGTTGCCCACGCCCGACTGATAAATTCGGGAATCCGTTCCGCATCGTCAA
>JBMZPN010000185.1:0-3121 GCA_049620845.1 Puniceispirillum sp. (SeqCode)
GGCGGCAGTGACAAAGCTGTTTCGGCTAGTGACGAAAGTCTTTCACCACGTGAAGTTGCGCTAGAGTTTGAGCGCGCGCGTCGCAATTATCTTCCCAATTCTTCTACCGGTGAAGCGTTGCAAACTGGACTTTTATCCGAAATTGTTGGGGCTTTGTCCCGTGCCGTCATCTTCAATGCGGAAAACAATAAGCTTGGGCTGACTGTCACCCGTGCCATGCAACGCGACTCCGTAGCCAACGAAGCAAATTTTCAGGATGACACAGGTGCCTTTTCCGAAGGACGCTTCATGCAGACGCTGGCTAGCGCTGGTATCAGCGAGGCAGAATATCTGAGCCGCGTTGACAGTTTGCTTAAGCGTGACCAATTGACCAGAGCACTGGCGTCTGGTGTTTCATCAAGTAAAGCCGCTAATAGCTTGCTGACAACATATGAACTTCAGCAACGTGTGGTAAAGATGCAAAGCTTTGCAGTCGATGCTGATAGCGTTGACGCGCCATCAGATGCCGATCTTGATGCATATTTTTCAGAAAACAAGGCCAGCTATGATGCACCGACAGTTCGTTCGGCGCGTGTTGGTTATATTTCAGCCTCGCTTATTGAAGCCGATGTAGAGATCAGCGAAGATATGGTGAAAGATGCCTTTGGCACGCGCATTGATGAATTTTCCACACCAGAAAAACGCACTGTCAGGCAAATGGTATTTGAAACTGCGGAAAAAGCTGAAGAAGCGCGCGCACGTGTCGACAAAGGTGACGATTTTAACGCCGTGGCGGCTGATATACTGAGCTGGACCGAAAGCGACGTCATGCTGGGTAGCGTAACACGCGATGGGCTTGATGGCGCCATAGCCGATGCTGTTTTTGACGCTAGTGCTAACGTTGCCACTGGGCCAGTTGAAACCTTGTTTGGTCATCATGTTCTGATTGTCGATGAAATTGTCGAGGGTGGCAACGCAACGCTTGAGGATGTACGCGACATAATCACACGGACGTTGCGCACTGAAGAAGCTATCGACCTGCTATATGAGCGCGCCAATATGCTTGAAGATGAGATTGCTTCTGGTGCCAGCCTTGATGAAGCGCTTGGCAAGGCAGGTGGACAGATCGTAACGGTCACCGATATTGACCGTAACGGTCTCGACATTGATGGCCAACCCATGGCTAACGACGCCGAAATCGTCCAGGATAGCGCCGTTATCGAAGCCATCTGGACGAATGACATTGGTTCACTGAGCGTTCTGCAGGAAGCTGGTGAAGATATCTTCTTTATGGTGGATGTAACCGCAGAAACCGAAACAAGGTCACGCACACTTGATGAAGTCAAGCAACGTGCAACTAAAGACTGGAAACTGGTTCAGGCGATCAAAGCGGCACGCGCATCAGCAGACGCGGCTATTGCCAATCCGAGCGGCTTTGAAACTATCGAGCCAAGTGCAAAATTCCGTCGCAATGGTATTGGTCTTGATCACGAAGCGGCGCGGCTGATTGCCAACACCGCTTTTGGTCAGGCAAATGGTGAATATGGTGTCGTCGAAACGGGCACCGAAGCCATTGCCGTGATGACAACTGATATAATCGAAGCCGAACAAAGCGAAATCGATGAAACCAACAAGATGGTTGCCGATATAATGAAAAATGCCATCACCGAAGATGTCATTAGTTTCATGGCTATTAATCTGTCTCAGAAGCATGATCTGCAAATCAACATTGAGCCTGTGAGGCAATTGCTGGTGGGAAGTCAGCAGTAATGTCGGATATATCCGATAGCTTTGAAACCTTTGCGGCTCGTTTTGATGCCAAAAAACGCAGTTTGCTTCATCGCGTCTTTATCGCCGATATACAGACACCCGTATCCGCCTTTCTGAAGCTGGGCAATGGCAGAGAGAACTGCTTTTTACTCGAGTCAGTCGAAGGTGGCGAAGTGCGCGGGCGGTTTTCAGTCATCGGGATGAATCCTGATCTGGTCTGGCGATGCCGCGGCAATGTCGCTGAATGCAACCGCGATCCGGCCAATGGCGATCATTTTGTTGCTGACAGTGCCCCGCCGCTTGAATCGCTGCGCGCGCTTCTGGCTGAATCTGCGATGGAAGATACCGGTGACCTTCCTCCCATGTCAGCAGGCCTGTTCGGCTATTTTGGCTATGACATGATAAGGCATATTGAAAATATTCCCGACCAGAATGACGCGGCACTCGATGTCTATGACTCACTGCTATTGCGCCCTTCAATCGTTGCTATTTTTGACCGACTCAAAGACACAATCACACTTGTCACACAGATACGCCCATCCGAGTGGAAAGATGCCAGAACGGCTTGGGATGCCGCCCAGAGCCGTTTGCAAGATGCAGTGAAGTCACTTGATGCACCAATCCCGCAGACCGAGGAAGGCGATGCCAACGCCAGCCTTCCCGCGCCTCAGGCAAATATGGTGAAATCAGCCTTTCTCGACATGGTGCGTAAAGCCAAGGAACATATCCGCGCCGGTGACATTTTTCAGGTTGTCTTGTCCCAGCGCTTTACCATTCCATTTCATTTGCCGGCGATCAACCTATACCGTTCGTTACGTCGCTTGAACCCCTCACCATTTCTGTTCTTCTTTGATTTTGGCAATCTTTCGATTGTGGGTTCCAGCCCGGAAATTCTGGTGCGGCTTCGCAATAAAGAGGTAACCATTCGTCCGATTGCGGGTACACGCAAACGTGGCAAGACACAGGAAGAGGACGAGGCCAACGCCGCAAGCCTGATGGCTGATATCAAAGAACGCGCAGAGCATTTGATGCTTCTTGACCTTGGCCGCAATGATGTTGGGCGCGTATCAAAACCCGGATCGGTTCGGGTGAAATCAAACTATGATGTCGAATATTATTCACATGTCATGCACATAGCCTCACAAGTCGAGGGCACAATACGCGATGATCTTGATGCGCTTGATGCCATGATTGCTGGCTTTCCTGCTGGCACTGTATCGGGAGCTCCCAAAATTCGGGCGATGGAAATCATTGACGACATGGAACCCGACCGGCGGGGTATATATGCTGGTGCGATTGGCTATATTTCCGTGGCAGGGGAACTGGATACCTGTATCGCGCTTCGTACCGCTGTTATCAAAGACCAGCAAAT
>JBMZPN010000186.1:0-3095 GCA_049620845.1 Puniceispirillum sp. (SeqCode)
TGACGATAATATGATTATCATCACGCTATCGATGCTGATTGCCCTGCTATTATTCATCCCAGCTATGCTTGTTTGGCAACCAATGACATTGTCGCACTGGTTTGGTGCGTTTTTGATTGGGTTGTTGGCGACTTTGGCGCATGTTGCGATTATGCGGTCATTTCGGGGGCCGATGTGGGCATCACAATCAGGCAAATTTATTCAATTATTATTTGTTGCCGCTTTTGGTTTCATCCTGTTTGACGAAGTGCCAGCGATGACGACATGGGCAGGTGCTTTTCTTGTTATGTCATCAATCAGCTATATCGCCTTGGTCGAGGCACGAAAGCATAAAACATGACGGGTTTCGAAACATTAGCCAATGAACCGTTTCTGTTCTGGGCAATGGCGGCAATGTCGGTGTTGATGTTGTCAGTTGCCAAATCTGGCTTTGGTGGCGCGTTGGCAACGACTTCGGTGCCAATCATGCTGTTTGTGTTACCGCCTAAATTGGCCTTGGCTGTTTTATTGCCGATGTTTTTGATAACCGATGTCGGTGTTTTGTTCATATGGTACAAATATTGTAATTGGCGGATCGTATTGATAATGAGCCTGTTTGCCCTTTTGGGGCAGGTGGTTGGCTGGTTACTGTTTGATTATTTCACAGATCAGATGCTGACGGCTCTGATCGGCATTGTCGCGGTGGTTACCGGTATCAAATACTGGGTCGATGTTATCAGAAATTCAGCCATTTCCGTGCTGGTGGAATATGTTGAAAAACGTATCTGGCACCGCGCTGCCATATGGTGTGGCCTGTCTGGCATTTCCAGCTTCATTTCCCTGTCTGGCGGTATTCCGGCACAGATTTTTCTGTTGCCGCACAGGGTTTCCCGTCAGGTGTTTGTAGGCACGTTTAGCGTTTATTTCATGGTCATTGATTTGTTGAAAGCACCGCTTTACCTGCAGCTTGATCTCTTTTCAGCAAGTAGCCTGCATGTATCGGCAATGCTGTTACCGGTGGTGCCGGTGGGTGTTTTTTTGGGCTGGTGGTTGAACAAGCGCATGAGTGATCGCATTTTCTATCATATATCACATGGCGTATTGCTGCTTATGGGTATGAAATTGCTCGTTGATGCATTCGCTGGCTGACTTTAGACTAGAATGTAATGGCGCTTAGACGTCACATGGATATGAGGTTTTTATGGCCAGATGGCGACATTTCACAGTGGCAGTAGGATTAGTGCCAGCCTTGATTATCTATATTGGAATGGTGATGTTTCTTGCCGACTATTTAACCAGCATTCACTGGCTTGTTGATCTGGCCTTTTACCTTTTGGCCGGACTGATGTGGATTCCGGCAGCTGGCAAGGTTGTTGGCTGGTTGGCCAAACATGAAAGCCAATAAAGCGGTGCAGATTGCAAAGGGTCATTGATGCGCCAGAAAAACAGAATCATTGATTTGTTTTCCGATATGATCGGTCAGGGACTATCTCAGGGTGTAGCGGCCAGTCCCGATCCGGCACTTTCCGTTTCACAGCATGACCCCGAAAAGCTGCCCAAAACCGACCGTCCGCACGCCGAAGCTCTGAACCTTGCGGCTGATTTGATGAAAGAACATGGTCTTGGTGATTGGCGTATTAAGCTGGATCATGCGCGTCGTCGGGCTGGCCAATGCGACTATAACAAAAAAGAGATATCACTATCGCGCCATTATGTCCGCTATGCCGAAATGGATCATATTCGCGATACGATTTTACATGAAATTGCCCATGCGCTGGTCGGGCCAAATCATGGTCATGATGCCGTATGGCGGCAACAGGCGCGGGCAATCGGATGTACGGCGACCCGTTGCCATACATTGAATTTTTCACATGCGCGCTGGATCATGCGATGTCCGAATGGCTGTTTCGAGGTCGAGCGTCACCGTCGAAAATCAGGTTTGTTATGCGCCACATGCAAAAGCCCTGTGGTTTTTGAGTCGGGAAATTAAGATGTTCGATCTTGACCCAAGCCGAATGCGTCAACTTCGTGCGGCATTGCAGCGTCTGGCACGCCCCGAATGCCGCTTAACAAGTCTGAAATTTTTCACTGATAATGAGGTTGACGCATTGCGCCTTGCCGCAAACCAGCAGGAATTCCGGCGCGCACAAAGCGCCATCAATTATCAGGGGCGTTCGACATTTCAGGATTTTGACGTCTGTTTTCCAGCGCCACGACAAGGTATTTTTGATGATCTTGCGACAAATCTTGAAACATCCTTATGGTCGGCAGGGCTATCTCTTGCCGACAATCCGTTTGTCCAGCCATTTCGTCTGGACGATTTTGCCATTCAGAATTATCCGGCGGGTTCGCGGGGAATTGGCATCCATCGGGATGGACAGCGCTATCATCACATCGTGATAATCATCTGTCTTGATGGCAAATCGCGGCTGTTTAGCTGTAATGACAGGTCAGGTGCTGGTAAGCGGACAATCGATGATCGTCCCGGACGTATGGTTTTACTCTCGGCACCACGCTTTTGCCAAAGGGAAGGGGAAGATGCCCGCCCGCTTCATGGTGTTGACAGGGTGACGGGCGGACGTCTGTCTCTGGGGTTCAGAACCGCACCAGCTAATCAGATATAAAGATCAACGATTTTCTTGCTTCAAATCCTTATTCAAGGCACCATTAACATCTGGAGCGCCCTTCTGCTCCCTCAAAGCAAAGATGGGCGCGGTAATATGCGCTTCAGTGGCTGTTCATATGTTTGACACAGTTACGTTTTGATTGAGGGAGATATGCCGTATGCAAATAAACATTTCAGGAAAAAATATGGATACCGGGGCGGCCTTTCAGGAACACGCCCATAATGCCCTGAATAATGTCGTCGAAAAATATTTTCAAAACGCTGTCAGTGGCCATATAACGCTTGAAAAAGCCGAATCTGGCTTTACCGTTCGCGCCCGAGTCGCGCTATCACGCCGGATCGAACTCGAAGCCACAGGTCAGGCAAGTGACGCCCATATGGCGCTGGACGCGGCTATAACGCATGCGGAAAAGCGGTTGCGGCGACACAAAAGACGGCTGAAAAATCATCGCAATACAGTCACGATTGGTGAGGAAGAAGAAACGATCAT
>JBMZPN010000187.1:0-3084 GCA_049620845.1 Puniceispirillum sp. (SeqCode)
CAGAAATGTACTGGCATGTGATGATGAAATGGAGCCCCTGGAATGGCAATAACTACTTTGACATCGATATGGATGGTGACTCACTCATCAATGGCGTCGATGTCGATATGGATGCCGCCACTGACGCGGGATTACCGTTATTGATGGGGCTGGCATCGGATGATCGTATCAACATTCTGGGGCATTGGATGGATCAGGATCGAGGCGAAAAGCTGGCGGCCGATCCGGCGCATCTGGCGGCGATGACCTTGATCGCAAAAGAGTATGTTGAAAATCATGAAATTGCCAAGCGTTTCGATGCTGGTGCTAATTTCATTGTACTGACCGTTTTGCGTGAAAAATGGCCAGTCGGGTCAAAAGCAAAATTCCAGACTGTGGCAAGCCGCGTCAATGCTGAACATACCTATATCATCTATCCCTGTGGTGCGGCCAAAATTGATAATCTGGATGATGATGATCAGCTAAAGCAATCTGAAACAAGCCAGCTTGCCTTTGCCCTGCCGTTCTTCAAGAAGAACCGCCGCCGCTTTGCGAATAGCAGCGCCGTTCAAGGACTTATAAAGCAGGGGTTTGCCAATTAAACGCGTTCAACAATCAACGCCACACCCTGACCACCACCGATACACATGGTTGCCAAGCCGTAACGACCATTAACACGGTGCAGTTCATGCACAAGTTTGGTGACAATGATTGCGCCTGTTGCGCCAATTGGATGACCAAGCGCAATCGCGCCGCCATTTGGATTGACCTTGGCGGGGTCAAGGCCAAGCTCCTTGCTGACCGCACATGCCTGAGCCGCGAAGGCTTCGTTTGACTCGATCACGTCAAGATCATTAATGCCTATGCCTGCGCGTGCTATAGCCTGCTGACTGGCAGAGACGGGACCTATCCCCATAATGGCGGGGTCAACACCGCTATGGCCATAAGCAACAATACGGGCAAGCGGTTTTGCGCCGGTCGACTCCATCGCATCTTCCCGCGCTAGCATAACGGTTGCGGCACCATCATTGATGCCACTTGAATTACCCGCCGTGACGATACCGTTTGCATCAAAAACAGGGCGTAAATCGCCTAGTTGCTTGGCATCTGCATCACGGCGAAAATGTTCGTCTGTTTCAAAAACAACCTCTTTGCGGCGTACCTTTAGTGTAAGAGGGGTTATTTGATCAGCAAAAAAGCCATTATCGGTCGCTACGGCAGCCCGACGATGTGACTCGGCAGCAAAGCGATCCATCTCATCGCGGCTGATATTAAATTTTTTGGCCACATTTTCGGCGGTGATACCCATATGCCCATGACCAAAGGGATCAGTTAGCGGTGCCAGCAACATATCAGTCGTAGTGCTGTTGCCCATTTTGGCGCCGAAGCGCAAATCGGGCAGGATATGAGGTGCGCCCGACATATGCTCGACGCCAGCGGCAAGGCCAATATCGCTATCGCCAAGACGAATTGCCATGATCACGTTAATGATCGCTTGCAGAGAACTGCCACACAGTCGGTTCACGGCATAGGCTGTTGCATTATGGCTAATGCCCGCATCAACACTACATTTGCGTGCCAGATAGGGGTCAATTGATGATGTATGGATTACATTGCCCAAAACCGTGGTGTTGATGGCCTCGGCGGCAATGCCGCTTTTGGCGATAGTATCCTGCATAACGGGTGTCAGAATATCTGCCGCATTTGTATTTCTGAGTGTGCCGCCAAACGTGCCGATGGCACTTCGCTGTGCGCTAACAATGTAAATGGGCTGTTCTGATACCATGATGTCTTATCCTAATTCTGCAATTCATCTATATTTCTGAAATAATCCAGAGCTTCGGCATTGGCCAATGCAGATGTATTTTTTACCTCACGTCCGTGGATAATGTCACGCACTGCCAGTTCGGTAATCTTGCCTGATCGCGTTCGCGGAATATCCGGGACAGCAACAATAACAGCCGGTACATGGCGTGGCGTAGCGCCCTTGCGAATGGCCATCTTCAAATCAGCTTTGAGGGCATCTGTTAGCTCGTACCCATCAGCCATGCGCACAAACAGAATCACGCGTACATCATTATCCCAACTCTGGCCAATGACAAGCGCTTCAATGATTTCCGTAAAGGCCTCAACCTGACGATAGATTTCGGCTGTGCCGATGCGAACACCGCCCGGGTTTAAAGTTGCGTCAGACCGGCCATGAATGATCATGCCGCCGCGTGTGGTCATTGTGGCCCAATCGCCATGCCGCCATATGCCCGGAA
Source organism: Puniceispirillum sp. (SeqCode) (assembly GCA_049620845.1). Lineage (GTDB taxonomy): Bacteria > Pseudomonadota > Alphaproteobacteria > Puniceispirillales > Puniceispirillaceae > Puniceispirillum. The sequence goes on from JBMZPN010000187.1 coordinate 2,244, forward strand.
AATGCTCAAAATAGGCAGCTTTATATTTACTGCCATCAGGATCATTCCAGAATTTTACCGGCATTGCTGGGAAGGGTGCGGTGCAGCATAGCTCGCCTTGCTTGTCGCGGACAGGCTCGCCGTCATCATCGAGAACATCAACCGCCATGCCAAGGCCACGTGTCTGGATTTCTCCCGCATATACGGGCTGTGATGGTGCGCCGAGCACGAAGCAGGAAACAATGTCTGTTCCTCCGGAAATAGAGCATAATTGTACATCTGCTTTGATCGAGTCATAGACAAAATCGAAGCCATCAGATGATAATGGTGATCCTGTTGACAAAAGGCTGCGAAGCGAACTCAGATCAACTGATTGCGCAGGATGATAGCCGGCATTGCAAACAGCATCGATATATTTGGCTGAGGTGCCAAAAAGGGTAAGTTTTTCGGTTTCGGCAATCTGCCAAAGCCGCTCCGGACCCGGGTAAAACGGATTGCCCTCATAAAGTACAATCGTTGCTTTCATCATCAATCCCGAGACAAGCCAGTTCCACATCATCCAGCCACAGGTGGTGAAATAGAAAACATTGTCGCCAGCTTTGACATTGCTGTGCAAGCGATGTTCCTTGATGTGCTGGAGCATCGTACCGCCTGTGCCATGAACAATGCATTTTGGTGCGCCTGTTGTGCCGCTTGAATACAGAATATATAGCGGGTCGTTAAAGGCAACGCGCGTGAAATTGCTGACCGGCGTGGCTTTAAGTGCATCAGCAAATAGGCTGGCATTGGCAAGCTTTGATAAATCCGGATCTTCATTCAGATAGGGTATGATCAGGACTTTGCTGATTGACGGGACTTTGGC
>JBMZPN010000188.1:0-3081 GCA_049620845.1 Puniceispirillum sp. (SeqCode)
GTGATCAAAGTCGGGTCGGCCTTGCTGGTCGATGACAGGAACAACACCATCAATCAGTCATGGCTGGCTGGCATTTCTGAAGATATTGCCGCGCTGCAGGCGTCCGGGGCATCGGTCATTGTCGTATCAAGCGGCGCGATTGCCCTCGGCAGTCTGAATCTGGGTATAAGCCAGAAAAAGCTTCAGCTTGAGGAAAAACAGGCCGCCGCCGCCGCGGGTCAGGTGACACTGGCACATGCGTGGATGACCGCGCTTGCCACGCATAATATCCAGACTGCGCAGATTTTGCTGTCACCTGATGATACCGAAACGCGTCGTCGGCACCTGAATGCCCGCGCCACGATAACCGCCCTTTTATCACTGGGCGCGGTGCCTGTTGTGAATGAAAATGATACCGTTGCCACAGCTGAAATCCGTTTTGGTGACAATGACAGGCTGGCCGCACGCGTGGCAGCCATGGTTGGTGCCGATATGCTGGTACTATTATCGGATGTTGATGGGCTCTATTCAGGCAACCCGCATGATGATGAACATGCCAGGCATGTTGCCAGAGTTGATCATGTCACGCCTGCAATCATGAAAATGGCGGGCACGGCAAATGCCAGCTATGCGTCTGGCGGCATGGTTACAAAACTCGAAGCGGCGCGCATCGCCACATCTGCCGGATGTAGCATGATTATCTGTAATGGCCGCGATCCACGACCATTATCAGCGCTTGAAGCTGGCGCACGTAACACGATCTTCACCGCCGAAGCATCACCCCCGACCGCACGCAAGAAATGGATTGCAGGTGCCTTATCTCCCAAAGGCAAGCTGGTTATAGATGATGGGGCGGTATCGGCATTACGCAAGGGGCGCTCATTATTGCCGGCAGGCGTTACCTCAATTGGCGGTAATTTTGAACGTGGCGATCTGATCGCTGTCGAAAGTCGTGACGGCCATGTCATCGGGCATGGGCTGTCGGCCTATTCGGCCAAGGATGCCACCCTGATAAAGGGACATAAAAGCAGTGAAATCGAAGCCCTTCTCGGCTATCGTGGACGCGATGAGTTGATACATGCCGACAATATCGTGATGAATGACAATGGTGTAGCCTCTGACGAGGAGATGCGATAATGACCGAACAGACACATAATTTTGATAGTCCGAAAGACCTTGTCTCTGACATGGTGGCTGCGGCACGACTCGCCCAGAAAACGCTTGGCCAAAGCACACATGACGCCCGCCGCTCGGCCTTGCTAAAAAGCGCCGAACTAATCCGCGCGAACAGCGATACCATCATCACCACGAACGCAAAAGACGTGCAAAAGGCAACTGAAAACGGCGTCAGTGCCGCCTTCATTGACCGTTTGACACTTAATGCCGAACGGATTGATGCCATGGCCGCCGGACTTGAAGCTATCGCATCGCTTGACGACCCAATCGGGAATGAACTGGCACGCTGGCAACAGCCGAACGGACTGGATATTGCACGCGTTGCCACCCCGCTAGGTATTATCGGCATTATCTATGAGTCACGCCCAAATGTAACCGTTGATGCCGCGGCCTTATGTCTGATTTCGGGCAATGCCGCGATTTTGCGCGGGGGCTCGGATAGCTATTTCACATCCAGCCTGCTGGCCAGCCTGATGGTGCAGGGGCTTGAAAGTGCTGATCTGCCAGCCGCAAATGTGCAGATGATACCTTCGGCTGATCGCGCCCTTGTCGGTGCGATGCTGGCCGCGGCGGGTGAAATCGATGTCATTATCCCGCGCGGGGGACGATCGCTTGTCGAGCGCGTGCAATCCGAAGCGCGCGTTCCCGTCTTTGCGCATCTTGAGGGCATATGCCATGTCTATGTCGATGCCGACGCTGATTTCGACATGGCCAAGCAGATCATCGTCAATGCCAAAATGCGCCGTACAGGCATATGCGGGGCGGCCGAAACAATGCTCATGCATCGAGATGTTGCCGATACCATGTTACCAGCCATAGCCAGCGCGCTAACTGATGCGGGATGCGCCTTACGCGGTGACGCATTATCTTGTGATCTGGTTGAAAACATGACCAAAGCCACCGAAGCCGACTGGCGCACCGAATATCTCGACAGTATCCTGTCGGTCAAAATTGTTGATACGGTCGATGACGCCATTGCCCATATCGGCACCTATGGGTCTGGCCATACCGAAAGCATCGTCACCAAAAATGCAGACACTGCCGAGCATTTTCTTGCGCGTGTCGATAGCGCCATTGTGATGCTGAATGCATCAACCCAGTTTGCCGATGGTGGTGAATTCGGCATGGGTGCCGAAATCGGCATCGCCACCGGACGCCTGCATGCACGCGGGCCTGTCGGCGCGGCGCAACTTACCAGTTTTAAATATGTTGTACGAGGTCATGGCAACACGCGCCCGTGAAGTTTCAAAATCAAACGCGCCCACCGTCTTTCACAGCCGAACACGGCTGAAAATAGGACTTCTCGGCGGCTCATTCAATCCGGCGCATGATGGGCATCTGCATATGAGCAAGCTGGCTTTGCATACACTTGGCCTTGATCAGATCTGGTGGCTGGTGACGCCGCAAAACCCGCTCAAAGACCAGCATGTGATGATGACGCTGGCCGACAGATGTAATGCCGCCCGCATCATCACCAAACATCACCCGCAGATTAAGGTACTGAGTCCGGAAGAACGACGCCCTGATTACCTTACCTATAATACATTGAAATGGTTGCGGAAAACATGTCCGCATGCCCAGTTCGTCTGGATCATGGGTGCCGATAATTTGGTGCAATTCAGTGACTGGCACCGCCATCGCGACATTAGCAGGCTGATACCCATGGCCATAATTGATCGCCCGGGCTTTTCCTATCAGGCTATAAGCGCCGGACGCAGATTGCCCGCTCAGCGCCTGCATCCAGCGCATATGGCTGGCCAGCTATCGCAGCAAACGCTTGCCAGTGCCAGTTGGTGCTTTATTGCGGGCAAACGGCATAGCGCCTCGGCAACGGCTTTGCGTGCCCGACGCCGCACCAAAACCCCTCAGGCTGATGCCGATTAATTAAACTAGATCAAATATCACCCACGTAGTATAGTCATGTGA
>JBMZPN010000189.1:0-3014 GCA_049620845.1 Puniceispirillum sp. (SeqCode)
ACCGGCCCTGCCGAAGGCGGCGGACAACTGGTGCTGGAAGCGATCGATATCACCGCCAGCGTGCCAGCACCCAACGCCCACCCTGAATCTTCAGGCACCTCATCAGCCAGCCAAGCATTAGACGAAAATGGCCGTTGCGTTTTGATGCGCCATTTCAATCTGCTGATCCGGCGCAGTGACCGCATTGGCATCGTTGGCCCCAACGGTATTGGCAAATCGACGCTGGTGCGGATATTGCTGGGCATCATCGCGCCTGAAACAGGACGCGTGCGCGAGGGGTTTGGCCTGAACCATGCCTATTTCGACCAGCGCCGCGAAGCGCTTGACCGTGACGCCTCGCCATGGACAGTGCTGAGCGAAGGCGGCAGTGACATGATCGAAGTGGCCGGACAGCAAAAACATATCACCAGCTATCTGCGCGATTTCATGTTTGAAGATGTGAAAATGACCCAGCGCGTGGCAACGTTATCCGGGGGTGAGCAAAACCGCCTGTTGCTGGCCAAGCTGTTTGCCAGCCCGCATAATTTTCTGGTGCTTGACGAGCCGACCAATGATCTGGATCTGGAAACGCTGGAATTATTGCAGGAAGTGATCGCCGATTATGACGGCACCGTGCTGATTGTCAGCCATGACCGCGATTTTCTGGATCGGACAGTGACTGGCCTGCTGGCTTTTGAGGGGGATGGCAAGATTGTCGCCCATGCTGGCGGCTATTCGGATTATCTGGAACGGCGCAAACGTGCCACAGAACGTGCAAATGATCGGGCGCTAGAGCGTGACGTAGGACGCAGTGCAAAAGGTGGCGGCAAAGGCGGCGGCAAAAGTGCGCGCAAAGCGAAAGCGGGTAAAACAGGCAAAGATGACGGCGGATCAAACAGCATGCGGGCACCGCGCCTGAGCTTCAAGGATAAGCACGCGCTGGATACCCTGCCGGCTGAGATAGAGGCGCTGGACGCCCAAATCGCACAGCTGGAAGCCGTTTTTAACGATCCCGATCTATTTGCCAAAGACCCCGATAGATTTACCCGCACCGCCGATGCGATTACCAGCCTGCGTGCCGATAAAGAGGCCAAGGAAATGGCCTGGCTGACGGCAGCGGAAAAAGCCGAAAAGCTGGATGGGGGTTAGGGAGAATTACGCATATAGCGTCCCCCGACCCCTGCCCCATATTGACGGCGGTGTGGCGGCATCGGTATAGTGGCGGCCTGTCAGATGGCTGGATGGCTGCTGCTTTTTTTTCGAAAAAAAGGAGAGGAAAGTCCGGGCTCCACAGGATCAGGATGCCGGGTAACGCCCGGCGGGGGCAACCCCAGGGAAAGTGCCGCAGAAAACAAACCGCCCCACCCAAGGTGATACCTTATGCGGGGTAAGGGTGAAAAGGTGCGGTAAGAGCGCACCGCCGGTCTGGTAACAGAACGGGCATGGTAAACCCCATCCGGAGCAAGACCATATAGGAACATAGCTGTTTACTCAGCAGTGATGATCCCATCACAGATGTTCGGGTAGGTTGCTGAAGCAGGCTGGCAACAGCCTTGTATAGATGAATAGTCGTCACCGCCAGCGCACGCTGGCGGCACAGAACCCGGCTTACAGGCCATCTGACAGATTTTTCAGGGCGATATTTTTATGGCAGATAATGGGATCAGGCGAGATGCCCGATCCCCTGTGGGTTGGATGATGTGAGGGTTGAGGGTGATGCGAGAACAGCCCCATCAACTATCGGTCAGTCATCGCTAGGATAGACGCGGCAGACCTGAACCTGAGTTCGCGATTGCGGGGGTGGTGTTTTTGGCCACTTCATTGCGGAAACTTTCCACCGCCGCGCCGGTCTGCCGCGATTGCTGGGCATTTTCGATGAGCAGAACCGGCAACCATGCCATCGCGCATCCCCATTCCTCGGTTTCGGCACCTGTGTTGGGATGCGTGCCAGCCACCTTCATGAACCATGCACACTCAAATTTTCTGCATGGTTCAAACGCATTGAGCGGACAATTTGGCTGCGGTTCGATTTTCATAGCTGCACCCTAATCCTTGGTCGCGATAATCACATCGACATATGCGATATCCAAATTTACAGGAGCACCAGAAAATATACTTGATGCCGACAGACCTGATGCGCTGTGACTGTGTGCAGAGCCAGACCCAGAGGCACCTGTATTGCCTGAAAAAGCCGCATCTGTTGTGTAAAAACCAGCACCTTCTGCTGGGATTATCCCTTTATAGTAGGCACTTGAGTTTTGTGTTTCTGTCGGAATTGGAACATTGCCAGAAAATGAATGCGAGTGTGATGGCAATTGTGCTGTGGTGAGTGAATGACCCGCGACAGACCCTGATATACTTGTTGAGATAGCACCAGTCGCTGTTATTGTCACGCCTGAAAGGCCTTTACTGCCGGCAGAGCCAGCCGAGCCGCTAACCACACGTAAAGCCTTGTCATTATGCGCTGTGTCTTTTGTCCAGCCTGTCGGTGCTGTTGATTGCCGGAACAGCATCTTGGTGCCTGATGAAAAGCTGTTATTCGTAATTTGTGTTGCCACAGCCTTGTCTGCCGCCTTGCGGGCATCGCGTTCGCTCGCCACCGCCGTTGCAATATCACCAGTGATCACGCGACGCGCTTCGGCGATATCACCTGCTACCTTTGTATCAAGCGCACGAATAGCATTATCGCGTGAATCGGCCTCAGCCACGATAGCCGCCTTGCGATTGTCAGCCTCTGCGGTAATCGCCGCAGTGCGTTCACTACGTTCAGTCTGGATCACGGTGGCCATATGCGCATCAAAATCGGGCGTGACATTGGCGATGGCGTTCTTTAGCTCGGTGCGCTGGGCATGGATCGCTGTGTGGCGGGCATCACGTTCCGCCGTGATCGCGGCCTCGCGGGTACTGCGCTCAGCGTTAAGTGCCGTTTCGCGCTTGCGTGCCTCTGCCGTAATTGCCGCCATGCGGTCATTGCGTTCGCTTTCCAGCTTGCCATCAAGCGTTGTTACCTTGGCGTCGATAATGCCTGTTTTGCT
>JBMZPN010000190.1:0-2998 GCA_049620845.1 Puniceispirillum sp. (SeqCode)
AATTCTGCGTGCGCGTCTTTATGATGCCGAGCGTGCGCGTGTGCAAGCCGAGCGCGCGGCTGACCGTAAAGGTCAGGTTGGTTCAGGCGACCGTTCGGAACGCATTCGCACCTATAATTTTCCGCAAGGGCGGGTCACTGACCATCGTATTAACCTGACCCTGTACAAGCTGGATCGGGTGATCGCAGGTGAGGCGCTCGATGAAGTCATCGATGCTTTGATTTCCGAAGATCAGGCGCGCCGGCTTGCCGAAGGCACGTAAGGCGTGCTGATGTATAGTCAGGCTTCAGGCGTACAGTGCTGACCATGCAGGATGCGCGCGAAATCTTACAGGATATTGCCGCCACATTGAAAGCGGCATCAATTGACAGTCCGCAACAGGATGCACGGCTTTTGCTAGGCGCGGCTCTAGGCCGTGATGACGCCGTTCTGCCGCATGAAAGCATTTCGTTCGGCGAAAAGGAAAAAGCGCAATTAAAGACCCTTGTTGCCCGCCGTATTGCCCGCGAACCGGTAAGCCGCATTCGCGGATGGCGCGAATTCTGGTCATTGCGCTTTGCATTGTCATCGGCAACGCTTGATCCGCGCCCCGACAGTGAAATCATTGTGGCAACAGCCATTGCGGCGGCCAAAGCACAGCTCGTGGCAGACCCTGAAAAACAATTGAAGCTGCTTGATCTTGGTACTGGAAGCGGCTGTCTTTTGCTTGCCTGCCTCAGTGAATTGCCGCACGCGACCGGACTTGGTCTGGATATCAGTCAGGATGCACTGACAACGGCCAGGGACAATGCCAAGGCGCTTGGTCTGGCTGGGCAAAGCCGCTTTCATCAGCATAGTTTTATGGATGATATGTCACATTTTGGTGCATTCGATATTGTGTTGTGTAACCCGCCCTATATTCCGGCCGTCGAGATCACGGCTCTGGAACCTGAAGTGGTGAGCTATGAACCGATGTGCGCGCTTGATGGCGGCGTGGATGGGCTGGATTGCTGGCGTGGCATCATGGCTTTGGTGCCTTTTTGTCTGGCGGTGGATGGTTGTCTGGTGGTTGAAATTGGTGCGGGGCAACAGGATGATGTGATCGCGCTTGCCGAAAAGGCCAATATGATCTTCGTTGAATCGCATAAGGATCTTGCCGGTATTACACGTTGTCTGATGTTTAGGTTAAAAAATTAGCGAAATGTACTATTTTGCTTGTAATTGATTACTACCCATGGCTATTGTCTTATATCAGCAACGGTCAAGGCAACGCCTTTCGTTTGCATATATCCAGATAACTGCCAGTCTGCTTAACTTCGGTTTAAAGCCGATTTCTTTATAAGACTGCTTTTAACTGACCCACTTCTTACAGAATAATAAGTTGGTATTTTATTAATGAGACAACCCCAGAATGCAAAGCGCGGCCGCGGTCGTGGTCGTCGTGGTAACGGCGGCGGCGGTGGCAATCATGTGCCAAATCGTAATACGTCGTATGAGTCAAATGGTCCTGATGGCAAGCTTCGCGGCAACGCCCAACAGCTTCATGAGAAATATATTGCTTTGGCTCATGATGCCTCATCATCCGGCGAGCGTATAGCGGCCGAAGCCTATTCACAATTTGCCGATCATTATTTCCGTCTGCATCAGGCAGCAGTAGGTGCGGCAGAAACAAAGCGTCAGCAAGAGCAGGCGGCGCAGGCTGCAAATGGCGTTGCGACAGATGCAAAATCCGAAGCAACAAATGCTGATCCGGAAAAAGCAGGCACAACCGATAATTCAGCGACTTCATCTGATGATGTAGAGACCACGAATAAAAATGGTAATGGTCAGCGCAGACCCCGCGTCAAGCCAGTTGAAGATGATGATGTATCCAGCCTGTCTCCGGCGCAGATTGCCGAAGCGGTTCAGGATGAACAGGACATCAACAAGGTTGCCAGCTAGGCTTACAATTGCCTAGCCTGTCATCTAATGATTACAGAACGGTGATGGGTTCGCCTGTTCTAACTATGCCGGCTGATAGAATTTCAGCAAAAACCCCCAGATCAGTGTGACCGAATTTATCGCGCATTACGGATAAAGTATCCTGGCCGCGTATGGCGGTTGCGGGGTCAACATCAATCGCCGCGCACCTGCCGACAGGCTCGACAATACGAAGATGTGCTGCGCCAATCATAATCTCCTTGCCAATCAATGCGGCCTCGCTAAAGGGCGTATCGGTTTTGACCATCATGTTCAGACGAAACCGGCGCGCATCTGGATTAGTGCGGGTTGCGGCGGCATAGGCTTCGACTGATGCCGAACCGCCAAGCGTAATCCATGGCGCATTAGTATCGGTAAAGGCTCCTTTATCAAGATGTACGACTTTTGGCGTGCCGCGCAGACGCCCGGGCATATGTTCATCCATATAAGACGAAAAAAAGGCTTCAACTGCGGCCACATCCGTTTCATCGCCCAGATCAGCCTGTAGCAAATGCGTGCCATCTTTGCTGATGTGCAAGTGATCGTCTTTGACAATACAGGACAATGCGGCAAGCGCTTCATGTGACATTAATTGCAGGAAATGCGCTTTCTTGAACCATGTGCCAGCGGGGCTATTGGCAACTTTATCACCACCGATTGAAATGGCGTAGCGTCGGTCACCAGCTATCAGCTGTCCGGGTACTAGTGCGGTTTCGTCAATCTGTTCGCCGCTCATCCCTTTGACAGGGTAGCGCCATAACGACTCGACAAACATTACGGGGCATCGCCAAGTGCCGACATAAGGTCATTTTGCGCAAATTGCGTGCTACCTCGTGACAGAACTTCGGCATCGACAAGCTCAACCTGTTTTGAAAATGCCGGTAGATTGGCCGCATCAAGGCGGGTGCCGGTAGGCAATCGAACCGTGACCGGATTGACCTGCCGGTTATTCACCAGAATTTCATAATGCAGATGTGGGCCTGTTGACCGCCCAGTTGAGCCAACATAGCCGATAACCTGCCCCTGCTGAACACGCGATCCGGCTGGCGGCGGAGGGCGA
>JBMZPN010000191.1:0-2956 GCA_049620845.1 Puniceispirillum sp. (SeqCode)
GTCCGAGCCGCCAAATTCCAGCACCAGAATGTTACGCGTGCCATCCTCGCCAAGACGATAGGCCATGGTACTGCCAGCCGATCCTGACCCGACGATAATGTAATCAAACTCTGCATCCATAGGCGCCACTATCCGGCTAGATGCCGCAAACTGTCAAGATGCTTGGCCGCTTAATCTTCGGATGGACGTTGAAAAATGACTACCCATGCGGGTAAAATTGAGATGCATTTAACCACCATTCAGGCCATACTATTCACCATGACATATTTGATTGAAGACATTGCCCACCAGATTGCCGACGGAAGCCTCAGTGCCCGTGACCATATTGAAAGCTGCCTCGCCGCGATTGATGATAAAAACGGTCAAGGTCAGAACACCTTTATTGAAACCTATCATGACCGCGCCCGCGCCGAAGCCGACGCAGTCGATACAGCCCGCAAGAATGGCTGGGCGCTGCCACCTTTTGCCGGCGTCAGCCTGTCAATAAAGGATCTGTTCGATGTAGCTGGCGATGTGACCAAAGCTGGCTCTATCCTGCTTGCCGATAGCCCGCCTGCTAAAAAAGATGCCACCATTGTTGCGCGCCTGCGTCAGGCCGGCTTTATTCTGATTGGCCGCACGAATATGACCGAATTTGCCTTTTCGGGACTTGGTATGAACGCGCATTATGGCAATCCGCTCAGCCCCTTTGACCGCGCAAAAGGGCGCGTTTCGGGCGGTTCATCATCGGGCAGTGCCGTATCCGTCAGCGACAAGATGGCCGCGATTAGCATTGGCTCGGATACAGGCGGGTCAACACGCGCACCGGCTTCCTATTGCGGCATTGTCGGGCTAAAGCCCAGCACCGCGCGCATGCCATCCGATGGGGCATTCCCACTTTCACCGTCATTCGATGCGGCTGGACCAATGGGCAACAGCGTTGCCTGTGTCAGCATAATCGACAGCATCATGGCAGGGGGAACAGGTGTGCGCGAAACAGCTTTCACCGCCGCCGGGCTTCGCCTTGCTATTCCGGATGGCTATCTGATGGACGATCTGGATACCGAAGTGGCCACCGCCTTTGACGCCGCGATTGACCGCTTGAGTGATGCGGGGGTACATGTGCAGAAAATCCGTCTTGAAGCGCTCGAAGCCATGCGCCCCAGCAACAACATCAAAAGCATCGTGTCAGCCGAGGCCTTTACTGTGCATCGCCAATGGCTGGAAAGCGATCAGTCTGAAAAATATGACCCCTTCATTGAGCGTCGTCTGCGCGGCGGTGCGGATATTCTGGCGGCTGACTATATTGCCATGTTTGAAAAGCGTGATGACGTCTGCCATACAATCCGGATGCAAACGCGCGGCTTTGATGCGCTGGTACTGCCCACCACACCGGGGATCGCACCTGCCATTAATGATATGCCTACCATAGACAGGCAAATTGAAATGAATGCGCGCAGTTTGCGCAATACGGCAATTTCAAACTATCTTGACCGGCCAACCATCTCGATCCCCTGTCACAAATCCGGCACCGCGCCGGTTGGCCTATCACTGATGGGATCACGGCATCATGATCGCCGCTTGCTGGCAATTGCCGACGGACTGGAAGCGATCATTCGCGGCTAGCACCATTTCGATAAATTTCAATCGAACCAGATCACAATAATGGTCAGGCTGATACGGCCTGTCTCGATCTGCGCCTAATCGGTATCAGGCTAAACTTTTTTCCCACCCACATAACTGGCGCAGAGTCGCGAAGCACCAGCATGGCCGGCGTTGCCACCAGCGTTAATACAGTGGCAAAGGTCAGACCACCAGCGATCGTACTTGATAGCTGTGTCCACCATTGTGACGAAGGCGCGCCTACAAAAATCTCGCGATCAGCAAGTTTGATGGTCAGCTCAAACACCATCGGCAACAGCCCCAGAATTGTTGTAATCGCGGTCAGCACAACAGGGCGAAAACGCACCAGTCCGGCACGGAATGCGGCATAACGTGCCTTGTAGCCACGCTTGCGATATTCATTGAATGTATCAATCAGCACAATATTGTTATTGACCACGATACCGGCAAGCGCGATCACACCAAGCCCTGACATGACCACGCCAAATGGTTGCCCCGTGACCCAAAGGCCGAGAACCACCCCACCTGTTGACAGAATGATCGCCGACATGATGATAAAGGCCTGCCAGCCCGAATTGAACTGAAGCATCAAAACAACCACCATCAGGGTAATTGATAACGCAAATGATTTCCCTAAAAATGCCTGTGTTTCGGCAATATCTTCATTCTCGCCGCCATACACAATATCGACATTCTGCGTTAATGGTGTTTCGGCAAGCGAAGTCTGCAACTTGGCAAATTGTTCGGCAGGCAGCAGACCTTCGCTGACATCTGAATTAATATACATATAACGACGTCCATCGAGCCGTTCGATATTGCCCTGCTTGACGCGTGGTTGAAGTGACGCAAACACCGATAATGGCACATAGGATCCATCCGCCGCCGGCACGCGTAACTCTTTCAGCCGGTCAAGATTGCGCTGATCACCCATGAACCGCATGACAACATCCAGTTCGTCTTCGCTATCATCGGGGCGGTAGTCGGAAATACGCGCACCGCGTGTCAGCATCTTAATCATCGTGCCCAGTCCGGCAATCGACACACCATGGCGGCTGGCGGCATCACGATCAGTGACCAATGTCCATTCCATACCCGGAAGCGGACGACTATCCGTTATATCGACAAAACCGCCAAGATCATCCATACGCTTGATCACCGCCGCCGCCGCTACGCCAACTTCGTCCAGATTATCGCCAATAATTTCCAGCTTGATCGGCTGCGAACTGCCTGGTCCATTCTGTGGTTTTTGGATATTGATTTCGACACCGGCGATATCTTTGACCATATCCCGCATATCTTCGATAATTGAGGTGGCTTTTTCACGCTCCCGCCAGTCAACAAACACCGTCCGGAT
>JBMZPN010000192.1:0-2926 GCA_049620845.1 Puniceispirillum sp. (SeqCode)
CATTTTTCGTTTGCCCTGAAAAGCACCGCGGCCATGCAGGACCCGCCAATTATCAAAAACTATCATTTCGCCGGGCTTTAGTTGATATCGCCATTGATAATTTGCGCTGTTAAATCGGCCATCTAGATAACGGATCCCAGAATAGAGCTGGGTCATTTGTGGTTCGGCAAGCCGTATCGTTGCCCGGTCATAATTGTTAAAGGTTACCTGAATGAGTCGTCCCTCATGATCATGTCGCAGGATGGGTCGGTGTGCCTGCAAATTTGAACCATCCCCTTTGTAAATGCCAGTAACCTCAATCTGGCCAAGTGCGGCATATAAAATCGGGTCATCCTGTTGAAGCTGGTGAGCCACTCTAAAACCGTCAACCATGACCGACTCACCGCCAGTTGCGTCATACTCCATACAAAGAAGTATTTGCAGCCCCGGTGCGTCTAAACTGTAAGTCGAGTCGGTATGTGGTCGCAATTCCTTTGGCGTATACGCGCTATCTGCCATTGTTTCATTCGCTTCAAACTCCCACAACCCACCAAAAATAGTCTCGCGAATATAGCCAATATTATTTGCAAACTTGGCCACAGACGCCTGTTCGCATGGACAGTGTTTCACAAGCACAAATCCATAATCGGCAAGCTTTTTTAAAGCCTCAAAGGTGCCTGACCTAGTTAACGCCTGATCAAACTCAATCGAGACAAGATCACTGGTTATGTTATGCGCATCCCAAAGCGAGGGCGCCGGCACATCAATTTCATCTATCGGCTTCAGGTAGGCTGCAAGAAATCCGCTATCATAGTCCACAAAATTTTCAAGGTCAGGCCATTTGATGCAAATGCATTGGCCGTCCTCTTTTAGTTTTACCTGTTCTGGGGAGATGTCGGCAGGCACCATCGCGGTGAATAATTCACGTTGGTGACTTTGACTGTCAAAGCTGACCGGATCCCGGGCGTTATCTCGAAGCCAAAAATACGAAAAAATAGACGCTTGACCACTATGCCATTTGATTTGCATTGAATCAGAACCAAGTTGAAAAGCGCTGATTGTCATTGGTATGTTCCTCTCAAATGGAAATGGCCACAAAGACTATTAAACCCAAACACCGACCTCAACACGGCCCCACGAAACCAACGGCCGATGGATCTAGGCGTAAGATTGACGCCCCGGCGCCGCGTCAATTTGTGACTTAATTCATCTATATCAATAGGCTAGCAGATCATCATTTATGGTCAACTATCAAAAATTTGCTTGGCATCTTGCCGTAATAATGGCCCGAGGATGAAGCGCCAACCACCATGGACCAGCGATTGGGGGGCTGCTGATGGGTGAAATTTAGATGTGGCTATCAAATAGATGGTTAGTTAGGCAAGGGGGCGCGTCCCGGCGACCTTGGCCCTGACGTATTCGCAAATTTTCAATGCGTTTGCAGCCCGGCAACACGATATAACATTGGCAAATAATGTTCTAACGGGGGCACCGCCAAACCGCTCACCTTGCCCTGATCATCACAGCGCCGGACAAGAACAATTCTGTCAAAGCCAGGGATGCTCTCAAAGGATTTGCATTCATCACCGCGCATCGGCCCACCTTGTAATGTTAAAGAATGTTTTGACGCCTCTGAAAGGCTGTCATAATAGGCTTGGTCAACAGCACAAAGATACCGTTTCGCGGCGACATGGTGGCGAACACAATCCACCACGGTTTCAGGCAAAACCCCCTCAATCAATATCGCGCCGGCATCTTCATGCAAACGATCAGCGACATCGTCCATGGCAAAGGCCCCCAGTTCAGAGGTAAAATGCCCCACATCATGAATAAGCGCGCCAATCACTGCGTCATCATCTCCACCTGCTTGAGACGCAAAATAGGCGGATTGAAGCATATGCTCGCCGATGCTTACCGACTCACCAAGATATTCTTCCGCACCATTGGTATGAAAAATAGTGATGATCCGGTCTATCACTTGGCGCCGTTCGTCTTCAGTCATACCGCTATGGTCTCCTTTTCCATGGCGGCAAGTGTTGAATAAAGCCCGTCCTTGTCGGGATAACATCCCTGAAGCCAACGCGAACCTTTACCGCTATACCCATTGCGCGCATGCAATACTCTGGTGTTATCGACAACAAAACAATCCCCGGGGGCCAATTTGAAACTCACCTGCATTGACACATCGTCTATAATCTCAGCAAACAAACGCCATGCTCTATAATAGGGCTGCATATATTCATAGGGAATATCCGTCAGTGCGGCAGCCGACCGATTATTGAACCGGATGGTAATCACTTCACCATCTGGGGTGGTTTCGATCATTGGTCTCCGAGCGTGGAGGGAAACACCGGCACTACCCTCATAGGAAAACCGAGCACAATGACCCGCAAGGAGCGCAAATGCATCGGCATCTTGATCAGCCAAAACTTCGGCGGCACGAAAGCCATCAACAACAACACTGTCACCGCCTTGTGCAGAATTTTCCAGACAGTAAAGAATTTGCATCGATGGCACAGGGTCACGGTATGGATTATCAGTATGCGCTTGAAGCCCAAGACCAGTATAGGCAAGATTGACCGGGTTAACTTCGGTTCTGACTTCAAACCATTTTCCATAATTTGTTTCACGAACAAACCCAAAAAGGCTGGCAACATCCATCAATGCACCGCTTTTGACCGGGCCATTTTCGAGTTTTGCAAATCCATATTTCCGTAGGTTGAAAAGCCAGCCATATAAGGAACGGCTGTCTGTATTGACCATGTCAAATTCTGCCAACGGCAAAGACTTGCCAAGGCGACCATCCCAAGTTTCGACCCAATCAGCAAACCAGCAACTTCTTTTTGATCGGTCCTTATCATAACAATGCGACATCAGCCATGATGGGTCATAGGCCAAATCAAGATCACGGTCACTAAATCGAATGATGATCCTGTTATCTACAAGT
>JBMZPN010000193.1:0-2910 GCA_049620845.1 Puniceispirillum sp. (SeqCode)
GCTTCCAGCGCCTCTTCGATCGTCCGCATTTTATCATCAACCGACAGTGACCGTTTCAAGCCGGTTATCAACGGCTTCATTACGCGTAACCCTGACCTTGGCGTACATTATGTGACCGCCTCGACAGCTGAAATATATAAAGCCATTGCCGATGAACAGCAGCCTTTTGATCTGGTGATTTCATCAGCCATGGACTTGCAAATGAAACTTGCAAATGACGGATTTACACAGGCTGTTGATTCAGCCGAAACCAGAACGGTTCCAAGCTGGGCACGCTGGCGCACCGAAATATTTGGCTTTGCGCTTGAACCTGTCGTTATGCTCATTTCCAAAAAAGACTTTGTTGATCTGCCCGTGCCCCGCACACGTCACGAAATGCTGGCTCTTATCCGAAATAATGCGAGCATTTTTAAAGACCGGATTGGCACCTATAATCCCGAAACATCGGGGGCTGGCTATCTGTTTTCAACACAGGATGCGCGCCAGTCAGATACATTCTGGCGCTTGGCAGAGGTGATGGGGCGATTAAATGCCAAACTTTATTGCTGTACCAGCAAAATGATCGAAGCTGTTGAAAAGGGCGATCTTGCACTTGCCTATAATCTTCTGGGCAGTTACGCCAACGCAACGCTGCCAGACAACAGTAATGCACAGATCATCGCGTTTGAGGACTATACACATATCTTATTACGTACGGCGGTTGTACCTATCACATCACATAACCCGGCTAGCGGCATTCGCTTTCTGAATTTTCTGACAAGTCCTGACGGACAATTGATTCTTGATGAGCAGGCAAAATTGCCCGCTTTGAACAATTCGGTCATAGACAAGCTGGCCAATCGCAAGCCGATCCGGCTTGACTCGGGCTTACTGGTGTTTCTTGATCGATTGAAAAAGACACATTTTCTGCGTGAATGGAATGCGGCATTGATCCAGAACTAGTCTAATGTTTAGTTTTTTATATTTATGCCTAATTGTGGAAACTTATTATAATAATTGCTGTCCGGTTGACATGATTAGACACTGGCCTAATATCTTAATTATATAATTAAGTATAAATCTTTGGCTATGTAAGTTCTAGATGTATCACAAGATTAAAATTCCATACAGCCTTGTGAAAATTGCATTGAAACCGATATTCACACATTGGTTTAGTGTTGTAACCCTCAGCTACATTGGCCTGTACCTTATCCAGGCGAATTTAATATTACCGCTCGAAAAGACGTATTTTGGCAACCTGACAAAATATGCCAGCCTGCTGTTTCTACCGCACGCGGTTCGGGTGATCGCTGCCTGGTTACTTGGGCCGAAAGCTATTCTGGCGCTGTTTCCCGCATCATTGATAAGCATACATATTTATGAGCCCATAATTGATAGGGACTTAAGCTTTTATATTTATAGCCTTTTTAGCTCGGCCTCTGCGGTAATTGCCTTTGAATTTTTGAAGCTTATGAAAATGGATATTTATCCACGAGGTGAAAAGATGTCGAGTTGGCGCAATGTTTTGTTTGCAGGCTTTCTAGCATCTTTATTTAATGCGCTTAGCAGTGTCTATTTTAAGGAAGTTGTTCTAAATAACGAAGAATTATTCGAACTTATTTTCAGATTTATTATTGGTGATGTTCTGGGTTTGCTTGTTTCAATGTTTGTCCTCATGATAGTATTTCGCTATTATAGGCACTTCGAAAATAAATGAGGAGACTATCATGTCTTCATTCAGCCACTATGCGAATCTGCGGCAACTTCTTGCCGAGATGGAAGATGATCTTCAAATTTCTTCTCTGACCGAAATTGACAAAAAGGTAATGTCAACATTAGTGCTACTTAGAGGTGATGAAGACCAGCCTGTACATCTTGATGATATTCGTAACCATAATCTGACATATGATATTCCCAGCCCTACATTGTACCGTTCATTTCAAACACTCATCAAAAACGGGTTTATTCAAAAAGTTGGTTCCGTTCGCTCTGGCCTATATCACATTGTGGCAAAGGATATTTAGCCCAGCCTGAAGCATCCTTTACATCACCTAATGCATAAATGCGTCTGCATCTTAGATGCTGGTTCACTTGCAAATGACTGAAATCGCTACATGTCACGCGCTAAAAATGAATAACAATGACAGCTTCAGATTCTGAACAACGGCTTTTAAAAGATATACGCAATATCATCTTTACATTTGCGATCGCCCTTTCGACTGGCTGGCTATTTTTACAAGTTGGCATGCCAGCCCCCTATTTGATGGGGGCATTATTCGGTGTGTGGACATCCGGAGCGGCCTTCCCTTCTTTACAACAATATCTGGGTGTTTCACGCTGGCTTCATGTGCCTGTTGTCATTGGACTGGGCGTGCTGATTGGTGCCACATTCCGACAAGATACAGTAGCACAGGCCAGTGCATGGTGGCTGACCGTGTTGACCATGATTATAATAACCGGCGCCGTAACATTGCTTGGTTATCTGTTCCTGCGTAAACGCCGTGGCTATGAACCCCGCCTTGCCTTTTTATGTTCCATTCCCGGTGGACAGGTAGAGGCCATCATGATCGCACGTGAAATGGTCGATAAAGACTATGTTGTCGCGCTGTTTCATCTGGTGCGCGTAGTCATCATTTTTATCTCAACACCGTTTCTGCTTGCCCTTATCGAAGGCCATGACGCTGTTACCCGATCAAATGTCGCCTTACAGATAATGCCAAGCATTTTTGATCTTGATATCCGCCAAATCAGTATGTTTATCGGACTAGCTGGTGTTGGCTATATGGTGGCGCGCCTTAGCCGCATGCCAATGCCGCATATGTTGGGGCCTATTGGCCTGTCCAGCCTTGCGCACCTGACAGGCTGGGTTGAATTGCCGCGGGTTTATGAATTTGTCATCCTGGCACAGTTAATCATTGGCGGTGCCATTGG
>JBMZPN010000194.1:0-2883 GCA_049620845.1 Puniceispirillum sp. (SeqCode)
TGCCAAAAAATCCACCACGCGCCGCGGCATCATTATGTGGCGTGCGTTCGCCTGACAGATAAGGATGGAACAGCATCGAGGACGGGGTAAAACTGGCCTTTTCAATGCTGTTCACAAGATTTGCAACTGGGGTGTTTGAAATCTCTGACAACCAGTTTAAGCAGTCAGTTGCTGATAGAATGACACCCATTTGATGCCAAGTTTCCGGCAGGGCATGGCAAAATGCATGTGCTCCGTTTTCTGGTGAAGGGGCGAATTTGTCAGTAACGCTGAACACAACACCAGATGTGCCAAGCGATAAAAAGGCATCACCCGGATTTGTAACGCCTAGCCCGCAGGCTGCTGATGCATTATCACCGCCACCACCGGCAATCGTTACCGTGTTTCTGATTCCCCATTTTTGCGCAATATCAGGGCGGAGTTGTCCAGCTGGTGCACTGCCTTCGGTCAGTTTGGGCATCTGTTCGATTGACAGGCCGCAAGGTGTTAATAGTTCTGGTGACCATGTGCGTTCGGCAACATCAAGCCATAGGGTGCCTGCGCTGTCGGACATATCGGAAATCTTTTCGCCTGACATGAGAAAACGAATATAATCCTTGGGCAACAGGATCGTTGCCACTTTGGCAAACAAATCGGGTTCATGCCTTGCCATCCACAAGGCCTTGGGTGCAGTGAAGCCAGGCATAACCGCATTTCCGCCAATTTTGCGATAATCAGAAAAAGCATCATCAAGTTCTTTTGCTTCAGCCGCATTGCGTGTGT
The DNA here is from genome assembly GCA_049620845.1 of Puniceispirillum sp. (SeqCode). GTDB lineage: Bacteria > Pseudomonadota > Alphaproteobacteria > Puniceispirillales > Puniceispirillaceae > Puniceispirillum. The sequence continues at coordinate 763 of JBMZPN010000194.1, forward strand.
CATTCCATAAAATCGCAGGACGCAGCACATTGTCATTTTTGTCCAGAGCAACCATCCCATGCATCTGACCTGATAGGCCAATGCCACGAACAGATGCCATCATGTCGGCATGATCTTGCGCCAGTGCCAAAGCGGTTTTGTTAACCGCATCCCACCAGTCGGCAGGTGTTTGTTCTGACCATCCCGGGTGGGGGCGGGCAACATCAAGTGAGGCTGATGCGCTGGCTATAATTCCGCCATCTGCGTCTATGAGCAAAGCCTTTACGCCCGATGTGCCGATATCAAACCCAAGAAACACTTTATCACCTCACAAAAGAATAGCGGTCATCTTGTCTATCTATCAGGCTAAAATCAAGTCTGAGGGCGTGGGATTATAGGTGACGAAAAAACAGTTTTTCTTGCCAAACGCTTATCGCTTGTCTTATGTGAAGACCATCTTTTGCGATTTCCTGTGGTGAGGTTTGATATGTCTGTTCGGATTGCTGTTTTGGGTGCAGGACGCATCGGGCAGGTACATGCGCGCGCTATCGCGGGACATGATGCGGCTATTTTAACGGCGATTGCCGATCCTATTGCGGCGGCGGCAGACGCCATCGCTGAACAATATGGATGTGATGTGCGTACAATTGACGAAATTGCTGTCAGTGATGATGTTGATGGTGTCATAATTTGCACCCCAACCGATACACATGCCGATTTGATCGAACAATTTGCGCGGAGTGGAAAAGCGATTTTCTGTGAAAAGCCAATTGACCTTAGTGTTGATCGCGTGCGCGCTTGTCTAGATGTCGTCAATGAGGTCAAAGCCGTTCTCATGGTTGGCTTCAACCGACGTTTCGATCCGCATTTTGCAGCACTTAAAGACGCTATCAATAAAGGCGATATAGGCCAGTCAGAAATGGCGGTTATCACGTCGCGCGATCCGGGGGCGCCACCTATTGATTATATCAAGCGCTCAGGCGGTATTTTCCGTGATATGACAATACATGATTTTGACATGGCGGTATTTTTGATAGATGAAATGCCTGTCACGGTTCAGGCCAGTGGTTCAGTTCTGGTCGATCCGGCGATTGGCGAAGCTGGTGATTACGACTGCGCTTCGGTTATCATGACAATGGCATCTGGCAAGCAGGTGAATATTTCCAATTCCCGACGCGCGACCTATGGCTATGACCAGCGTATCGAAGTGCATGGATCAAAGGGTATGGTTGCGGCTGAAAATCAACGGCCTGTATCAATCGAGCTTGCTACGTCTTCTGGATATGCCCGACCACCTTTACATGACTTTTTCATGACGCGTTATATTGATGCCTATGCAAATGAAATCACTGCTTTTGTTGATTGTATTGTCAATGGCGCACAACCCAGCCCGAATGGACAGGATGGGTTGAACGCTTTGCGTATCGCTGATGCGGCGTTGTTATCTGCCCAGACAGGCAAAGCTGTTCATCTTTAGCTGCTAGCTTGTCAGTAGGTGTGCACCGCCTTAAACGGTTTCCCATGCCCCTGACATAGCTGAGCGGTCAACAGCATCCATGGCTTTTTCGATGATCAATGCCGAATCAAAATCAGGCCAAATTTTATCACCTGTTTCGATGGATGTTAGCAGGTCGTGCAATTCGCATATTTTGACATCCATATAGCCAAGGCTATGCCCTCCATTCGGAAGGAAAGCCGAATAGGGGGGATGTTGAGGGCCGGTCAGTATAGTACGAAACCCGTCAGTTGCCGGATCATCCTGTTTGGTGAATAGCTGCAGCTCGTTTAGACGTTCCTGATCGAATGTTATTGTACCCTTTGTGCCTTGCACTTCCCAGCGTAGGCCGCATTTACGCCCCCATGTCACACGGCTGGCTCCAATGTGGCCATGCACACCATTTTCAAAGTGAACCAGTGCGGACACCATATCGTCATTATCAACAGTTTTCGTGGCTTTTGCGTTATCGGGATCAGTGCGCTCTTTATGGATAATTGCGTAATCGCCAACAACCCTGGATATTGTTGATCCGGTCAGGTAATGCGCTACGCTGATTACATGGCATAATACATCGCCATTGGCACCTGTACCCGATTGATCGCGTGACATGCGCCATGACCATGGGCGGTTGCCATCAGCTTCAT
>JBMZPN010000195.1:0-2842 GCA_049620845.1 Puniceispirillum sp. (SeqCode)
GTCGTCAGGCACTAGATAGTGCTTATCAGAAAGCACAAAACGATCTGCGTTCGCTGGCTATTGATATCCTTGCTGAAATAGCAGCTGAAAAGAAACTCGATCTTATTTTGGCGCGGAATTCTGCATTGATCTTTCTACCGCATTACAATCTCTCGAATGAGGTGCTTTTGCGTCTGAATGAGCGAACAAAAAATGCAAAAATTGAAATTGAAATTATGAATCCCGATCAGAATTAGGACGAACTGGTGACAATTGATCGTACATTTTATGACTTTGATGAAACCGTTACCGTCTCACATCTTGCGGATATTATTGGTGGTGTTATCGCTTCATCGGGTTCAACCCTCATCAGTGACATAGCCCCATTGCACAGCGCCGCTGGTGGGTCTTTATCCTATGTATCGAGCGATAAATATCTGTCTGATCATACCATACCCGATGATACCATTATGCTGGCACCGGCATCCTGTCAGGCGAGCCTGGCCAATTTGGACAATCTCATAATCGTTGATAATCCGCGGCTGGCATATGCCAAGGCAGCACAGCATCTTGTGAAAGAGCGCAGTCGTCCTGAAACGCATATACAGGCGTCGGGAATAGCCTCGGATGCCAGAATTGATCCAACGGCTCAGATATCACCGCGCGCGACAATCATGCATGATGCTGTTATCGGAGTTGGTACTGTTATTGAGGCAGGCGCTGTCGTATATCCGCATGTATCTATTGGCGCTAATTGCCATATTTACGCCAACAGTTCCATAGCTTTTGCCAATATTGGCGATAATGTCGTTATCCGTAACGGTGCCGTTATTGGCAGTGCCGGATTTGGTCTTGAACCGGGCGCAGATGGCATCGTAAAAGTACCGCAATTAGGTATTGTTCATATCGGCGAAAAGTGTGATATCGGGTCAAATTCCACTATCGACCGTGGCAGTCTGGACGATACCGTTCTGGGTAAAATGGTAATGCTCGATAATTTATGCCACATTGCCCATAACTGCGTCATTGGCGATAATTGCATGATTGCGGCACAGGTCGGCATGGCGGGAAGCGTTACATTAGGTACGAATGTTATCATCGGCGGGCAGGCGGGTATATCTGGGCATTTGACGATTGGTGATGGCGCCATCATTATGGGGCACTCGGGTGTTACCAAAAACGTAGCTGCCAACACCACTGTTGTCGGTTTTCCGGCAGAAGCAAGTGGTGATTATTGGCGTAAACTGGCTGGACTACGCCGCCTTTTGAAACAGTCAGACAACAAAAATTGACAAGGGTAGAATGATGGGTGCGGAAACTGTAAATTTGAATATTGACGAGATTAAAAAGCTGATTCCGCATCGCCCGCCTTTATTGTTGATTGATCGGGTTGAAGACATAATCCCCGATCAGGAAGCAACAGGTATCAAGGCCGTAAGCATGGGAGAGCCGTTTTTCGTCGGGCATTTTCCTGACTTTCCGGTTATGCCCGGTGTTCTGATTGTTGAGGCTCTGGCGCAGACAGCGGCCTGTATGGTTGCTGTAACGCTTGGTGACGCGACCAAAGGCAAGCTTGTGTTCTTTACCACAATCGAAAAAGCGCGTTTCCGCACACCGGTTCGTCCGGGCGATATGATGCGCCTTCATGTCACAAAAACCGCCGCTAAAGGGCCGTTGTGGAAGTTTACTGGCGTTGCGTCAGTTGATGGTAAAACAGTTGCCGAGGCCGAATTTGGCGCGATGACTGTCGATCCGGCACGCTAGATTGTGAGCAGTTTAATGGATCAGTCAAATCTTACGAGCACCGATATTCATCCAACTGCCATTATCAGCAATTCGGCAACAATAGGCGTTGGTGTCTCTGTTGGTGCCTATTGTGTTGTTGGGGACAATGCAGTGATTGGTGATGGTGTGAAGCTGATGAGTCATGTGGTGATTGATGGCCACACATCTATTGGTGCTGGCACTGAAATCTATCCTTTTGCCGTTCTGGGCTGTGCGCCTCAGCATACCCGTTACGAGGGCGAGCCATCGACATTGGAGATTGGTGAAAATTGTGTCATTCGTGAACATGTCACCATGCATCCGGGGACGGCGATAGACAATATGCGTACGATCGTTGGCAATAACGGTCTGTTTTTTGCCGGTGCACATGTCGCGCATGACTGCATCGTTGGTGATAACGCTATCTTTGCCAATAATGCATCATTAGGAGGGCATGCGAAGATTGGTGATTCTGTGATGCTTGGGGGTTATTCGGCAGTACAACAGCGTTGCCGTGTTGGCAGTCATTGTATGCTTGGCGCGCATTCGCTTGTTGACTCGGATGTTGTCCCATTTTCCATTGCCGTTGGCAATCGTGCGCGCCTATCCGGCATAAACGTCATCGGTCTGTCACGACGTGGTTTTTCTGATGAACGTGTGAATACCCTCCGTGCCGCTTACCAGATGCTGTTTGAGGGCGATGACATATTTGCCAGCCGCATTGAAACAACCCGTGCTCATTTTGCAGATGCTGCCGATGTGCAGGAGATGATTGCTTTTATTGACAGTGCCGGACGTAACGGTGTTTGTCAGGCGGCCAAACGCTGAGGTCACAATGACAAAACTTGCCATTATCGCTGGTCAGGGTCATATCCCCGTCGATATTGGTCATGCCGCAATTGCACATGGTTATGATGTTCTCATGATGCCGCTGGAGCATCAGGCTGATGCCGATTATAGCTGTTTTGAAACCGAGCCAATCGGTCTGGCAAATATTGGGCGCACACGTAAATTGATGTTGGCACATGCATGTGATGCCATGATTATGGTTGGCAAGGTCAGGCGCCCGCCGATTGGTGATTTGCGCCCGGATATGGAT
>JBMZPN010000196.1:0-2819 GCA_049620845.1 Puniceispirillum sp. (SeqCode)
ACGACCGGATTTGATTTCCTCAAACAGCAGATACAAAGTCATGATCTTGGTTAATGATGCCGGATAACGCGTGGCATCGGCATTGCGTGCATACATAACCCGACCAGTATCGGCATTAATGACGATTGATGCGTATTTGGCCGCCATCGCATGTTGTGGCCATAACATGACACCACAAGAGAGCATCATAAGCAGCGCAAAGATTTGCAGACTTATGAAATTATTACGAAAAATAGAGAGTCTGTCCCGGGCAGCAACCAGACATGCTTTGATATCGGTAGAAGCAGTTAAGCAGATATTTTTAACAGCCATAAAATGCGTTCCTGACAAGCACCGCAATCGGCGCGTTAACTTAATCCACCCTGCATGAATCATACCGGAATTAAGCTTTCAATCAAGAATCTTGCCCAAAAATTTACCATTTTCTGCGGAAAGCCTTTTCTGAAGCCGGTTAGGCATGATTTTTTTTATTTCAACCCCTTTTCCAGTGGCAATTAATGCCGATATCATAATTGTGAAATGCGTCATCTGGCGATTTCGGGTAATTTGATTATAATGTTAAAGGCATTAATATAGAGGTGCGGCATTCGTCTATGCCAGCGAGCAAATTATGACAGATAAAGACAAAAAACAGGATGGGGGTTCGGGCCAGATTATTCTGGAAAGCCGAACGCAAACAAAGAAACCATCAATGTATAAAGTCGTGATGATGAATGACGATTATACACCGATGGAATTTGTTGTGCATGTGTTGCAGCAATTCTTTGGCCGGACAGCCGAAGAAGCCACACAGATCATGTTGAATGTCCATCAACGTGGTGTTGGTATATGTGGCATATATAGCTTTGAAATTGCGGAAACAAAGGCTAGCAAGACAATGGAATATGCACGTCAGAAGGAACATCCGTTGCAGCTTCAATTAGAAAAGGAATAGGGAAAATGTTATCTCGTGAACTGGAAGAGTCCCTACGCCGCGCCATGTCCAATGCAACGACGCGGGCGCATGAATTTGCAACGCTTGAGCATCTATTGCTTGCCCTGACCGAAGATAGTGATGCACTTGAGGTTTTAAGTGCCTGTAATGTCGATATTCAGGAGCTATCGCGCAAGCTACAGGAATATATTGAGGTCGAACTCGAATCGATCGTCAGCACAAAAGAAGCGCTTGATGTTCAGCCAACAGCATCGTTCCAGCGCGTGATCCAGCGCGCCATCATTCATACCCAGTCATCTGGCCGTGAAGTTGCTACAGGTGCCAATGTTCTGGTCTCGATCTTTTCCGAGCGCGAAAGCCATGCCGTATGGTTTCTAAAATCGCTGAACATGACGCGGCTTGATGCGGTGTCCTATCTCAGCCATGGCAAGGATGGCAATATTGCCCGCGGCACCGAAGATCAGGCTGAAGGCGAGCAAATTGATGATGCTGGCAGTGATCCGCTAAGCCAATATGCGGTTAATCTGATTGCCAAGGCCGCAAATGGCCGTATTGATCCGTTGATCGGGCGTGATCGCGAAGTTGACCGGACGATTCAGGTGCTGTGTCGCCGTACCAAGAACAACCCGCTTTATGTCGGTGACCCGGGCGTTGGCAAGACGGCGATTGCCGAAGGTCTGGCCTTGCGTATTCATAATGGTGAAGTGCCCGATGTGCTGACCACGGCTGTCATCTATGCGCTTGATATGGGGCAATTACTGGCGGGTACCCGCTATCGGGGTGATTTTGAAGAACGCCTTAAAGCCGTCATGAAAGCGGTTGAGGATGATGAAAACGCCATTCTGTTCATTGATGAAATTCATACGGTCATTGGTGCAGGTGCAACATCGGGCGGGGCGATGGATGCGTCTAATCTGCTGAAGCCAGCTTTGCAGGAAGGCAATCTGCGCTGTATCGGATCAACCACCTATAAGGAGTATCGCGGGCATTTTGAAAAAGACCGTGCATTGGTGCGCCGGTTCCAGAAAATCGATGTTGCCGAGCCGACTGTGGCCGATACCATCAAGATTCTGAATGGTCTGAAAAGCCGCTATGAAGCGCATCATAAGATCCGCTATACTGGTGCTGCGTTAAAGACAGCGGTTGATCTGGCCGCGCGTTATATTAATGACCGCAAATTGCCAGACAAGGCGATTGACGTTATTGACGAGGCTGCCGCCGCACAAAATCTGCTGGCACCATCACGTCGCAAGGCAACCGTTGGCCAAAAGGAAATCGAAGCAACCGTTGCAACGATGGCGCGGATTCCGTCCAAAGCATGTCAGCCGTGATGACAAGGCGGTACTGGCAACGCTTGATGATGATCTAAAGCGTCTGGTTTTTGGTCAGGATACAGCCATTACGGCGCTATCTTCGGCCATCAAACTGTCGCGTGCCGGTTTGCGTGAGGCTGAAAAGCCAGTTGGTAATTATCTGTTTTCTGGCCCAACCGGCGTTGGCAAGACCGAGGTGGCGCGGCAACTGGCCGAAGCCCTTGGCATCAAGCTGATCCGTTTTGATATGTCCGAATATATGGAGCGGCATACGGTGTCGCGTCTGATTGGTGCGCCTCCGGGTTATGTTGGCTTTGATCAGGGCGGGCTGTTGACCGATGCGGTTGACCAGACACCGCATGCGGTATTGCTGCTTGACGAGATTGAAAAGGCGCATCCGGATATTTTCAATGTGCTTTTACAGGTGCTTGACGAAGGCCATCTGACCGATGGTCATGGGCGGCAGGTTGATTTCCGCAATACCATGATTTTGCTGACCTCTAATATTGGCGCGGATCATTTGCTGGAACTGGCTGATGGTGCCTCTAGCGAAGATGCGCGTGGCAAGGTGA
>JBMZPN010000197.1:0-2800 GCA_049620845.1 Puniceispirillum sp. (SeqCode)
TTGAAGCCATGACATTGGCGGATCGGATCGTGGTTCTGAATGCCGGTAATATCGAACAGGTCGGAACCCCGCTTGAGTTATATAATACTCCTGCCAATAAATTTGTTGCAGGCTTTATCGGTAGCCCGAAGATGAACTTCATTCCGACAGATCACAAAGCCCTCAAATCAGCATCGCATAAGGCATCCGAGATTGGCATTCGTCCGGAACATCTGGTTTGCACCACAAAAGCCAAGGCCAAACTGAATGGCACTCTGCGGCATATCGAACAGCTTGGCGAATATGCGCTAGCCTATATTAATCTGGGTGACGGCGTTGAAATCACCGCCAAGCTCGAAGGCGAGTCCGACCTGCAACATGGTGCTGACATGCCTCTGACTTTTGATACCAAGAAACTTCATCACTTTGACGCTAATGGTGTTTCGCTAGCCGCTGGCACGGCATCCGCTTAATGTCGTCGGCATCTGGATCACAGGGGATTTTTCCGGCGCTTGGGGTTTGCTATTATCCTGAACACTGGCCAGAAGATATGTGGGAAGCCGACGCCCAAGCCATGGTTGCGGCAGGTATATCATGGGTACGCATTGCCGAATTTGCCTGGTCACGGATCGAACCGCAACGCGATAATTTTACATGGGACTGGCTTGACCGTGCGGTAAAAACGCTAAGCGATGCCGGTCTGAAAATTACCATGTGCACGCCAACAGCTACCCCGCCAAAATGGCTGGTTGATGAAATGCCAGACATGATTGCCATCGAAGCTGACGGTACCCCGCGTCGTTTCGGATCGCGTCGTCATTATTGCTTTTCGCATCTTGGCTATCGAGCAGAAACACGGCGGATCACCGAAGCCATTGCTTTGCGTTATGGGCAAATAGATGCTGTTGCCGCATGGCAAACTGACAATGAATATGGCTGTCATGACACGATTTATTCCTATTCGGCGGCGGCAAAGGCTGGCTTTCAGGCATGGCTGGCTGACCGTTACGGTACGGTTGCAGAACTGAACAAAGCATGGGGCAATGTGTTCTGGTCGATGGAAGTTGGCGATTTTAGCGAGGTTGAACTCCCAAACCTGACTGTGACCGAAGCCAACCCTGCGCACAATCTTGATTTCAGACGCTATAGCACGGCGGCCGTTGTTGCCTTCAACCGTGAACAGACCGATATCTTGCGCCGCTTATCACCAGACAGGCCGATAGCGCATAATTATATGGGTGAATTTGCCCAGTTTGATCATCGGCCAGTTGCCGCCGATCTGGATATTGCGTCATGGGACAGCTATCCACTTGGCATGTTGCAAAATATGCAAAGCTATCCAAGCGCCAATACCGAACGTGACCAGAAAACCTATGCTGATTGTATGCGGACTGGCGAACCTGACTTTCAGGCATTTCATCATGATCTTTATCGTGGCATGGGACGGCTATGGATCATGGAACAGCAACCAGGGCCGGTTAACTGGGCAAAATATAATCCGGTGCCTCGGGCGGGTGCTGTTCGCATGTGGAGCTGGGAAGCCATCGCACATGGCGCCGAACTGGTCAGCTATTTTCGCTGGCGACAAGCCCCCTATGCACAGGAACAAATGCATGCCGGCCTGATGTTGCGAAATAATGAACCCGCTGTCGGTCTTGCCGAAGCGAAACAATTTGCCAGCGAACTTGATCTACTAGACGGGGCTGAAACATCGCCGGCAAAAATTGCCCTGATACATGATTATGAAGCTGACTGGATCAGCGAACTTGATGGCCAAAGTGCCGATTTTGCCTATCTGCCGCTGATGCTGGATTTTTACCGTGCTATTCGCCGGAATGGCGGCTCCGTTGATATCATTGGCTCGCATGACGATATCAGCGGTTATGCTCTGGTGGTCGCGCCATGCCTTATGCATGTGCCTGACAGCCTAGCGCTTCAGATGGAAAATTTTGACGGACAGATTTTGATTGGTCCGCGCACTGGTGCCAAGACAATCGACTTTCAACTGCCTAAAAATTTAGCACCTGGCCCGCTAGCCAGTATCACTGGCGTTACCATAACCCGCGTTGATGCTTTGCCTGCAAGCCAGACAATATCGGTGTCAGATGATGAAATATTAGGCAATTTCAAAATCTGGCGTGAACATGTAACGGTGCAAGGCACCCTGCTTGCAACAGGCGATGACGGTTATCCGGCCGTGATCAAAAGCAATCGCACATCCTATCTGGCTGGCTGGCCGGATGCTGCATTAGCCGACAATCTTATCGGCAAAGCCATGCAGGATGCCGGAATCCAAACGCATGCGATGCCTGATTATTTGCGCGTTCGCCAACGTGGCAACAAACTGATTTTTGTTAATTACGGTGACCGGATGGTGACTATTCCCGATAGCTTTTCAGGTAGCTTCATTTTGGGCACAAAAGACGTAGCCGCCGCCGGTGTCAGCATCATGCATGTTGATTTATAGACCCGCGATACGATCGACCAGCCACGCATTCGGATTGGATGAACGGATTGCAGCAAGGATTTGATCACTCTTATCACGTGGACATAAAGCTACAACACAGCCGCCAAAACCTGCACCTGTCAGCCGTGCACCAATAGCACCAGCCGCTTTCAAATTTGCCACAAGAGCATTCAATATAGGTGATGACACCTCAAAATCAGCATCAAGTGACGCATGGCATTCATCCATAAGCTGGCCAAATTCTTCTGCCTTGCCTGTTTCCAATGCGATCGCCGCTTTCTGAACACGCATATTTTCCGAGATCACATGGCGGGCGCGTTTTTGCAACAGCGGATCGCCAAGTTCGGCACATGC
>JBMZPN010000198.1:0-2773 GCA_049620845.1 Puniceispirillum sp. (SeqCode)
TCCTCTTGAGAAATCGCAGCATCGGGATCACCTCCAATAGCAGACAAACCATACCACATGTAAGCTCGAACAAGATCAGGAGCAGGGAGTCCTCTACCGACTTCATAATACCATCCAACACCCGATTGAGCGCCCGGATGCCCTTTCATCGACGCACGCAAATACCAGTCAAAGGCGCGGATATCATCCTGCTCGACACCCAATCCCATTGCGTACATGACGCCAATCAATTCTTCGGCATCGGCATTGCCAGATCGCGCCGCAGGCCACAGGGCTTCGCGCGCTTCAACAAACTTTCCTTCTTCCATAAGATCACGCGCAGCTTCAATTTCAGCATGAGCCATCACCGGCAGAAAAACACTTACAACCAAAAAAATCAGAAAGCGGCGCATTTAAAATCCTTTATTCTTATAGTCATTTTCAGCTTGTTATCAGGTCATGCAACATTTGCAGAAACTTATGATTTACCGCGTCCACTTGTTGATGCCGATTTTCATAATATTGATGCCATGCAAGCCAGTCTTGGTCAAAAGCTTTTCTACGATAAAATTCTGTCAGGAAACCAGAATATTTCATGTGGTACATGTCATCATCATCGTTTCGGCGGTTCGGATGGATTGTCTCTTGGAATTGGCGAAGGCGGCATTGGCATTGGGCCTGCCCGCGTGCCCGGTTTCGGGGATAGCCGCATCAAAAAGCGGGTGCCACGAAATGCGTCTGCTTTGTGGAATATTGGTGCCAAGGAAGTCAAAATCTTGTTTCAGGATGGTCGACTTTCGATTTCTGATGAATATGAAAACGGTTTTAATTCACCTGCCGAAGAATGGTTGCCTGACAGCCTGGATACAATTCTGGCGGCACAGGCAATCCTGCCCATGACCGCACAGTTCGAAATGGCTGGTAACCCAAAGGAAAATGAGGTTGCCGGTGCTGCCCATGACCGGATTGATGCGGTCTGGCCAATCATTGCCAAGCGGGTACGTATTATACCCGAATATGGAAAGTTATTTGTCGATGCATTCGATGATGTGGAAACAGCTGATCAGGTTGATATCACGCACATTGCCAAAGCGCTTGGCGCCTTTATTGGACAGGAATGGCGTTCACATGACAGCCCGTTTGATGCTTATATCGCGGGCGATAAAACAGCGTTGAATGCATCACAAAAACGCGGTTTGGATCTGTTTTATGGCAAGGCTAATTGTGCCAGCTGCCATTCCGGTGCGTTGCTGAGTGATCACAAATTTTACGCGCTGGCCTTGCCCCCCTTTGGCCCCGGACGAACGCGGCGGTTTGATCCATATGTGCGTGATGTTGGGCGTATGGGTGAAAGCGATGATCTTGCAGATGCCTATCGTTTCAAAACGCCTCAATTACGCAATGTCGCCCTGACCGGCCCTTATGGGCATAATGGTGCATATGCTTCATTGGAAAACATGGTCAGGCATCATCTAAATCCCCTGCAAATGCAGGATCAATGGAAGCCGGAAATGGCACAATTACCGAAAGCTGAGTGGCTGGAGGCAATTGATTTTGTTGTGATGAGTGACAAGCGTGAAATGGCGCGCCAGCGAAGCCATGTCGATATTATGCCAGTTGATCTGAATGATCGTGAAATTGACGATCTTGTGGCTTTTCTGCTTAGCCTGACTGGAAAGAGTGCGCTTAACCTGCCGCTTGGGGTTCCAGATAGCGTGCCAAGCGGTCTGCCCGTGGATAAGTAAATCCGGAACAAAAACGCTATATGCCCTCAACAAGGCGTTGATTAAGCGCTGCCAGCATGTTGTCACATTGACCGAGTTGTTCGCCAGTTACAAACTCATCGGGTTTATGCCCCTGATCCATCGAACCGGGGCCGCAAATAACTGTTGGAATACCAATATCGCGTGAAAACAGCCCGCCCTCGGTGCCAAAAGCCATCTTGATCGTGGTGTTGTTGCCTGTCAGGGCTTTCATAAAATCAACAATTTCAGCATCTTTTGGCGTATTTAGCCCGGGGTAAGTATTGGTGATGGTGAACTGGATATCTGCTTCAGGAGCGGTCTTTTTCGCGGCCTCAATGATTGGCGTGATACGCTGTTTAAGGCTGTCCAAAAGTGCTATCGGGTCATCTTCGGCTAAATTCCGAATTTCAAAATCTATATAGGCGGCGTTGGGTACAATATTGAGCTGAACCCCACCCTCGATACGCCCAACATGCATAGTGGTATAGGGCACGTTATAATCATCATCTTTGTTACCGTTACGTGCCAGTTCATCCTGCATCTGACGAATTTCACCAGCCAGATCACAGGCAAGATGCAATGCATTCATCGCCATGGGTGCCAGTGCTGAATGACCTTCGCGCCCTTGGCAGTTTGCTCTTATGGCGGTTTTGCCCTTATGTCCGGTACCTAGCCCCATCTCGGTCGGTTCACCAACGATACAAAAGGCAGGTTTGTGCCTGGATTTGCCCATCATATCGATTAGCGAACGTACACCTATACAGCCGATTTCCTCGTCATAGGATAATGCCAGATGTAACGGGCTGGCTAGATTGAGGCGCGTAGCGTCAATAAAACTGGCGATCGATGCGGCGACAAAACCTTTCATGTCGGCAGTGCCGCGCCCGTAATATCGACCGTTTTCGTGGGTGCAGGAAAAAGCAGGTTTAGTCCAGTTCTGACCATCAATGGGGACAACATCGGTATGGCCTGATAGCATCACGCCACCATCAATCTCTGGCCCCGTTACGGCGTATAGATTGGCTTTTTTTCCACTTTCGTCAGGGATG
>JBMZPN010000199.1:0-2772 GCA_049620845.1 Puniceispirillum sp. (SeqCode)
ACCAATGCAAATTGATGACAGCTTTGTTTTTATGGATAATTCGACACTACCCTATCCCCCCATGGAATATATTACGCGGCAAGCGCAAGGCGATTTTTGTCTGCTTGACCAGCGTGACAATAATTTGTGGATGGATGCCGGTATGGTCACCACACAAGCCGACTGGTCGCTTGATTTTGATATTGGTATGAATTTCTTTGAATGGCATGCGCCTGTGCCCCGCGCGCATGAAATGGGCATTTTCAAACGTGCATTGAAATTTCTGCTGGCTATTCAACAAGGCACGCCTGCGCGTCGTTTGAACTGGACGCTGACAGTCAACCCTCTGCTGGATACAAGTCCGGAAAATTATCACAAATGGGGTATCGATAAGGCCAGTTTGACGCCTGATAATGTTGGCGAGAAACAATATCTACGCGTTGAATTACAAACATTCTTTCGATTGCCACGATCGAACGCACTGGTGTTTCCTATCCGTTGTTACCTGATTAAATTCGCAGATGTTGTGACAATCCCGAAATGGGGACGCCGTTTACATAGGGTTTTGCGCGACATACCTGATGATCTGGCAACCTATAAGGGTTTCATAAATAATCGGAGTTTGCTGGTCGACTATTTGTCTAAGTTTGACGATGGCGGCGAAACATCGCCGGAGATCTGGCCGGATTTGCATCTGGAAAAGTGACCTTTATCTTATACGTCTAACACCTTTGCATTAAGACAAAATTGGTGCATCATCCCGCTTGGTTTAACAAATTGATAGCTTCATGATACGCGAGAGTGAACAGCATCCACGATCTGCATCCGTCTGCAAGACCCAGCTTGGTTTTCTGATCTTTCCCGGATTTCCGATGTCCTGCCTGACATCGATGATAGAGCCATTGCGCGCGGCCAACGAGATTGCTGGTGAAGACCGGTTTGGCTGGCAACTGATTTCCGAAACTGGTGCCCGAGTACCTGCAAGCGCCGGGGTTTATTTTGACCCTGACGTTACGCTGGCTGATACCACTAATCTTGATTTCATGTTTTGTCTGAGCAGTCCAATGGCACGCTTGGAGCATGAAAAGAAATCGACCGGTATATTACGCCAGTTGGCGCGTCATGGTACGCGCATGGGGGCGGTTAGTGGTGGCGTGTTTCCCCTAGCACGTTCTGGATTGCTGGACTCGCATCCCTGTAGTGTGCACTGGTGTTACAGGGCTGCTTTCGAAACCGAGTTTCCCCAAATAGAGGCTGTTGATGATGTGATTGTCACCGATCAACGCCGCTTTAGTGCGTCAGGTGCGGCCGCGGCTTTCGATATGATGCTGCATCTGATCGAACAGGAATTGGGTGCGCCTATAATGACCGAAGTTGCCTGCTGGTTTCAGCATCCACTGGTGCGCGGGGAAGGAGTGCGCCAGCGAATCCCCGCAATTTATACAGCTAGCGCTGATGATATGCTTCCCCTTGCCATTCAGCAGGCGGTTCATCTGTTCGCAACGCATATAGACAAGTCTATTTCTGTTAGTGCCGTGGCCGAGGAGGTAGGCTTATCAGCACGTCAACTTGAGCGTGGGTTTAAGAAAGCCACAGGACAAAGCCCATCGCATTATTACCGTTTACTGCGCATGAAAGCGGCGCGCCAGCTTGTGTTATATTCAAATGACTCGCTGACCGATATTGCCTATGCTACTGGCTATAGCAATGCCTCATCAATGGTGGCGCATTACAAGGCCGCTTTTGGGATCACGCCAAAAGAAGACCGAGGCCGCATTAACCTATTCCGCGTACAGAGTAATCGCTCTATTCCATCTATATAAAGTAAATATTATTAGTGGTTTATAAAACAGAATTTATGCTGTTAGTTAGGTTGTGATGAAGGGATTGTGCCGATGAACGCGCACCCAGAATTGAAAAATATCCAGCTGAACGATGCAGAATAAAGCATGAAATATGTTCGATGGTGGTGCGGGTAGCAGTGTTGAAAGGCATCTGCCGACTATTAACCGCACATAGACGTTCCAATACATCAAAACATAGCTCACCTGTCAGATCAAAACGGACAAAGGCATCATTTTGTTCGGTTACGGCGGCGATACCTGCCAGCTTTATGGCCAGATTGTCAGCCATTGTCTCATGTGAATTTATTGGTGCTTCAATCATCCATTGCTCAGACCCAGACCAGAATGCCGTAATATCATTCTGGCTAGTCATGTTTCCAACCGGAGGTAGCGTGACGCCAATCGTCTTTTTTGCAATATCACAAAGCTTGTCATTACAGCCCAGATGCGCTGCTATAGACACATAAGCATAATCGGAATTTTCGCTAAGCGTAATGCGATCATAGACATCTATCTGCGGACTATGTCCGCCAAGCGGATATAAAGGGGCTAGATCATGCATGTAGACGTTCCCCCTCTGGATCAATGAAATGCGGACTAACAATTTCAACAAGCGTTTCTCGCCCTTGAAGGGGATTTACGGCGCGAATAATTTCGCCATGACGTTCAGAGCCATTGCTAAGGAAACCCAACCCGATTGAATGCCCAAGACAGGGCGAATAACATACAGATGTTACATAACCTTGATCATGCGCGGCATTGACGGGATCGCCAACACGCATCAGATGTGCACCTGCATCAACCATATCGGTTACATTTACGGGTTTCAAACCAACCTGCATAATAGCGTTTTTATGCACCAGACCCTCACGGCGGGATAACACACTGCCAATACTATCCTTGGTTTTGGAAACCATGCGTTCCAATCCCAGATTGACCGCGGTGGTGG
>JBMZPN010000200.1:0-2742 GCA_049620845.1 Puniceispirillum sp. (SeqCode)
GAGCTTCACGGTCAATGCCGGGGGCGCGCTCGGCAAATCGGTCAGCGGCTAACTCGCGTGTTTCCTTGCAAAGGTTGGCTTCGAAATCGGAAAGTTTCCAGTCAACCGGATCGAATATCGGTGTATCTGTCTGATTAGCTTGCTTTGTTTCAAGCCGACTTTGCTTCAAATCGTCCACTATATGTCTATTCCTGACTCAATAAAAAATCTCTAACGATATCATTAACGGTATCACTAGCTTCACTATTTACTAAATGACCTGCTTTTTCAATAAGGTGAAAACGACTATTTGAAATACGATCCGCCATTTTTTTCATACTATTGGCAGGGGCATTCTGATCCCCTTCACCTGCAATCAGGCAGACCGGCATGGTCAAAAGGTGCTGATCTTCACGCCGGTTGAAAGTCGTAAGGCAAGAAATAATCTGGCGATAGGTTGACACCGGCACGGCTGCCATCGCCGCTATAGCATCATCGATAACCTGCTGGCTGGCTATAGTTCCAGTTATTTCAGGAACAAATTCGGCAGCAAGTTCAGGCATGGTTTTACCCGCATCAAGCGGAGCAAGGCGCGCTGATAGAAAGCGGTCTTTGAAACTGTCATCACGTCCGCCAAAAGCGGCACTTGTTGCGATTAATATCAGCGATCTGACACGTTCCGGATATCGAATGGCCATTTCCTGCGCCAGCATTCCACCAATTGATTGCCCCATAAAATGAGCCGATGTAATACCAAGGGCATCCATAAAGGCCACAAGAGAAGTGCTAAGACTTTCAAATGTTACATCTTCTAGGCTAGCTGATCCATTATATCCGGGCATGTTCCATGCCAACATTCTGAAGTCATTACCAAGTCCTGTGCTTTGATCTGCGAAGCTACTATCGTTGCCGCCAATACCATGCAGACAGATAACAGGCGTGCCTGAGCCGCCACTATCTTCATAAGTAAATCCAGCAATTTTTGGCATCAGCAGATCACGCCTTTATCAACCATTATTTGCCCATCCAATGCGATTGTGCAATCCATCATGGGCAGGTCGAAATGCCCTTCGGTAAAGCGATTGGCAAATTCGTTTGCACCTGTCGAGAATAAGAAATTTCCAGATAGTGCGCGTAATTCAGTGCCATTCAGATCATTCTTGTCATACATGGTCAGGGCTTCATAACGAGCATGTGGATTAAGCCCCCACCCGACATGGCTTGTTGCATAGGCAAGCGGATCGTCAAATCCGGCCAGATAGCGGCGCATCAGGTGGGCATCCGCTCCATCACCATCAATCTGGGTGACAAAATCATTGGTAATTTGAAAACGTACTTCGCTTTCGAAATAGCGTTTGAAGGTCAGGTTGATATCACCCGGCTTGAAAACCAGTTCACCATTGGTTGATGCTGCCTTGGGAAAGCTGACCACGAGGCCACCAGGCCAATGAGCCAAAGTACCAGGGCGGTCAGTCCACCCCCAAACGCCGACTGTGATGGTATTGTCCATAGCCACGCGCAAATCTGTACCGGCAGTTGATGTAACATGCATTTCAGATGCGCTACGACAGGCCTTTACAGCGGCTTTTACTGAGTCTTTTAGCGACGGATCAAGTGGTAGCCGTGCTAAAATTTCGGGATGTTCATTGGAAATGGTCATAATGCGCGCACCAGAATTCAGAATATCCGGTGTTGGGCGTGCATGCATCAGGCCTTCGATAGTCAGATCAACAATGAAATCGGCTTTGCATAAGGCGTCAACAATCTGCGGTTCACCATCAAGAACATTTGAAGCACCTGTTGAACGCACAATAGGCGAACAACTGGCGGGTTTTGTTTCAATGCGTGTCATCTCGAAGGGAAGATGAAGCTGCTGTAAAGCAAGCTCGGTAAGCATCACATTGACCTGACGGCTATGCGACTCAATCAGAACAGTGATTTTTTCATCTGCTTTTGCGTTACATAAGCTAAACAGAGATACAAAAGCATCAAGCCATTGTTTTTGAATGGGGTTATCCTGCATTTGATACCTGCATCATCATGTTTAGGCGGTATGAGCACCGCTCTAGATCACTGATCATATTATCAATCTTGGTGGTATTTGAAAGGAACTGTTTGCCGTATCGGTGAATAATTGCCTGCAGATCAGATTAAGTGCCGTATTTGGCACATTTGTTGCTGTTTAGGCTTATGTTTAATATTCGTAACATCATTAGATATACATTTGCATTGCTGATACTTCATATTTGTTTGCCGTCACAGGTGCGGGCGTTTGTTGTAGATTGTGAGTCTCTGGCAGCGCAGGCAGAGATCGACTATGCGATCCCGTCAGGTATCATGCAGGGCATCGCCCGGGTTGAATCAGGGCGCATTGGTCTTAACGGCAAACGCCGGTCATGGCCATGGACCGTCAATGATGGTGTTGAAGGGCTGTTTTTTGAAGATCAGGCATCGGCGCTTGAATTTGTCGAAGTGAGTTATGCCAATGGTGAAAATAGCGTTGATATCGGTTGTATGCAGATCAATACCAAATGGCATAAGGATAATTTTCGCGATTTTGCCGAAATGTTCGATCCGGATATTAACGTAGAATATGCGGCATCATTTCTGATTAATCTGCGGAACCGTCACGGAAGTTGGGATCAGGCAATCCGCCATTACCACTCAAATGATCCCCAAAAAAATGAGCGTTACTTGCGTAAAGTACATGCAGTAATGGCGGCGGCAGATCATCAGTTACCTTCATCAGCACAATTGACGAAG
>JBMZPN010000201.1:0-2735 GCA_049620845.1 Puniceispirillum sp. (SeqCode)
GCTGAGGCTATTCGCCATGCCGATAGCATTTTTTACGATCATCTGGTTTCCGATGAGGTGCTTGATCTGGCACGGCGGGAAGCCACACTGACATTCTGCCAACTTGGCCAGCATAAAGGTGACATGTCGATTGTATCTTTCATCAGCAAGCTGAAAGCGGCGTCTGAATCATCAGATCGTGTCATCTATCTGGTAGGGGGTGACCCGCGCCAGACCCAAACTGCCGATTTCATAATCAAGGCCTTGGGCGATCATGGCCTTGCCTGTCGACATATTACTTCGGCCGCAAAACCGCGTCCGCTGAATCAAGCTATGTTACGGCCAGCGATTGATGCTAGCGAAATTGTGAAATTAGGCGTGCTAAACCACCAAAATGAGACATTGCGTGAAGGAGCCTGATATGCCCAAAACAGATGATATCATTATAACTGCAAATCGGCTTGATGATGGTGTTGTGCTGTGGATGACAGCAACATTGGATTGGACAACTGACCGAACCAAAGCGGCGATATTTGATGCCGTTAGCGCCCCCATTGCCATAACGCATGCCGAACAAGATGTTGCCGCCAACCTGATTGTTTCGGTCTATACCATCGCGGTGAATGGCAAGGCAGATCAGTCAGCGCGTGAAGTGATCCGCGCGGCCAAAGGCCCGTCGGTCAAACCGCCTGTTGATAGGCTACCTTGTTCATCTATTCCGTTAAATAGATATTTTTTCACGGCCTTGAAAAGAGTCAAAGATGTATCGCTACGATCAGCTTGACCGCGCATTTGTCAAAGCGCGGGCGGCGCAATTTCGTAATCAGGTCGAACGCCGACTGGCAGGGGCATTGAGCGAGGATGAATTCAAACCTCTGCGGTTGCAGAATGGTCTGTATCTGCAGCTTCATGCCTACATGCTCCGGATTGCGATTCCCTATGGGGTTCTGAATGCAAAACAGCTTCGCGGTCTGGCTGGTATTGCGCGTGATTTTGACCGTGGCTTTGGTCATTTCACCACCCGACAGAATATCCAGTTCAACTGGATCAAGCTGGTGGAAACGCCGGATATTCTGGATCGGCTTGCCAGTTTTGACATGCATGCGATCCAGACATCGGGTAATTGCATCCGCAATGTCACTTCGGATCCGTTTGCCGGCGCGGCAGCCGACGAGCTGGAAGACCCGCGCGGCTGGTGTGAAATCATCCGGCAATGGTCAACTTTGCATCCCGAATTTGCCTTTCTGCCACGCAAATTCAAGATCGCCGTATCAGCAGGCGCGACAGATCGCGCGGCCACCGGCTTTCATGATATCGGCTTGCGTATGGTGAAAAACAAAGCTGGCCAGACAGGCTTTCGTGTGCTGGTAGGCGGCGGACAGGGACGCACCCCGCGTGTAGCCCAGCAGATCGCTGCCTTTCTGCCCAAGCACCAGCTACTATCCTATCTGGAAGCGATTTTGCGCGTCTATAATCAGGCCGGACGCCGCGACAATATCTATAAGGCGCGGATCAAGATACTGGTCGAAGCGATGGGTATCGATGCTTTTCGTGACGCGGTTGCGGCCGAGTGGGACAAAATCCGCGATAGCGCTATCGAATTGCCCGACGTAGAACGTGACCGGATTCTTGCCCATTTTGCGCCTGTTGATTTGCCGCCAATCAGCAATAGTGATGCTGTGGATGATATTGCCGAACGTCGGCAAAATGATCGTGCCTTCGATCACTGGATGACGCGCAATATCACGGCGCATTGGCATCCCGATTATTGTTCGGTCATGATCAGCCTGAAAGCGATTGGCCGCCCGCCTGGTGATGCCTCGGCACATGAGATGGAAGCGATTGCCGATATTGCCGAGGCCTTTGGACGTGATGAAATCCGTGTCACCTATGAACAGAATCTGATCATACCGCATATAGCCAAACAGCATCTTCCGGCGGTGTATGACAGATTGGCCGCGCTTGAGCTGGCAGGAGGTGAAGCTGGATTAATCAGCGATATGATTGCCTGTCCGGGGCTGGATTACTGTAATCTTGCCAATGCACGGTCTTTACCATTGGCCGATAAGATTTTCCGGCGCTTTGACGATGCTGACCGCCGCGCTGATATTGGGGCGTTACGCCTCAATATATCCGGATGTATTAATGCCTGCGGGCATCATCATGCGGCGGATATCGGCATATTGGGTGTCAATAAAAAGGGTGTTGAACATTATCAGATTACGCTTGGCGGACGGGCAGGTGAAGCGGCCGCTGTCGGCACCATCATGGGACCATCTTTTGAAGAGGCTGATGTGCCGGCTGCGATCGAACGGATTGTCGATACCTATAGGGCATTGCGGCATGACGATGAAAGTTTTGTCGATAGTCTGACGCGCTTAGGGACAGCGCCATTCAAGGAGTCGCTTTATGCCTGAAGATGATATCCGGAAACCGCTTTTTGACCTTGCCACTGCCACAATATTGGACGCGCAGGACAGGCGTGATGCGGATTGTATATTTGCGACCAGCGATACGTTGCCTGCCGAAGATATGACGGCGGGGCTGGGCACGAACGGTGTGATTGAGATCAGTTTTGACAAATTTTCCGATGGGCGCGGTTTTACCCATGCGCGGCGAATCCGTGAGTCTGGCTTTTCTGGCTGGCTTGTGGCCAGCGGTCATGTGATTGCCGATCAGGCAGACTATCTGCGCCGGTGCGGTTTCAGCCATGCTGAAATTCCCCAGTCAAAAATAGGGGACTGGCAGGATGCCCT
>JBMZPN010000202.1:0-2714 GCA_049620845.1 Puniceispirillum sp. (SeqCode)
GGCATGACAACTGCCGGCCTGGCGTTAGGCGTGTTCAGCATCATTCCGGGTACATTCATTTCGTCATTCTTTTTATGGCGTTCAAATAACCGGTTCTTTGCCAGACTGGCCTTGGCGGCTGCTTTTATCACCATCACCTCGATGGTGGGAGTTATTCCTCTGCCGATAGGATAAGTTCGTTGCTTGATGCATCGAACTTCTAAACTGCTAGCATGATCTAACTATAACGATTTGGCGTTGATGTGCTCTCGCCATGCGGTCAAGATGCCCGCTGATGCGATCAGGCACATACCAGTGATCGTAAACAGGCTTGGCCATGTGCCAAACAGAATTTTTCCCCATAGAACGGCAAAAAGTAGGTAAGAAAAATCAAGTGGTGCCAAGCGACTGCTTTCGGCGGTCTGGTAGGCTCTGTTCAGAAAGATATTGCCGGATAGATTCAAGACTGACGAAATGCCAGCAAATAGGAGTACGGTAATAGTCAGGGCAGGCCAGCCAATAGCAACGAATGGCATGGCAGTTTGGATTGCCGGATCAGGCGCAAATAATGTCAGCAACAAACTACCCGCAGCGCCCGATATAATGAACATTATCGCTACCGCAAATGTCAGGGCAACGGGGCTTTCACCCCGACAATAGCGCCGCAAGATCAGAATGTTTATGGCGTAAAGAAAGCCTGCACAGATAGGTAAAATCTGAACTAAAGTGAAACCACTTGCCCATGGTCGTAAAATCGTCAAGGCACCAAAGGCACCAAGGATCAAGGCAATGATACGCCACTTACCAACCCGTTCACCAAGAACGGGTGCCGCAAGCATGGTTACGAAAAGTGGATAGGTGTAGAGCCCAGCCGCCATCTGTGCGACAGACAAAAATGGCGCCCCCGCAAAAAAACAGAACATGCACATTGTCATAACAGCCGCACGCACGAAAACCATGCGTGGATTGAGTGGTCTTAACAAAGTAAAACCGCTCCCAAGTGCACAAAGGCACAGCAGTAAAGTCCCGTTACCAATCGATCTTAAAGTCTGAAATTGCCAGAACGATGTTTCTGGTGCCATATATTTGACCAGCGCATCTTGCAAGGCCAGAAAGAACACACCGCTTAAAACAAGAAGCATGGCGGTGATGGGGCGATCACCCGTTGGGTGCTCAAGTAGTTTAAATCGCATTCCGAGACATTGCTGCTAAAAATAATTCACGTCAACACGAAACGCTTTTTTATTTTTTGCTATAGAGCGCATTGATACGATCACCATAAAGGTCACGCACCATATGGCGACGCACTTTCAAAGTCGCCGTCATCAAACTATTTTCCGTGGTGAATTTTTCATCCGCGATAACAAACCGTCTTACACGTTCAATCTGTGACAGACGGCTATTCGCGCGTTCAACAGCGTCGGCAACGAGTGTTTTAAGATGTTCATCGTCTTTCGCCATGTCATATGTGTCCTGCGACGGAACAATGACGGCAGAAAGCCATGGGCGGCGGTCACCGTCAACCATGGTCTGTTCGATCTCGGGTTCGATCGTCAACAAAGCTTCAACACGGCCAGGGGCGATATTTTCACCGCCCGAATTGACAATAATATCTTTTTTGCGCCCCGTGATCGTTATCATGCCGTCTTTATCAATTGTGCCAAGATCACCTGTATGAAGCCAGCCATTACGAATAGCGGCTGCGGTGCTAGCTTCGTCGCGCCAATAGCCTTTCATTAGCAGATCGCCAGCTACCAGTATTTCGCCATCGTTAGCGAGCTTTACCTTTACGCCGCTAACAGCAGGCCCGACAGTTTCGATTTTGATGTTCTGTGGGCGGTTGGCAGAAATAAGCGGCGAAGCTTCGGTCTGGCCGTATCCCTGAAGCAATTTGACCCCAAGTGCCATGAAAAAGGATCCGATTTCGGGGTTCAGCGCTGCGCCACCTGACACAAAATATTTTAGATTACCGCCAAGCCGTGCCTGAACCTTTTTCCTCACCAGCTTATCAAGTAGTCTGTTAACCAGAAATTCATGCGGCATTAACAGCCGTCCATCGAGCTGTTTGCGTCCCAGTTTGACCGCCAGATCGAATAATTTTGCCGAAAGGCCGCCCTTGATCCTGACCCCGCGCGTGATGCGTTCATATAACACTTCGTAGAGCCGGGGTACTGCCGTCATCAAGGTTGGCGATACTTCAACAAGGTTAGCTGCAATTTGATCGGTACTTTCGCAATACCAGACTTCGGAATTACTCTGAAATGGTAAATGCATACCAGCGGTATGTTCATAGGAATGTGAAAGCGGTAGTAATGACAGGAAACGCTGATTTTCAGATACATTGCCCTCATCAAGCAATTCGATCGCCGCGTCAATATTAGCCTGAATGGATCGATGCGTCAGCATCACACCCTTGGGGCGTCCCCCCGTACCCGATGTATAGATAAAACAGCACACATCATCGCTATCAAGAGTGCCGATCCGGTCTTCAATATCATCCAGTGGCGCTGTTTCGGCCATGATGTCTTGCCAATATAGAACATCAGCATCACCCATATCGGGTAGTGTGGTAGGCTTATCCATCAAGATTAACGTATGAAAATTCGAAGTGCGCATCGCCGCCATACCAACGCGCAAGGCAAGATTGCCAGATGATGTGATCGCAATATGTGCCGATGAATGATCGATGATATAATGATGATCTTCTTCGGTGTTGGTTGTATAGGCTGGAACAA
>JBMZPN010000203.1:0-2686 GCA_049620845.1 Puniceispirillum sp. (SeqCode)
ATGGTGTATCAGCTTTTATCGATCAGCAATAATATGCGTTTGCGTATTCTGGCAGGCGTTGCCGAAGGTCAGTCTGTTCCATCGGTTACGGGCATTTTTTCTGCAGCAAACTGGGCCGAGCGTGAAACATGGGATATGTTTGGTATTTTCTTTGCCGGTCATCCTGATCTGCGGCGTCTGTTGACTGATTACGGTTTTGAAGGTCATCCCCTGCGCAAGGATTTTCCTCTTACTGGTCATGTTGAGGTGCGTTATGACGACACCCAGCGCCTTGTGGTTTACGAGCCTGTTCATCTGGTGCAGGAATTCCGCGATTTTGATTTTTTGAGTCCATGGGAAGGCATGCAGCATGCGATTGATGCTTCTGACTCTGACAAAAACAGTGATGCGAAATAGGGGCTAGCCATGGCAGAAATGCAAATCAAGCCAATTACGATGAATTTCGGCCCCCAGCATCCGGCGGCACATGGCGTGTTGCGGCTTGTCCTTGAAATGGATGGCGAAGTGATCGAGCGTGCAGACCCGCATATCGGTTTGCTTCATCGTGGCACTGAAAAGCTGATTGAGCATAAGACCTATTTACAGGCTCTACCTTATTTTGACCGGCTCGATTATGTATCGCCAATGAATCAGGAGCATGTCTGGGCGCTGTCGATTGAAAAGGCGTTGGCAATAGACGTGCCACGTCGTGCTCAGTTTATCCGCGTTTTATATTGTGAAATCGGTCGTATTCTTAACCATCTTTTGAATCTGACTACCTTTGCCATTGATGTTGGTGCGATGACGCCACTTTTGTGGGGTTTTGAAGAGCGCGAACAATTGATGGGTTTTTATGAGCGCGCTTGTGGTGCGCGTTTACATGCGGCCTATTTCCGCCCGGGTGGCGTGCATCAGGATCTGCCTACGGGTTTGCTTGACGAGATTGCTGACTGGGCAGACTCATTTCCGGCCTTTATCGATGATCTGGAAACCTTGCTGACTGATAACCGTATTTTCAAGCAACGCACCGTTGATATAGGTGTGGTGAGTGAAAAAGAGGCGCTTGACCTTGGCATGACAGGCCCTTGTATTCGTGCTTCGGGCGTGCCGTGGGATCTTCGTAAAAGTCAGCCTTATGATGTTTATGCCGAAATGGATTTTGACGTACCGGTTGGCAAAACAGGTGATTGCTATGCACGGTATCTGGTGCGGGTTGAAGAAATGCGGCAGTCCTTGCGGATCATTCACCAATGTATCGCCGAGATGCCCGAAGGACCGGTACTGGCCGAGAATAACAAGGTCACGCCGCCGCATCGTGGTGATATGAAGAACTCCATGGAAGCGCTTATTCATCATTTCAAGCTCTATACCGAGGGTTTTCATGTTCCCGAAGGTGAGAGCTATACGGCTGTTGAAGCGCCGAAGGGTGAATTTGGTGTTTATCTTGTCGCTGATGGTTCAAACAAGCCGTACCGGTGCAAAATCCGTGCACCGGGGTTCTATTTCATGGCAGCGGTAGACTATCTTTCGCGTGGTCACATGCTGGCGGACTCGGTTGCGATCATTGGGTCGCTTGATATTGTTTTTGGTGAGATTGATAGATGAGCATTGAAGCCCGTATTGCTGAAGACCAGCCTGATGCATTTGCCTTTACGGCTGAAAATGAGGCAGAAATCAAGCGCATTGTGGCCAAATATCCCAAAGGCCGCCAAGCTAGCGCGGTGATGCCATTGCTTGATATGGCACAGCGCCAGCATGATAACTGGATTCCGATGAAGGCTATCGAACTGATTGCCGAAAAGCTGGATATGGCAAAAATCCGTGTGCTTGAAGTCGCCACCTTTTACACGATGTTCAATCTGAAACCGGTTGGTAAGTATTTTCTGCAAGCTTGCACGACAACACCGTGCTGGCTTCGTGGTTCAGACGAGATGATGCGCTGTATCAAAGACCGCTACGGTATCACGTCTGGCGAGACATCAGATTGCGGACGTTTCTCATTGCTAGAGGTCGAATGCCTTGGTGCCTGTGTTAATGCACCGATTTTACAGGTAAATGACGATTTCTATGAAGACCTAAATTACCAGACAACTGGTGACTTGCTTGACTCACTTGAGAAAGATGCACCACTAGCCATCGGGTCGGTTCTGGGGCGTTCGGGTTCGGAAGCAAGTGGTGGTGCCACAAGCCTGAATACATTGAAACCAAAGAAAAAAGCCAAAACCAAGTCGGGAGCAGCCAATGCTTAAAGACGCTGATCGTATTTTTACCAATATCTATGGCTGGAACGATGCCATGCTTGCTGGTGCCAAGAAACGGGGCGATTGGGATAATACAGCGGCTATTTTAAAGCTTGGTCATAATGAAATTGTTGAGCGTATGAAGGCGTCTGGCCTGCGTGGTCGTGGTGGGGCTGGTTTCCCAACCGGACTGAAATGGTCATTCATGCCGCAAGAGGTTAAGGATCGCCCGCATTATCTAGTGGTTAATGCCGATGAGTCCGAACCGGGTACATGCAAAGACCGGGATATCATCCGTCATGAGCCGCATAAATTGCTTGAAGGATGTGTGGTTGCGGGTTTCGCAATGCGCGCCCATGTTGCCTATATCTATATTCGTGGTGAATTTGTGAATGAAGCCCGTCGCTTGCAGGCCGCTATCGATGAGGCCTATGACGCTGGCTTGCTTGGTAAAAATGCTGCCAAAT
>JBMZPN010000204.1:0-2642 GCA_049620845.1 Puniceispirillum sp. (SeqCode)
TGATAATATGGAGGACGCCATTCAGGCCGCGCATAAATGCGCCGCCATCGTGGTTACACATATCGGTGCTCTGGCACCAAAAGATTTATTTACTAATGCAGGTGGCTAGGTCAGGCTATGTGTCAGCCAAGGATTGGCAAACCTTGCGCAAAATAAGTCATTCAACATTGGATATTCTTTACAGGTAGCGAGGCGAAATATGAAACTTGTACGTTATGGTGAAATCGGTAGCGAAAAACCCGGCCTGATCGATAGTGATGGCAATATCCGTGATTTGTCGGGGCATATTGATGATATCAACGGCTTTACGCTGTCCGAAGCCAGCCTTGATAAGTTACGCACATTTGATCCGGCATCTCTACCCCTCGTTGAAGGCGAACAACGCTTTGGTGCCTGTGTTAATAATGTTGGAAAATTCATGTGTATCGGGCTGAATTATTCGGATCATGCCGCCGAAACCGGCGCCGACATTCCAGCGCATCCGATATTATTCATGAAAGCGACATCGGCGATTATCGGCGCCAATGATACGGTCATGATCCCGCGTAATTCGCACGCGACTGACTGGGAAGTTGAGCTGGGCGTTGTCATTGGCACGGCGTGTAAATATGTAGAGCCTGACGAGGCGCTGGATTATGTTGCTGGCTATTGCATATCCAATGATGTGTCCGAACGGCATTTTCAGGCCAAGCTGACCGGCCAGTGGACCAAGGGCAAGTCATGCGACACTTTTGGCCCGATTGGCCCATGGCTGGTAACGCGTGACGAGATTAGTGATCCGCAAAATCTGGATATGACGCTAGATGTCAATAGTCAGCGCCGCCAGACAGGTAATACGGAAACAATGATTTTCAGCGTTGCAGAATGTATCGCGCATCTTTCGCAGTTGATGACATTGCATCCGGGTGATGTGATTTCAACAGGCACACCGCCGGGCGTGGGGCTTGGTATGAAGCCGGAGCCTGTCTATCTGAAAGAAGGCGATGTCATGGATGTCTGGATCGATGGGCTGGGTCATCAACGCCAGACAGTCGGGCAGGACACCTGATAATCAAACCGCTGATGAAATAAATGATTGAAAGACGACAATGACCTCAATGCTGCTGATCGGTGGAGCAACGCCCAATATGATGGAAGCATTCCATCGTCATTTCACCGTGCATATATGGGACGAGATTAGCGATAAGGATGCGTTTCTGGCCGCCTATGGTGCCGAGATTGTCGCCGTGGCCACGAATGGCCATGATGGTGTTGCCCCAGACATCATGGCCGGACTTGATAATCTGAAAATCATTTCCTGTTACGGTGTTGGCTATGACGCGATTGATACCGACATTGCCCGCACGCGCAATATCATGGTCACGCATACGCCAATCGTGCTGAATGATGATGTCGCCAATACGGCGATCATGCTGATGCTGGCGGTAAGC
Organism: Puniceispirillum sp. (SeqCode); assembly: GCA_049620845.1. Taxonomy (GTDB): domain Bacteria; phylum Pseudomonadota; class Alphaproteobacteria; order Puniceispirillales; family Puniceispirillaceae; genus Puniceispirillum. The sequence goes on from JBMZPN010000204.1 coordinate 1,431, forward strand.
CGCCGGTTGATACATGACCATGAATGGGTATGTTCGGGACGCTGGCAAGAAAAGGGCAATGCGCCACTGACCCGATCAATCGAAGGCGCAAAGGTCGGCATCTTCGGGCTTGGCCGGATTGGCCAGACCATTGCCCGCAAGTTGGGCGCGTTTGCGTGCGACATTGTCTATCATGCGCGCACCGAAAAACCCGATCTGCCCTACCGCTTTTATGACGATCTGACGACAATGGCAAAAGATGTCGATTATCTGATTGCGATCACGCCGGGCGATGCCTCAACCCATAAAAAAATCAACCGAGAGGTAATCGACGCGCTTGGGGCAAATGGCACCTTGATTAATGTCGGGCGCGGTTCGGTGGTCGATGAGGACGCACTGGTTGCGGCATTGGAAGATGGACGCCTTGGCGCGGCCGGACTCGATGTTTTTGCCAATGAACCACATGTTCCACCTGCATTATGCAAGATGGATAATGTAACGCTGACACCGCATGTGGCCAGCGCGACCGTCGAAACACGGCGCGCCATGGGCGATCTGACAATCGAAAATTTACACCGCTTCTTTAATGAAGGCAAAGTCACGACGCCTGTGCCAGAATGCGCGGATATGAAAGCAGCGCAATAACCACGTATCTTCAAACCGCATAGCTAGATGAGCGGGTCAATCGCGGCCAGTATCCTGTCAATGACAGTATCCTTGTCAGCACTTGCATCAATATGGCTCGCGGCTTCTTTATCATCCGGCACCTCTAGGGTGGCGAACTGGCTGTCAATCAGACTTGGTGACATGAAATGGCCTTTTCGGGCGGCTATGCGTCTGGCAATCAACGCGCGATCAGCATCAAGATAAATGAAATGTATCGGCATCCCTGCCCTGCTGGCCAGATATTCCCGATAAGATCTACGTAACGCCGAACAAGCGGTAAAAACAATGCCTGAAGGGATGATCATTTGCGCCGCCACCGCATCCAGCCACGGCCAGCGATCATCATTGGTCAGGGGAATGCCGGCAGACATTTTGGCTATGTTGGCAGGTGGATGAAATTCATCGCCATCGATAAATGTAGCATTTACGCGATCAGCCAGTTCAGCCGCACAGAGAGACTTGCCGGATCCCGCAACGCCCATCAAAACAAACAGCCGAACTGCGTTTCGACGCATAGCTAGCCAAGACGCTTGCCGTGCTTTGCATCGAATAGATGGATATTTTCAA
>JBMZPN010000205.1:0-2627 GCA_049620845.1 Puniceispirillum sp. (SeqCode)
GGCTGACAGCGCAAATCCGTTTGCATTTAAGCATTACAATCCAGATGAAATGGTGCTGGGCAAGCGCATGGAAGATCAATTGCGCTTTGCAGTCTGCTACTGGCATAATTTCGTCTGGCCAGGCAACGACCCATTTGGTGGGGAAACTTTTGAACGGCCATGGTTCGCATCACAATGGGATAGCGCCAAAGGCAATGCTATGGACGCTGCCAAGCTGAAAGCTGATGTTGCGTTTGATATGTTCAGCTTGCTTGGCACCCCGTTTTTCTGTTTTCACGATGCCGATGTGCGCCCCGAAGGATCAAATTTTGCCGAGAACACCCGTAATTTGCAGGAAATAACCGACTATTTTCAGAGCAAAATGGAAGACACCAAGGTTAAATTACTGTGGGGCACCGCCAACCTGTTTTCGCATCGCCGTTATATGAGTGGTGGCGCGACTAATCCTGATCCAGATGTATTCGCCTTTGCCGCCGCAACGGTAAAGACCTGTCTTGATGCCACCAAGCAACTTGGCGGGGCAAATTATGTGCTGTGGGGCGGTCGTGAAGGCTATGAAACCTTGCTCAACACGGCGATAGATCACGAAATGGATCAAATGGGTCGGTTCCTCAATATGGTTGTTGATTACAAACATAAGATTGGCTTTGAAGGCACCATCCTGATCGAGCCAAAACCACAAGAGCCAACAAAACATCAATATGATTTTGACGTTGCCACCGTATATGGATTTCTTAAACGTTATGGCTTGGATGCCGAAATCAAAGTCAATATCGAACAGGGTCATGCGATTTTGGCCGGGCACAGCTTTGAGCATGAACTGGCACTTGCCAATGCACTGGGTATTTTTGGTTCGATTGATATGAACCGGAATGATTACCAATCCGGCTGGGATACCGACCAATTCCCCAACAATGTACCCGAGGTTGCCCTCGCCTATTATCAGATTTTAGGTCATGGCGGATTTGAAAATGGGGGTACAAATTTTGATGCCAAACTGCGCCGCCAATCACTTGATCCACAAGACCTTCTATTGGCGCATATTGGCGGTATGGATGTCTGTGCACGCGGTCTGAAAGCTGCCGCCGCCATGCTCGAAGATGGAAGTTTGCAGGAGAATCTTGTTGAGCGCTATGCTGGGTGGGAATCTGATTTTGGTGGTGAAATCATGGACGGTCATCATGGGCTTGATAGTCTGGCCGACAAAGTGCTTGCTGACGATATCAATCCGCAACCGGTATCCGGCAAACAGGAATATCTGGAAAATATCGTCAACCGCTTTGTTTAGAATGGCTCCAACTGTGTTATAGCTGACGCATCAAAGTTTAATATGTACTGATCAGCTTTTCCAGCTTGGGTCAATACGGTCAAGCATACGCCAGAAAGCCGGCCATTCAGGATGGCGTACCTTGGCACCACCTTGCGCGCTTCCCCCTTCGAACTGCTGTCGTGTATGCCGCATGACATCATCTGGGATGTAGCTAATCTCGGCACCTGATGCCATTGCCCGCAACTGGACATCTGAATTGCGAATAAAAACCTGATGCCTGACAAATGCCCAAATTGCCGATGGCCCTGCCGTCAACAGACCATGATTTTTCAAAAGTAATGTGTGATTTTCTGTGCCCAAAGCGGCTTGAAGGCGATCCTGCTCATCCGCATTCAGCACAATACCCTCAAAATCGTGATAGCCTACACGTTCAAAAAGCTGACAGCCTTCCTGAACCAGAGGTATTGCCTTGGCGTTAATAGCCGACATGGCTTGGCTGATCGGTTCATGCGTATGCATTACACAATGCAGATCATCAGGGCGTGCCCTATGAATAGCCGAATGAATTAAATAGCCAGCCAGATTGACCGGCGCATCATTATTATCCAGTTTGTTTCCATCCAGATCGATCCGCACCAGATTTGAGGCCGTGATTTCGTCATAAGTTAACCCAAAGGGATTTATTAGAAACGTATCAGTATCCGGAATACGCAGGGTGATATGATTGTAGACGACGCTGGTCCAGCCATAAAAATGCGTCAGACGGTAACAGGCGGCCAGATCAACGCGGGCATGCCATTCGGCCTCACTCATTCCAACGGGGGCTTCGGGATACGTTACATCAAGTGCTACTGGCTGCATTCACACCTCCAAACCCAAATAAGCTAACAGACCAATATGACCTCTATTTTGACATATTATCTAGTGATTTTTTCAAATTGGGCTTCAACGCCTTTTATCAATGCATATAGCGCCTGATTGTGAGGTGTTGGTATATTATGCGCTTTACCTAGGCTAATAACGGCACCATTTAGTGCGTCAATTTCGGTTCGACGTTTCGCCATCACATCATGCACCATTGATGGCTTATGCGTGCGATGTTCACGCCCTGCCATTTCGACAATTGCCAGAACATTTTGCGGATCAATTTCAACACCAGCAGCATTTGCAACAGCACAGCTTTCCATGACCACCGAACGCGCAAGGTCAGAAAGATACACAGAGTCCGCGATTGTGCCTGGCGTGCCATTTACAAGCGCACAAATAGCATTCATGGCCGTATTAAAGGCAACTTTGCTCCAAATCACTTTATCGATTTCTTCATTAACAACTGTTGGTATATCAGCGTCCGACAGCA
>JBMZPN010000206.1:0-2593 GCA_049620845.1 Puniceispirillum sp. (SeqCode)
ACCATGTTAACGCACTAGCGGCAGTATCATCTTTGTTGAAAACAGCGCCATCTTCTGGGTTTGCACTGGCTTGTGCGGTTTTAATGGTTTCCTCGCGCATCACCTCAATGGCGCTATAGCTGGCAATGATAGTCGAATAGAAAATGGTAGCCACACCGGCCATACAAATAAGAATTCCCGCCAAAACCATTGATGGTTTCAGCGTCACTTCGACGGGGCCGCTGCGGGTGAAAACTAAAAATCGGTTTTCGCGCAAAAACCAAATTCTGTTGGTTGTGACGATTGGCATATCAGGCTGGTTGCCGCGTCGGATTTCGGGGCCAAAACGTGCGTAAAGATCTGCAAACCTAAAAGCGCGAAGAGCCTTAATAACGCTTGATGCGGCTGCTTTTTGGTCTTTATTCGTCATCTGGTCATTATCCTAATTTCATCCAGACCATTAAAATCAGCAGAATATTAGTCAATAATTGGATACCGATTACCGCCAGCAATAGATTGTTGGAGGTTTGGTTGCGCACATTCAATTGAAAAGCAGGCATTTTCAAGGCGGTTTCAACGCCTTTATGCTTATTTACCATATCATCCGAAACCCGGATATTGGCGGGAGATGATGTGGCGGTGGCATCTACCGGGCTGTGGCTATCATTTGCGGCGCGTGCTGCCGGCTCACCTGTCTGTTTACCTAGTGAAATATCAGCATTTTGGCCAACAGCATAGGTTGTGTCTTCCAGCTCTTGGTGCGAGACAATCGCTGCTGAAACCTCGTTTCGCATTTCTTCTATTCTTTTACGAATATCAACAACTTCATCAGCCATAATTTGCTCTAAGTTCACTCAAAATTTGGTAAAAATGCCGACTTCCTATTTAGTCGCTTGCTATTAAAGCAAATGACGTGCCATCGAGGTTTCTCGGCGTTACCGCAGGGGATATGCTATCGTAAAATGGTTTGTTTGATGAGCCAAAAGACGAAGAGCAAAACTGTTTGAAAATAATTTTTCGTAGAATCAGAGAATTAAGATGTTTGGAAAGAATAGGCTTAGCCCGGTGACACCGCGAAATCCGTCGCAGATTAACGAAGATGTGCGAATCAGGGGCACAATTACTGTATCCGAACCGCTTGTTACGGCACGGCAGGTTGACGGCGTTGTAAATGCCGATACACTTCATTTCATATCAATGGCGATTATTACTGGAGAAATTACCGCGTAGAGCGTAACAATTGATGGCACAGTTCTTCGGAGTATTGTTGCCGATAAAATTTTTTTTATCGGCAACGGCGCTTTTTGAAGGGCAGTTGCACTGTCAAGACGTTGCCGTTGATGATGGCGCACATGTTAACGCAAAATTCACCAAGGAGCCGGTGACAAATGGATAAGCTCGGAAGCAAGACAATCATTGGTGCTGGTGCAAGCTTTAACGGCAAGATTATCAATGCGCGCGTTATCGAAATTAATGGCAAAATGAATGCCGATTTAACAGCGGATAAGGTAACTATCGGCGAAGTTGGACATTTCGATGGCGCGATCCGAGCCGACCTTGTTGTGGTGTCTGGCCATTATGAAGGCAAGATGCAGGCTGGGAGTGTTTGGGCCACGGCAACAGCGTCAATTTCTGGAAAATTACACTATGAAACGTTGCAGATGGATCGTGGCGCGGCGTTGAATTGCCATGTCGTTCATAACTGGACAGCAAAAAATACTGCTGCGGCGCCAAGTGAAAATGACGATGCGGATTTGCTAATGCCGGCAAAATTGGATAAGGCAAAAAATGTTGCGGTGCCAAAATCCCCTGAAGAAGGTGCGTAAACCATGTCGGCAAAACCATATGAGGAAATGACCAGCCTTCACGAGGATTCAACCTATATTCTAGGTGATTTGATTATGGAAGGCTCACTTGATGGCGGTGACCATCCGGTTGTGATTGATGGCCAATTCAAGGGTGATGTCACCGCAATTGATTTTATTATCCGTGAGCAGGGTAGAGTGACCGGCACCGTGAAGGCAAAGACGGTTGTTATCAATGGTCAATTTAACGGTAATCTGATCTGTGAAAGCCTGAATGTTACCGCCACCGGTATTGTCGATGGCGAGGTTCAGGCGAATGCACTGTCAATTGATCTAGGTGCTGAAGTGATCGGTTCAATCAGCCGCGTTGACGCAAAATCAAAATAGATTACCTAAAATCAAAATCCAAAATAGGGTGACAGCCTTATCATTGGATTGGTGTTTGATCATGCAGTGGCGATTAATGCTTGGTCATGTGGCTCGATAAAGCAGGCTTTCTGAGTGCCCATTTGATTAGGCATCTTCGTCCAAATGCTGCATTAAATCATCACAAAGCTCGGCAGTGACAACACATTGATCCATAAAGGCCATAGTTTCGGCGCGACCTTGAAGTTGAAACATGCGCATTGCGGCATAGCGGCCAGCGGCCATAGCCACGGTTAGGGGCATGTCTTCTGATATTGCCACTTTTTCAAGCGTCGTTTCAATCGAATCCCGGATTTGTTCAACCTTGCGAACATCTTCTTTTGATAACACCGTCACATCATTGGTTAGAGTCTGTGGCTCGGCGCGGTGCTGGTTGAATTGAA
>JBMZPN010000207.1:0-2589 GCA_049620845.1 Puniceispirillum sp. (SeqCode)
GCAGATAGCGCGGCGAGCCACGATTCAGATATTGATGCAGGTAGGCGTCATTGCGGCCAATCGCCCGCGATGCCTGCTTTAATGTCATAGGCGGCGACTGGTTCATCAGGGCAGAGCGAAGTGCTATGCGGGCGGTGTCATTTAACGGCGTTTTTCCGTGATCCGCCGTCATTTTTGCTTTGGCTTTTAATCTGGGGCAAACGCGGCTAGCTGGATTCCGGCGCATGCGTGCCGCGGTCAATGATGGTAACTGGACAGGTGCCAGCACCGAAGCATTAGACAGCTATTGGGCGATTCAGGTTGGCCGCCGCGCTCGTGAAATCGCCGCATTGTTGCGATCATCCGGATAGGTCGGTCGCAAGGTCAGAAGTTCTGAATAAAATGTTATGTGCGCCGGAAAGCGGCAAAGGCGGCAGTTTCCGCTAGTGCCTGTGCCAGTTCAGCCTGATCTGGTGCATCGAAAATGGCCAATGCGGCCTTGGCCTTATTGGCATATGAGGTGGCGGCTTCAAGTGAAGCTTCAATCGCCTTGTGATGCGACAGAATAGACTGTGCTTTGGCAAAATCTTCGGCGGCAAAATTACCATCGCCCATGGTGCGATGCCAGAAACCGCGTTCTTCGTCATTGGCTTTCTGATAGGCCAGAATGACCGGCATGGTAATTTTCTGGTCAAGGAAGTCGTCGCCAGCGTTTTTGCCCATCTGTGCACTATCTGCTGTATAATCGAGCGCGTCATCCATGATCTGGAATGCCAGCCCCAGATTTAATCCATACATATGCATCGCCTGCGTTATCTGCGCATCGGCGCCGGAAATTCTGGCACCTGATGCGGCGGCGGCGGCAAACAGAATGGCGGTCTTGCCTTCGATCACATCAAGATAATCTTCAAGTCGGGTGTCCGGATTACCTGCAATCGTCATTTGCTTGATTTCGGCCTCGGTGATGCGCGCCGAAGCCGATGACAAGGTGCCAAGCACATCAATATTGCCACTTTCGACCATCAGCTCGAAAGACCGCGCAAACAGAAAATCACCCACCAGAACTGACGCGTCATTACCCCACAGCGCATTGGCTGTGTCCTGCCCACGGCGCATATTCGACTCATCGATCACATCATCATGTAACAAGGTCGCCGAATGAATGAATTCGACGGCGGTAGCCAGTTTGATAGCCTCGGGCGAACAGCTTGCTGTTGCGGCATTGGCAATACGCGAACCTGCCAGCGTCATTAAAGGGCGCATGCGCTTGCCGCCTGATGCAATCAGATGTCCGGCTAACTGCGGAATTAGTGGCACATCGCTGGTCATGCGCGCCAAAATTGTTTCATTGACCTGTGCCATGTCATTAGCAAGTAAAGTGACCAGTCCGTTCAGGGATGGCGGCTGACTCTGGTCAGCATGATCCTGCGCTAATGCAATATGCGCCATATCTTCAGCCGTAACGGATTGTGTAACCATCTTTTTTCCTGACAAAACCTGAGTCTATAAAGCTACAGATAAAATCTTAGATGCTATATATGTCCTTCAAGGGCATAGTAAAAGAATAATATAAACTTTTAATAAATTCATAACAAAATTTTCATGCATTGGCACATCTATAAATCTGACCGATGCAATCATATGGTTTGCGCGTTTGATAACTAACAGCTTGGATATGATGATATAATAAGCGATATTGAAGCATGGTCACAATCATCCGCACGACAAATATGGTCAGACTGTCCTTTCTGCGCGCCTTGCTGAATGATGCAGGAATCAAAAGCGAGGTCTTTGACAATCATATTTCGGCTCTGGAAGGCGGTATTGGCGCGTTTCCCTGTCGCCTCGTTGTTGCCGATGCCTATAAGCTAAGCGCCGAGCGCGTGCTGGATGATGCCGGAGAACTTTATGACGACTGATCCCGATCTTCTGGTGACGCATGACCATCTTCTGAACAAGACAGTTGCCATAACCCAGCCAAAAGATGGTTATCGGGTTGGTACCGATGCCATTTTGCTGGCCGCGTCAGTGCCGCAACGAAGCAAACGCATTCTTGATATGGGAAGCGGGGTAGGCGGGGTTGCGCTTTGTATCGCGCGGCGTTTGCCGGATGCCAATATCACGGCGGTCGAAATCGATGCCGATATGGTTGCGCTTGCCGACAGGAATATCAAAGATAACGATCTTGATGCGCAGATACGATTGATCAAAGGCGATGTAATGGCAATGTCGCCTGTGCTGGCGAACAGCTTTGATCATGTGGTCAGCAACCCGCCCTATCATGATACACGTGGGACACGCCCGAAAAACCGAAGCCGTGCTTTGGCGCATATGGGCGAAGATACCAAGCTTGCCGACTGGGTAAAGGCCGCTATCTGGGCGACCAAGCCACGCGGCAGGATCAGCTTTATTTGTCGGGCTGACCGCGCATCGGAATTGATAACGGCGTTTGAGTCAAACGGTGCTGGTGAAACGTTGCTATGCCCGCTATGGCCGCGCCACGATACGCCAGCAAGCCGGGTGATTGTTCAGGTGCGCAAAAACATAACTGGCCCGGGTGCCATTTTGTCGGGTCTTGTTCTGCATGATGATGCGGGTGGCTATACGCAA
>JBMZPN010000208.1:0-2563 GCA_049620845.1 Puniceispirillum sp. (SeqCode)
TCTGGCTGTTCTGGCTGTTCTGGCTGTTCTGGCCGTTCTGGCTGTTCTGGCTGGCCTGGCTGGTCTGGCTGGTATGGCTGTTCCCGCTGATCTGTCTGTTCTGGCTGGTCTGGCTGTTCTGGCTTTTCTGGCCATGTTCTTTATCGTTTCGGCGTTCCAGAATGCAAATGCGGCGATCATCGCACCGATGCAATATTCGCAAATCGTGTGGGCAGGGTTTTTCGGCTTGATCCTGTTTGGTGATCAGGTGACACAATCGCTGGTTATCGGATCTGCTTTAATCATTGGCAGTGGCTTATATATCGTGAAACGCGAATTGAGCCAGAAACAATCACTTCAGCCGGTATTGTCGGATGCTACCTTCCGTCCTGATAGCGGATTGCGCCCTCGTTTTGCGATTTCCCACAGCTTTTTCAAAAGATTCAAGCGTGGCCAAAAGGGCAAACGCGTCAAATAGAACAAGCAAGGTTTAGGGTAAGCATATGCAATCGATTTTACGCTATATCGGAAACATGCTTGCGCGTCATCTGAGCAAGCCAAAGCCGGGTTATGAACGTTTTTCCGTTTTATCGCAGGCGCAATTAAAGGCGACATTGCAGCCTTGCGATCTTTTGCTTGTAGAAGGCAATAGCCAGATTAGCACCGCAATTAAGTATCTGACCCAGTCGACATGGTCGCATGTGTGTTTATTTGTTGGCGAAGATGACGGGCAGGGCGCTTTACTTGAAGCTGATCTGGTGCATGGCGTATGCCGTGTGCCACTGTCAAAATATGATGGCTATAATGTCCGTATCTGTCGTCCTGTAAACGTAACGGATGAGGATAAGCAGGCGTTGATCGATTTCGCCATCGAGCGGATTGGGCATCAATATGACAGCAAGAATATTTTTGATCTGATGCGCTATCTGATTGCCACGCCCCCAGTTCCATCGCGTTACCGGCGTTCACTGATCGCATTTGGCAGTGGTGATCCGACAAAGGCGATTTGTTCGACGCTGGTGGCGCAATCATTTCAATCGATAAAATATCCGATTTTGCCGCGCGAAATTGATGCGCATCAGGAAACCCGTTTCTATATTGATCAACGCGTCATGCAAAAAAGACATTACAGTCACTTCACGCCACGCGACTTTGACCTGTCACCATATTTTAAGATTGTCAAACCGACGATAGATAATGATTTTAACTATAAAGATATCAAGTGGGATGAATAGGAAACAGGCGTGTCAAAATTATTTGAAGAACTCGATTATCAAATTACCCCACTTGGTGCGTTATCACTGCGCCGGCGACGGCAACCAAAACTCGATCAGGATGTTGTCGAAGTTATTCTGAATGACGAACATCTGATGTCGGACATGTTTACGGCATCCGAGATCGCCCTTGCTGAATATCCGTTATCCAGCATGAAACATAAAACACCGGATATATTGATCGGAGGATTAGGGCTAGGTTATACGGCGCAGGCGGTTCTGGCCTATGATCATGTTAAGTCAGTGGCAATAATTGAATATCTGGCACCAGTAATTTCATGGCATAAGGATGGGTTACTTCCATTGGGCACAATGGTGCCAGATGATCCGCGATGTCAGATTATCGAAGCTGATTTTTTTGCCTGTGCCGCAAGTGATGATGGTTTTGATAAAGCAAACCCGCAACGTACATTTGACGGTATCTTTCTGGATATTGATCACACGCCTGATTTTCACCTGAATCATAGACATGCGGGCTTTTACACTGAAGAGGGGTTGATAAAGCTTGCCACGCGCCTGAACGCTGGTGGTGTGTTTGCCTTATGGTCAAACGACCCAGCCGATGACGCTTTTGTAAAACGACTTGAAAGCGCTTTTGATCGGGCGCGTGCAGAAGATGTGATATTTTTTAATCCATTGATGGAAACGGATTGTTGTCAAACAGTCTATATCGCTGAAAAATAATTTGCAGATTATCGTTACAAGTTCTTTTTATTTTGCTGTGGATTTGTGCAGATTATTGTTGATAGTCATAAGCAGACGCAGAGATAGGTAGAAGTCTGATGAAGCATAAAATAGGTGTTATTCCCTTTGATATTAGCGGGGATCGTATGGCGGTGATGTTTGTTACATCACAAAAACGTGGCCGCTGGATTCTGCCAAAGGGCGATTTGAAAACTGATGAAACGCAAAAACAGGGATGTAAACGCGAAGCCTTTGAAGAAGCTGGCGTCAGGGGGAAATTACTGAAGGATTTTCCAATGACCGTGGTGATCGGAAAAAGCAAAGGCCGTAAGGTTGAAAATGTTCTTGTTACCTATTACCCGCTTCTGGTGACTGAACAGGTAGATGTCTGGCCAGAAGATCATAAACGTGAACGCCATTGGTCACTTCTGGAAAATGCGCATAAAGTCACCGAGCGTGACGATTATCTTCTGCTTATCAGACAGTTTGATGCTATTGCACCCTGGATATTAGAAATTGCAAAACGTAAAAAAGCGAAGCTGCAAGCATAGCTGAGGCGGGCACCGTGATGACCCATGCGGCGGCAATGGACAAAACATAGCGACGTCTGACCAATTTCCGGCGAA
>JBMZPN010000209.1:0-2561 GCA_049620845.1 Puniceispirillum sp. (SeqCode)
CATAAGCTATTGAAACCAAATTTGACTTCGCCTTCAGGCACAGTGACCGCACCATCACCAAAGCTGAATGCAATATCTTGCGCCACGACCGAAATCGGCTTTGATGTCATTGAAAACGCAAGTCGTGCCGCGCCAACCTCGGCAGAGATAGCAGGTGACGCTTTGGAAAGCTCATCTTCCAGAAACTGGCGCAAGCCACCTGCTTGCACAACAACAAAGCCGGCGATACCGGCGATCAGAACAAAAATTAGCAGTAATGTCGTGAATACGAGCTTCACCTTATCCGCGCCTGATGTATGGCCCATTAAAGACACCCGTCTTAACTCCTGTTACGTGATCGCTCTAGATTATTCATATGTTGCGGACAAGATAGCATTGTCTTGCAGATACCACCATCATACCTATTTAATAGATTAGAGTGCTAACATTAATCCGATCCAAGAAAAACCGGAGATTTCAATATGCTTGAAACTGGAATGGCTGTTCCCCAATTCGTCGTGCCTACTGATAAGGATGATTTCAATGTCGCAGATCATCATGGCAAAAAAATGGTAGTCTTTTTCTTTCCACGGGCAGACACATCCGGCTGTACGAAAGAGTCCATTGCCTTCTCCGAATTGATGGCTGATTTCACCGCCGCAAATTGCGTTGTGATTGGCATTTCAAAAGACACACCAGCCAAACAAGCCAAGTTTCGCGAGAAATACGGCCTGACCTGTTTTCTCGGTGCCGATCATGAAAGCGATGTCTGCGAGCAATTTGGCGTCTGGGTTGAAAAATCAATGTATGGCAAAAAATATATGGGCATCCAGCGCGCCAGCTTTCTGATTGATGCTGATGGGACTGTGGCTGAAACATGGCCGAAGGTGAAAGTTGACGGACATGCCGCCGCTGTCCTTGAGGCAGCTCGCGCCCTGTAGCAAATGATATGAACCCTTCAACGCTGACTGGTGGCATTGTTGATTGTATTGCGACCCAGAATGCTGTGGGCAAAGCGCGTAATACACGGGCATTGGTAGCTGAATGGCGTAGCGGTAACATCACTGAAATTGGTGAATCTGCGCCGCCAGACCGCCCCGGACGCCCGCTTTTGCCCGAATTACGGCCACCACGTGATGTGCCCAAGCGCCGCATTACTGGCGGGGTTGCTGGCCGTGTTGCCCTGATCCATGCCATCGCCCATATTGAGCTAAATGCGATTGATCTGGCACTTGATATGGCATGCCGTTACACCGACCAGTCCTTGCCACGTGATTTTTATCATGATTGGCTATCGGTTGCCGATGATGAAGCACGCCATTTTCTGATGCTGAATGATCGGCTGGCTTTACTTGATGCGCAATATGGTGATCTGCCTGCCCATGACGGCCTATGGCAAGCGGCGCAGGAAACCGCACATGATTTCATGGGGCGTCTGGCCGTGGTGCCGATGGTGCTGGAGGCGCGCGGACTTGATGTAACACCAACCATGATCAATAAACTTAATGACGTTGGCGATCATGAAAGCGCCACCGCACTAGGCATCATAATGCATGATGAAGTCGGGCATGTTCTGATTGGCAAACGCTGGTTTGACTATGTTTGCGGCATGCACCGCCGCGATCCGGTCAGTAGCTGGCATATGCTGGTGAAACGCTATTTCAAAGGCCCGCTCAAGCCACCATTCAATATCGAAGCGCGCGAGGCAGCACATTTTTCGGCTGCCTTTTACGGCCCGCTTTCCTATCGCGATGATCTTGTCTCAACGCCGACAGACTCCAAATAGATTATAACTGCCATCATAGCTTGGCTTGGCTATTCGCGTTGCATGCCAACCCGGGCGGCAAGGCTTGCCTCGATAAATCCATCAAGCTCGCCATCAAGCACAGCTTGGGCATTGCCTTTTTCGACATTTGTGCGCAGATCCTTGACCATCTGATAGGGATGCAGAACATAAGAGCGGATCTGATTGCCCCATCCTATTTCGGTTTTGCTGGCCGCGGCATCCGAGGCGGCTTCTTCACGTTTTTGCAGTTCAAGCTCATAGAGGCGCGCTTTCAGCATGTTAAAAGCGGTTGCACGGTTACGATGCTGTGACCTGTCATTCTGGCATTGCACAACAATATTGGTTGGCAAATGGGTGATGCGGATCGCCGAGTCTGTTTTATTGACATGCTGGCCACCAGCCCCCGAAGCGCGATAGGTATCAATGCGCAAATCCTTGTCCTCGACCTCGATTTCAATATTCTCATCAACCACTGGATAAATCCACACGCTGGCAAAACTGGTATGCCGCCGTGCCGAACTGTCATAGGGTGAAATACGGACAAGGCGGTGCACACCAGACTCGGTTTTCAACCATCCATAGGCATTTTCACCATCAATCCGCATGGTAACCGACTTTATGCCTGCTTCTTCGCCAGCACTTTCCTCGATCATCTGAACCTTGTAACCGCGCTGTTCACACCAGCGTCCATACATGCGAACCAGCATCTGCGCCCAGTCCTGCGCTTCAGTACCACCAGCACCTGCATGAATTTCCAGAAAACAGTCATTCGCATCAGCTTCGCCTGACAAAAGAC
>JBMZPN010000210.1:0-2556 GCA_049620845.1 Puniceispirillum sp. (SeqCode)
TTTTCAACGCTATGTCATGGCGTCCTATGCCGAACTGGCTGTTACTGACTAGCTAACATCGCCTGAAGCTGGCCAATTACCATGTGCCTAGTCCTGTTGCTTTGCGACAATGCGTTCGCGCCGGAACATGTAGATGCCAGTGATGACGATGATCGCCATCCCGACAAGGGTCAGATTGTCTGGCCATTCATCAAATACCACGAATCCCAGTATGATCGCCCAGATCAGCGCCGAATAGCGGAATGGTGCCACAAAGCCGATATCGCCCACTCGCATGGTCATGACGCTGAACAGATAGGCCATGACAACCACAATCGCAGTGGCCACAAGGATCAGCCAGCTTGTCGGCGAGGGTGTCACCCATCCGGATGCGGGCATCATGACCGCGCCAAGGCCGGTGATGGCAATCGCGGTAATCAGCGTGACGAACAAAGATGGCATCTCGGGCGACAGGCGGCGCGTTACAATGTCCCGCACCGTCACACAGGCAACCGCCGCCAGTCCCCATAATGAATAAAGGCTGAACCCGTCAGTCCCGGGGCGAATGATAATCAGCACGCCGATGAAACCGACAATAATCGCGCTCCAGCGTCGCCAGCCAACCGGCTCGCCCAGAAATAGCGCGGCCACCATTGTCACACTCAGAGGCAGGGTCTGCAAAATGGCAATGATATTGGCAAGTGGCATATTTGCCAGCGCTGTCAGAAAGCAGGTCGTTGCCGCTATTTCGGCACCAGCGCGGATCAGAACAATGTTCATATCATGCCGGCTTGCGCGGATGAAAAGTTGTGCGCGCGTATGCGCCATATAGGCAATCAAGGGCAATGATAGCAATCCGCGTAACAGCACTGCCTGAAATAGCGGTATCTCGCCAAACAGAAACTTCATCATGGTGTCATTGGCGGTAAAGCAGAACACGCCAAGCGTCATAAGTGCTGCGCCGCGGGTATTGTCTGAAACAGGCATAATGTTACATATCCAATGGTAGGCATGTTGTGGCAGACATGCTGGATCGCACCGCCTGAATCCCACCTATGCCGATCACAAGCAACGGTCAAGCATATTTCACTTTATGGATCATTTTGCGGCGTCAGCATTTGGCTTTGAAATGGCGGTGAAATTTTGTTGGCACATATATGGTTAAATCCCATATCAAGGGTTGCTTTGCTGGTGATGTTTTGGTAATAGGCTCCATCCACGGTGGCATTCTTCGACTTTCTTGGTTGTAGCGGGATTATCCGGCACAGGCGCTCAAGCCTTGATCGGATGGCTAGAGCTGAAAGTTACAATTGGGAAAGACGACGAAAATGTATGCTGCTATTGTGAAAATTGAACTTGAAGTGGCAGCTATCGATGGCTAAAGTATCGCCCGCACAGTTTGTAAGGCAGGTACGTCAGGAAATCAGTCGTATTTCTTGGGCGTCTCGGCGTGAAACAGGTACCGCTACGCTTACCGTGTTTATAATGGTAACCATTGCCGCGATTTTCTTTTTGCTGGTGGATATGGTGCTTTCGAATGTTGTCCAGTTTGTTCTTGGTCTTGGTGGCTAGGAACGAGGTGGTTTTTGACGTTTTGCCTTTGGCAGGACAAATTGGGATTTATTGATGGCCAAACGCTGGTACGTTGTTCATGTTTTCTCAGGGTCTGAGAAAAAGGTCGCTCAGGCAATCACCGAGCAGGCCGCGACGCATGGGCTGGAAGATCAGATTGACGAAGTGATGGTGCCTACCGAAGAGGTAGTCGAGATGCGCCGTGGTGTGCGCGTCCAGTCAGAGCGCAAATTCTTCCCGGGCTATATTCTTGTGAAACTGGAACTCAGCGATGAGGCATGGCAGCTTGTCACCAGCCAGCCGCGCGTCACCGGTTTCCTTGGTGGCAAGGGCAAGCCGGTTCCGATCACCGACGGCGAGGCCGAGCGCTTGATCAAGCAGATGAGCGAAGGTGTCGAGCGTCCGCGTTCAACAATCACATTCGATGTTGGCGAGCAGGTGCGTGTATCGGATGGCCCGTTTGCATCCTTCAACGGTTATGTGGAAGAGGCTGATGATGACAAGGCAAGGTTGAAAGTGACCGTGTCCATCTTCGGTCGCTCAACGCCGGTTGAGCTGGAATATAGTCAGGTAGAAAAAGTTTAACAGCTGCGGTTAACGCAATAACGAAGACATCATTCAACATGATGTCCCGTAAGTCAGGGAAAGATAGTTATGGCAAAGAAGATTGACGGATATATCAAGCTGAATATTCCAGCTGGTGCGGCTAACCCGTCACCACCGGTAGGCCCGGCACTGGGTCAGCGCGGTGTGAATATCATGGAATTTTGTAAGGCGTTCAACGCGGCGACCGACTCACTGGAAAAGAACATGCCTATTCCGGTTGTGATCACCGTGTATCAGGACAAGTCCTTTACATTCACAACCAAGACAGCTCCGGTCAGCTTTTTCCTGAAAAAAGCTGCTGGCTTGCCAAAGGGTAGCCAGGAGCCAGGCCGTACAGTGGCTGGCAGTGTTACAATGGCGCAGGTGCGCGAAATTGCCGATCAGAAGATGGGCGATATG
>JBMZPN010000211.1:0-2530 GCA_049620845.1 Puniceispirillum sp. (SeqCode)
CCGGCCAGCGATCAGGGCTTCCGCCATCCCTTGTCATTACGGCATTATCGCAAATTATATGATGGTATGCTGATGGGGGCTGGAGGCTTTACTCCGCTTACCGCCGCCACTGCAATCACGCAGAATGCCTATGATCTGGTTGCCTTTGGGCGCTGGTTCATTTCAAATCCGGATTTGCCCGACCGCATACGGCATGGCCATGACCTGACGGTATATGACCGCGCCACCTTTTACAGCGGATCAAACAAAGGTTACACCGATTATCCTGACAACCATGATAGTGCCAAAGCGGCCGGTTACAGGATGATCGCCGTTGCCGATGTGGGCGCATCCCTGCCCAAGCCAGAGCAGGCTTCGGAAAAGTTTAAGTAGCCCAGCCACTATTGTTTGAAGAACCGGTATTTGTCATTATGACACCGCATGCTATTGATAGACATCACCACGCAAGGAACTGACCCATGCAGCTATTCTACACACCGGCATCACCCTATGTCCGCAAAGTCATGTTAAGCGCGCATGTGCTTGGCTTTGCCGATGATCTGACGCTCGAAACGGTGGATTGGGCAAGTCCGGATAGCGCCGACAAACTGGCTCTCAATCCGCTTGCCAAAGTGCCTGCCTTGATTGCTGATGGCAAATTGATCGCCGATAGCCGGGTCATTCTGGAATTTTTCGATATCCGTGCCGGTGGCGGTAAAATCATCCCGCATGATCCTGAAACGCGCATTGATGTACTTCGGCAGGCCGCCTTGATCGAAGGCATGCTCGACGCCAGCATCGCGATTGTCTATGAAACACGTCTGCGCCCCGAAAATATGGTGATGGACAGCATCATGCAACGCTATCGTGAGAAGATTATCCGCGGCCTTGCCATGGTTGGTGCCAGCACCAGCAGTTATGATAATGGTGCCATGCCGACGATTGCCGATATTTCGCTTGCCGCGCTTCTTGATTATCTTGATTTCCGCGACATTGTGGCGTGGCGTGATCATGCCCCGCATCTGGCTGACTGGATGGCTAGCTTTGCCGCCGCCGTACCGGGTTATCAGGACACAATGCCGAAGGCGTGATCGCCAAAAGCATCATCGCGTCCAATCACCCCCTTATCAATCGCTAACTATCAGTCAAGCTCGGCTGATTGTGCCCACAGATTGATACCGGCATCAGATGCGAATTTATCAATTTCGGCCAGCTCATCGGGGCTGAAAGCAAGGTTTTTAAGCGCACCTACACAATCAACAATCTGTTCAGCGCGGCTGGCACCGATCAAGGCCGTTGTCACCGGACTGGCAGTGCCTTGGTCACGCAAAGCCCATGCAATCGCCATCTGCGCCAGTGACTGTCCCCTATTCTGGGCAATCGCATTCAGCCCTTCGATCTTTGCCAGATTTTCAGGTTTCAGAAATTCGGGCAGGAATGATCCCCCAACCGAAGCGCGGCTTTCTGCTGGCACACCGCCCAGATATTTGTTGGTCAACAGACCCTGCGCCAATGGCGAGAAAATAATCGATCCTGCACCAACTTCATCAAGCGTAGCCAGCAATCCGTCTTTTTCGATCCAGCGGTTGAGCATCGAATAGCTTGGCTGATGTATCAATAATGGGACACCCATATCGGCCAGAATGGCCGCGGCCTCCTTGGTGCGCTGGGTATTATAGGATGAAATACCCGCATAGAGCGCCTTGCCCGAATGCACCGCATGCGCCAGCGCGCCCATGGTTTCTTCAAGTGGTGTCGAAGGATCATAACGATGCGAATAGAAAATATCGACATAATCCAGCCCCAGACGGGTCAATGACTGGTCAAGACTGGCTAGCAGATATTTCCGGCTTCCCCATTGTCCATATGGTCCTGGCCACATGTCATAACCAGCCTTGCTGGAAATAATCAGCTCATCACGATAGGGCTTGAAATCTGTCCGCAGAATATCGCCAAAGGCGGTCTCGGCACTGCCCGGTGGCGGGCCGTAATTATTCGCCAGATCAAAATGCGTGATGCCAAGGTCAAACGCGGTGTGACACATCTCGCGCTTGGTTGCATGATCGGTTGTCTCGCCGAAATTATGCCACAGGCCAAGCGAAATGGCTGGCAAATCAAGGCCACTATGTCCACAGCGCCGATACAGCATATCCCCATATCGTTTTTCATTGGCTGTCCATGGTGTATGCGTTGTTGAACGTGACATACTGATGATCTCCGCAAATGCTAAGGCGTCTGAATGGGGAAACAGTCTAACTTAATGCTTAAAAATAGCGCCGATGAGCCAGCTTGTCACGGCTAAGTTGGTTGCAATCACGACCTACACCAGCAATGATGAACATCTAGGTAATCCCGTCCAAATGCGGAAATTTACATGCCCCCTGTCGCAAGAACATCTCTTGACTCTTCCCACGCAGATACATCCGACGCCCCCCAGCGAATCCTGATTATTGGCTCAGCGCCCAATAGCGTGCTGGCCTCAGACTGGCCACGAGAACTTTTTGACAGGATCGTCGTGATCAACAACGCATGGCGTATTCGTGATGACTGG
>JBMZPN010000212.1:0-2459 GCA_049620845.1 Puniceispirillum sp. (SeqCode)
CATTGAAAAAACAATATTGTCGATTGCAAACATGGCGTTCTTGCAAAAGTCGTTCGTGCCAACAAGAACGGCGTTTTCAGGCAGGCTTGTCACCTGATCCTGATGGATATGAATCAGATCAACATTGTCATTTGATGTGGCCTTGGCCTCGCCATCGGCCATCCAAGGGCAGGGCGCAAGCAATTTCACCGGACGTATGCCAAGCCCCCAGCCTTCAGACCATTTCTGGGCATGCCCGCCAAGCGCATGTGCAATGATCTGATGGCCAAAACAAACGCCAGCAAGTGGGATACGGGCTTTGTATATCTCGCGCAGAAAATCCATCAATACTGGGATAAAGGGCGCATCATCATAAACGCCAAATGCCGAACCAGTGACTAGATAGCCGTCATAATCATGCACATCGTCTGGAAACACATCTTCAATGACCGGAACGATTGAAAAATGTATCCCGCATTCGGCGGCATAATCGCCAAAGAGGGTGCCGAACATATCCGGATAATTGATAAAATGTGCGGGCATTTTTTTATTGGTACGACCCGTTTCCAGAATGGCGATATGCATCAATTTATCCTTTTACACATAAAGTGTTATGGCATGGTCACTATTGACCGTATATGCGTATAGAATGTCGGCGTTGCTGTCTATATGCTACAAACATTAGCTTTTTAGCATCTATAAGAATGTTCTTCACGCGTTACCATTTTGCGTAAGTTCGGCAAAAACAAATAGCCGCAATGCCGATGACAGGCCACCATCACGGTTTTTATCAATTTCCGAGATCAGGCTGGCGAGTGATTGCCCGCGTTTGGCGGCGATATCATTAAGGCTGTCCCAAAACGGATCCTCCAGCGAAATGCTGGTACGATGTCCATGGATGGTAACCGAACGCTTTTTCAATTAGCTGCCTTTGCCGTCAATTATGTTACGTGCTGATTTTGCTGAAACGGGCGACGATTTCAAGATGGTTGCTGAACAAAAACTGATCAATGACCTGTATCCAGTCAAGATGATAACCGCCATAGGCAAGGGTTTCGGCATCTCTGGCAAAGGTTGCCGGATTACACGATACCATTGCAATAACCGGAATTTGCGACTGGGCAAGCGCGGTGCATTGCGCGGCGGCGCCATTGCGCGGCGGATCAATGATGGCGGCATCAAAGCGATCCAGCTCATCCGCTAGCAAAGGTGCGTTCATCAGGTCGCGCTGCATGGTTTTGACACGGGCACCATATTTTGCCTTGTTGGCACCGGCCTTTAGCGCGGCCAGACTGTTACTTTCCTGTTCGACAGCAAGCAGATGTGAAAGCTGGCTAACCAGAGGCAGGCTCAATGTGCCGCAACCGGCAAACAGATCGATGACGCTTGACCCCCCTGACGTGATTTCGGCTACGGCCGCCTGTAGGCTGGCCTCGCCATGCCGTGTTGCCTGCAGGAAAGCACCTGCCGGTGGGTCAATGGTGATATCACCGAAGCGAATTTCAGCAGGTGTCGGCGCGAATAAAAGCATTGGTGTATGGCCATCATCAACCGATAGACGTGCCAGGGGAGCGCTGGCAAAAACCGGCTTGCCCGCCCAGTCAGTCAGCGCTGCCAAAAGCGCTGACGGCCATTTATCTAGCCCCGATAGCAGAACACATAAACCATTATCCAGCAGATTGGCATGCGCAGTCAGAACCGTGCCAGTGTCAAGATGTGCGCTGGCAAAGTCATGCAATGCCGATTGCAAATCCATTAGTGCGGGTTCGAGAATCACACAGCCATCTGGTGCGACAATATGGTGGCTGTTGCGTTCATGAAAACCGACAATGGCCGTGCCCTTGATGCGTTTGATCTGAAAGGTGGCGCGGCGACGGCTGGCTGGCGGTGAGCTTTGTATCGGGCGGATGACATCCGGCTTGAGATCATGTCGTGACAGGAAATGCGCAACAAGGTCATTTTTCCAGCTGGCAATCGCCGGACGCGACCAATGCTGAAAATTGCAACCACCACAGGCCGGAAAGCTATTACATTCGGGGGTCTGGCGTTCATCACTTTGACGGATCAGTTCTGAAATACGCGCCTTGATGCCTTGTGTATTCATGCTAAGCGGCTGGGCAAGGACAATTTCGCCAGGCAAGCTGGCTGGAACGAAAACAGTATGCGTTTTGGTTTCGTATTTATGCGTATAGTTGGCAGTACCTACACCATCACCGCGACCACCAATATGCGTGATTTCAACCTCAAGCGGGGGCGCATTCCGGGGAAGATGGCCATCATTTCGCTTTGCTCGTCGCATGATAATAGTACCTGTGGTTGGCTGTTAGGGCTTAAGATTAGAGATTACGGGCGAACCATACCACACGACCGATGATCTGTACCTCGTCAATCGTGCGCTGATAGTTTGTATAGGCCGGATTTTCCGAACAGATGCGTAATAGCTGAGGATTGGTGCTGGGCACAAGTTCAATCCGTTTTGC
>JBMZPN010000213.1:0-2419 GCA_049620845.1 Puniceispirillum sp. (SeqCode)
CATACGCCAATAACCCAATGGAACAAGGACCGCGGCGCGGTTATGTATGAGGCTGGAGCGCGCTGGCAACGCCCAGGCTATTTCCCAATTGATGGCGGCACCATGCAGTGCGCTATCAATGCCGAGGCTGAGGCTGTGCGTTATGGAGTGGGCGTTTATGATGGCTCACCTCTCGGCAAGTTTGACATAAGCGGGCGCGACGCAGCGGCGTTTATTGATCTACTCTACACGAATGACTTTGCCGATCTGGAAATTGGCATGGGACGTTATGGCATCATGCTGAGTGACGATGGCATGATCCTTGATGATGGCGTTACCTTCAAGCTTGCCGAAAATCATTATCTTATGTCGACCTCGACTGGTTTTGCCGATCTTGTCTTTCGTCATATGGAATATTTGTTACAGGTCGAATGTCAGAGCTGGCAAGTCTGGATCACACCTGTCACCTCCCAATGGTGCAATGCCACTATTTGCGGACCTAAGGCGCGTGACGTCTTGGAAGCGCTTGGCACTTCAATTGATATAAGTAATGATGCATTCCCATTCATGGCTATGCGCGAAGCACTTGTTGCCGGCTTGCCAGCACGCATCTGCCGCGTCAGCTTTACCGGCGAGGTCAGCTTTGAGATCAATGTCTGGCCTCGCCATGCCGAGGCGATGTGGCAGCGTATCATGGAAATTGGCGGTCCTTTTGGGATTGTGCCGGTTGGCTCTGAAACCAGCCATGTGCTCCGCGTTGAAAAAGGGTTCCTGTCGCTTGGACATGAAGTTGATGCCACCGCCGATCCCTTTGATTTGGGGATGGGCTGGATAATGTCCCGCACTAAGGCGCATACAATTGGCCGCCGGTCGGTTGATATTCGCAGATCCTCGGGCAAGCCGCGCCGTGAACTTGTTGGTCTGATTCCCGATTCAGGCGGTGAGCTGGTCCCCGAAGGCGCTCCCATCACCCCGAATGGTGATCGTGTGGCAAGCGAGGGATTTGTGTCCGCATGTGTCTGGAGTGTGGTCAATAAACAGATCGTCGCACTTGGGCTTTTGACCAATGGCAGAGCACGAATTGGCGAGACAATCATTATCCGTGATCGGGAGAGAATAATAGAGGCCGTTGTCACAAAACCTTGTTTCTATGATCCAAAGGGTGAGAGGTTGCGGGGATAGATATGGAGTATCAAGCAACCATCAAGAAACAGGCTATGTGGGCGATCTTCGACATCAAAGGCAACGCCAGCGCAGTGGCAAAACGTATAGCTGATATTTGCCTATCATTGCCCTCCAGCGCAAACACCGCATATGCAAAGAACGGTCAACATCTTTGTTGGATTGGCGAAGACCATTGGCTTTTACTAGCCCCCTCTGAGATGGAATTTCAGCTGCTGGAGAGGCTCGACCCGCAAAATTCATCGCTTGATTGTCGCATTGTCCATGTCAGCGATGCCTACACATTATTTAAGGTCACTGGAAACCATGCCGATGACATTCTAGCGATTGCGAGTCCGCTGAACACAAGACAGCAGAATTTCCCAATTGACGGGGCCACTTATACCGAATTTTTTGGCATTCGAGGTCTGGTGTTGCGCTGGCCTGACGGCTACCTCACCGCAGTTGAGCGAAGCTATGCCGACATGATCAACGCCTATTTCGACAAGATAATGACGGGCAGTCGCTAAGTCCCGTTTCTGGCGGTTGCAATTCGTTTCTCAATCAACTTTCGAAAACGCATTGAGCCCGCGTCAATGCCAAGATTAATATTCCGGCTGCGCTTATATTTCATACCCTTGTGCACTTCGACAAGAATGTCACGATCCTCAATGAAGGCAATTTTGGCAGCTTCAAACATCTGCTTCGAAAGTGCCTCGTTGTCTGGGTCTCCATTTCTATGCTGAAACCAGAAATAACGGGTGTTATCGGCATCCACGGGGGTCATGAAATTATAGGAGATATTGACAAAGCTGTTGTCTGGCAGGGCTGTGTCATCACCACCTTTTCCAACCGGCGTAAAGATCGATTTGTTGATAGCAATTGATGGCACCCGGCATTCATAATGCTGTTTGCGATCACAATTTCCTTTGAATTTGAGCATTGGCGCATAGTAGGGCGGTGGCTCGCGATTCTGCATCCAACGCGACACCACCACCCCATCTTCTAATTTGTCAACTTTCAAGGGAACATCCTCTGTCCCACCGCCAGCAAAAGAGGATACATGCACCCAAGCAACATGCGACGGATCAAGCAAATTATCGGTGACATATAAATAATGACAAGCAATATCCATGCTTCCTCTCGCCGTTTTGCCCCAAGCAGGATCATCATAATTTTCAATGTGAAAGATATCGTCTGGGTTCGCGACGCTAGCGTCACCCATCCAGATCCACAATAAGCCATAACGATCGACAACCGGATATGATTTTATCCCAAC
>JBMZPN010000214.1:0-2411 GCA_049620845.1 Puniceispirillum sp. (SeqCode)
GGCATGGCTGGGCACCTACCGGTATGCTGGGTCACCGGATCAATGGCAAACGCCTTGGCATTATCGGTATGGGCCGGATTGGCGAAGCGGTGGCGCGGCGTGCGCGCGGCTTTGGCCTGTCGATCCATTATCATAATCGCAAGCCCGTGCATCCGGAAACCGAAGCCGAACTGGAAGCGACATATTGGGATTCGCTCGACCAGATGCTGGCACGCGTCGATATCGTTTCGGTGAATTGTCCGCATACGCCAGCTACGCATATGCTGTTATCGCGCGAACGTCTTAGCCGGATGCAGCCTTCGGCCTATCTGGTCAACGCGTCGCGCGGGGAAGTGGTCGATGAACAGGCACTGGCCGAATTGCTGGCCGAAGAGCATATTGCGGGTGCCGGACTCGATGTATATGCCGATGAGCCGCATATACCCGAGACTTTACGCGCGCTGAAGAATGTCGTGCTTCTGCCACATATCGGATCGGCGACGATCGAAGGCCGCTTTGAAATGGGCGATAAGGTCATCATCAATGTGCAGACCTTCTGGGATGGGCATTCACCGCCGGATCGCGTGATCGAGGCGATGTTTTAATTATTGATTGCCGGCGCGATCATCTTTCGGCCATCACTCCGTTCTAGCCGGATGATGCTTAATCAATCATATGGCCGGTGCGGGTTTTCTTGGTTTCCAGATAATTGGCATTAAACGGATTCCCGCTGATATGAAGCGGTACGCGCTCTTTGATGGTGAAGCCATGCGCTTCGATCTGGGCGATCTTGTCAGGATTGTTGGTAATCAGGCGCATCATGCTGATATCCAGTGCCTGCAAAATCTTGGCGGCGGGCAGGAAGCTGCGCTCATCCGTTTCAAAGCCAAGCATGTGATTTGCATCGACCGTATCGAGACCGCCATCCTGTAGGGCGTAGGCGCGCATTTTATTCAGCATGCCGATATCACGGCCTTCCTGAGCCAGATAGACAAGAACGCCGGCGCCTTCGCGCGCCATCAGCGCCAAAGCCGATTTGAGCTGATCGCCGCAGTCGCATTTCAAGCTGCCAAGCACATCTCCGGTAACGCATTGCGAATGTAGCCGTACAAGTGGCGGCTTATCTTTATCAGCATCACGACCAAGCGGATCACCGATGAGTACGGCGAAATGTTCTTCGCCCCCTGCCGCCGCCCGAAACATGATGATTTCGGCATCTTCAGCCAGCGCCAAAGGCACCTTTGCCCGAGTGGTTTCGCGCAAGGACGCGGCGGCTTCCTCGTTATATTGATCGATATCGCGCGCTTCGACAATCAACAGGTTATTTTCAAGCGCCCAGCGATCCTGCAGGGCAATGTCGCGGAAGTGCAAACGCGCCATCAGCGCCGCCGGAATGAGCTTTGCAACCCGCAAAAGCCGGGTTGCATTATCGGCCAGCGATCCCGCTTTTTCCGGAATGATCGTATAGGTAGACCGTATATCGTCTACCACGGGCTGACCCAAAGCCAGCTCGAAGGCGCGCGTGGCAGATTGCGAAGCGCTTGATAAAGTTGCACATGTCCTGTTTTGCCCTATAGAATGACCCAGACTCGACATGCGGTTCGCGGTTAATACAAGTAAGGTGCCCGAGCCAGCCATGGATTTGAGTTCGAGAAAGTCATTATCATGGGCAATCTCGACCGCTTTAAAAATTGCCGCCTCGCCTGAAGGCAGGCGTACAACAACAGCGCCGCCACGTCGCAATTCGGCACAGGCGCGGTCAACTTTTAAATAGGTACGATTGATGGTAGACGACGACATATTAAAAATCCGTAAGACTATGTGTTTGGTCAAAAGGTTTATAAGGGTAAACTATATTTAATATAATTGTCTCCGTTTATTCGGTCGAAGGTAAAAATGCAAGATTTGTCCTCAAAAAATGACGCTTTCGATAATAGTCAGATACGTTTGTTTATTGTTGATGATGACGATCTGCTACGCGCGACATTAAAAGACCAGCTTAATGCCGAAGGCTATAGTCAGGTGACTGCCATAGCCGGTGTTACCGAATTATTCCAGATACTGCCCGAATGTGATCCTGATATTATGCTTCTTGATGTGCAGATGCCAGATGGAAATGGCGTTGAGGTATGCCAGCAATTGCGGCGTAACGGTTTCAGCAAGCCGATATTGATGCTGACCGGTAAAGATGCCGAGGAAGATATCATCCGCGGGCTGGAAGCGGGCGCCAATGACTATATATCAAAACCAATGCGGATGGGCGAATTGCTGGCGCGGATCAAATCGCATCTGCACCAGCATCGCGCGTCTGATGATGTCCGGTTCCAGCTTGGATCGCTCAGCTTTGTACCGGCGACGAAAATGCTGCAACATGAAAAAACCGGACAGAAACAGCTTCTGACCGAAAAAGAGGCGGTGATTCTGAAATTCTT
>JBMZPN010000215.1:0-2405 GCA_049620845.1 Puniceispirillum sp. (SeqCode)
CGCCGAATCTATCTCGTCAAAAGCGAATGCAAAACGCCCGAATGACGTTTCCAGAACGATCTTGCCATCCTCGTCAAAACCGTTCAGACGGCCATTGAACCGGCGGCGTCCATCACGCATCATCCGCAGATTGATTTTGGCCAGTTCACCTGCAAATCTCTCATAATCCTCAATTTTCGTCAGCGGCCGGTCAATGCCCGGTGAACTGACTTCCAGCACATAGGCGCTCGAAATCGGATCTTCCACATCAAGCAAGGCAGCAATATGCCGGCTCAGCGTCTTGCAATCCTCGACTGTCATATCACGATCTTCAATCGGTTCAGCCATAATCTGCAGCTGGTTACGACCCGAATTACCACCCATAAACAAAACACGAACCAGCTGAAACCCGAGGTCTTCAACCGCCGCTTCGATAATCTTGCTTACTTTCGTTTCTACCAAGTTGGTCTCGCCTGTTGCGCCCAGTCCATCCATCAATCAGCCCAGATATCGGCCAATAAACCCTAATATCGGCCAATAAAAAAGTGAGCCCGCGGCTCACCATCTATGCGACAGCTGATTTTGCATATTATATATAGCGTAACACACCAAATGACAAGCGATTACATCAACGCCCGTTTCAGCCTAGCCACGCGTAAAGATAAACCAGGCCGGACGGCGCGCTTCATTTTCGGCCTTTTTCATATAGCGCGTAGCAGGCAGATGCGCCGGACGCACCTGCCAGTCTGTTGCACAGCGCGCGGTCCAGTCAAAGGCCGGATGCCGCATCGCTGCTTGTAAAAGCCAGCTTTTTGCCATCGGATCATCACTGGCCATCACAAGGCTGCCGCCTGGCCGGATCAGCCGCGTCAGCGAATCCATCACATCATCTTGCAGAATCCGGCGGCCAGCATGCCGCTTTTTTGGCCAGGGATCGGGAAACATCACATAGGCACCTGCCAGCGACGCATCCGCCAGCGAGGCGAAAATCAGCCTGACATCGTCATCCCAGATACGGATATTATCAATATCTTCATCCTGCATATGCCGCAGCAAGCTGGCGACGCCATTGATAAAGGGCTCGGCACCTATGAAACCGGCATCTTGTCTTTGCATGGCCAGTCCGGCGATGTGTTCGCCACCACCAAAACCGATTTCCAGAAAAACATCCTCATAGGGACTACTGAATTGGGCGGCGGCTGTGCGCTCCAGATCAAACCGCACCTCAGGCAATTTTTCAGCCAGTAAAGTCTGCATCGTCTGCCGCAAAGGCCGCCCTTTACGCCGCCCGTAAAAGCGCGGTGCCGAAAAATCCCTGTCTTGCGAATTCGGCTTTTCCGCATCCGAAACTTTACTGTCTGACGCCATCGTCACAAATATTTCCCCAGACATTCATGTCGCCAGATTTTTGGCGACTATTCACGGATTTTATTAACTAGCTCAAAGCCGCCTTCAGTGTCGCCGCCAGATCGGTCGCTTCCCAGCTGAATGATCCCGCACCAGCTTCGCCAGCAACGCGGCCAAAATGACCATAGGCCGCACTTGATGCATAGATCGGCTTGTTCAGGCCAAGATGCTCACGAATGCCACGCGGCGTCAGCTTCATGGACTGGCTAAGCGCATGTTGCAAATCGGCATCATTATTCTTTCCCGTACCATGCGTATTCGCATAGACCGAAACCGGATCAGCCACGCCAATCGCATAGGCAAGCTGGATGGTACATTTCGTTGCCAGACCTGCCGCCACAACATTCTTTGCTAGATAGCGTGCGGCATAGGCGGCTGAGCGATCAACCTTTGTCGGATCTTTTCCTGAAAAAGCACCACCACCATGCGGCGCGGCACCACCATAAGTATCAACAATGATCTTACGTCCGGTCAGACCGGCATCACCATCAGGTCCCCCGATAACAAAATTGCCAGTCGGATTCACCAGCAGATCATCGGCACCCACCATCCAGCCATCGGGCAGAATATCGGCAATAACAGGCGTCACCAATTTACGGATATCGTCTGTAGTGGCACCTTCGGCATGCTGGGTGGACAGCACAATCTTATGTGCGCCTACGGGCTTGCCATCATCGTCATAAACCAATGTGATCTGGCTTTTTGAGTCAGGCCGTAAAATCGAATCCGCATCGCTTTTGCGTATTTCGGCAAGGCGTTTGAGAATCTGGTGCGAATAGTGAATTGGCGCGGGCATAAGAACGTCAGTTTCGTCACAGGCATAGCCAAACATCAGCCCCTGATCGCCTGCACCCTCATCCTTATTGTCGCCTTCATCAACGCCCATGGCGATATCGGCGGATTGCTCATGCAGATAATTCTGGAATTCGAAATGCGCATGATGGAATTTATCCTGCTCATAGCCAATATCCTTGACCGCCGCCCGCACCGCAGGCTCGATCTGCTTCATGATACCGGCA
>JBMZPN010000216.1:0-2347 GCA_049620845.1 Puniceispirillum sp. (SeqCode)
TGATAAACTTATTTATATTAAAATAGTCAATGAAGACGAATCTTTCACATATAATTGCATGGAACTGGATTAGGCCTGTATCTTGCAAGGTACAATTAAGTTGTGTCTTTATGAGGTTGGTGTGTGATGCGTATCTTGGCTTATTGTGCTGGAACAAGCCTGTTTCTAGGGTTTGCTTATGTTGCCTACTGGTTTTTATGGCCACCCATCCAAGCCGCTTTTGCCCCACCTCAGGATATACGCGCAATCATTTCATTGGATAACCGCTGCAAGTTGGATGATGACGTGTTTATTGTCCTGGTGCCAGAGACAGGGCAAACAGCCCGCTTTCATGGCAATATCGCGCACATGATCCTGCCAGAAAATGCCACAGTCAAACTGGCGGTAAACCCCCTATATCCCGGTTTCGCCTATGATGATCTTGCAAAACCGGTAAAAGAAAAAGTCACGCTTATTGCCGAATGTAACCAGCCACCACGTCTGGACTCGATTTTTGGCGCGATGAAGGAACAATTTGGAAAAGATGCCAAATAACATTAGAACTATCTCATGTGTGAATCCTCCGTATCATAAATAGTGACATTATGCAGTCAGACATTTCAAAGCTAAAAAACAAAGCTGATGCCAGCGACAGCGATGCTGCCTTTGCCATTTTTGACGCTTATGAGAATGCCAAAATAGATACAGAGGCGGCATGGGAAGCGGCTATGTATTATCTGAATTTGGCCGTTGAAAAAGAAAATCCGGATGCTTTGCTTGCGATGGGGCGCTTGCTGATCTCCGGCACAAAAATCGACAAAGATGTTGATAAAGGCATGGCGCTGTTACAACGCGCCAAAGAGCTTGGCAATAAAGATGTTGATGATGTTGCCAGCGCGCTTGAAGTGGTGCTTGACGAGCCAGATGAAGACCAGACTGAGCATGACAATAGCCAACCTGAAACGGAAGATACCGACGCCGATGATAAAGCCGATGCACAAAGTGCCGATAATCCGGATATATCTGATGACGACGATAGCGGTGATGACGATGATGATGATGAAAACAGTCAGCCAGCAGCCGAACCTGAAAAAGCTGAAAAGGAAAACAAAAGAAAGGCTGATATTGGCAAGAGTGACGACGCATTAACAAGTGACCAGTTAATGCGCATGATAAAGACCAAATTAGCCCATCTTGAAAAAAGTGAAGCCATGAGCGCCGCACATCATTTTGACATTCTGAAAATCACTATTGATGACTCGGAAAACATCAAGGAACTGCAGGCGATCTACGATGTGCTGGACAAACCAGCCTATATCAAAACATTGCAGGGGCAGAACCAGCCCATCATTGGCTGGAATCCAAAACAGGGAATTTTCTATTTTGATACCAGTGCACGTGATGATGCGGTATCAGATGAAGCACCCTTACCAAAACGATCCTATCAACGTGGTGAAGTCAGAAATCTTATCTTTGCCGTTTTTATCACGATTGTTGTTCTGATCATTTTCTTGAACCTGCTATATGCTGTTCGCCCGCTTTAAGCTAAGAGTATTTCTATTGTAGTCAAAAGCCCCGCCGCATTATCAAAGTGCGTGAAGCAAGCAAAAAAACAAAGCTGATTAGATTGACGTTTGTAACAAGATTGCTGGCTATTCTGTCTCAGAAAGTCTAGTTTGTCGTCATAGTAACCAACCATAGGTAAAGCTGTGAAAATACTTGTGACTGGCGCCGCCGGATTTATCGGAATGCATTCAAGTCTGCGGCTGTTGGCGCGGGGTGATCACGTTATCGGTATTGATAATCTGAATGATTATTATGATGTATCATTGAAACAGGCACGTCTTGCCCGCCTGACAGCACATGATAATTTCAGCTTTCATCAGATCAGTGTCGAAGACAAAGAGGCTATGGAAAGCCTATTTGCCACCGAAAAGCCTGACCGCGTAATCCATCTGGCCGCACAAGCGGGTGTTCGCTATTCGCTAACCAACCCGCATGCCTATATTGATGCCAATCTGCAAGGCTTTATCAACATTCTTGAAGGCTGCCGGCATAATGATGTCGCGCATCTTGCCTTTGCCAGTTCGTCATCGGTCTATGGTGGCAATATAGCGATGCCATTCAGCGAGCATCATAATATCGATCATCCGGTCAGTCTTTATGCTGCAACCAAAAAAGCCAATGAACTGATGGCGCATACCTATAGCCATCTTTATGATCTGCCAACAACAGGCTTGCGGTTTTTCACCGTTTACGGGCCCTGGGGACGGCCTGACATGGCGCTGTTTCTATTTACTAAAGCGATGATGGAAGGCCGTGAGATCGATGTTTTCAATAATGGCGAGATGGTACGAGATTTCACCTA
>JBMZPN010000217.1:0-2321 GCA_049620845.1 Puniceispirillum sp. (SeqCode)
GATAACTTGTTTGTTGGCGACGCTCCATACACAGGCCGACACAAATCCCTCACTGGCAATGCGCGCGCCGTTGGGTGTGATTGGCGCCCCTTCGGGAACAAGCTCTCCACCCGACTCGGGCAATAGCCCAACAAGTTCACGTCGCGGTTTTCCTGATGATCTGCGGATATCAACCGAACGCCGGCCAATTGCATGCGGTTTATTTCGGGACATGATCCATCCCATGCCAAGATCATATGGGTCAGCTGTTGCATCAGCTTCATGTCCAAGCGATAGGAAACCCTTTTCAACACGCAGCACATGACTTGTTTCCGAGCCAACCGGAACAATACCGAAAGGCTCTCCAGCTTCCATGATGCGTAACCACATAGTCTCAGCATGACGTGGCCAGATGCTGATTTCAAAGCTGACTTCACCGGTGAAGCTGACGCGACAGATACGGGCTGGTATGCCAGCAACAACCGCTTCACGGATACCCATAAACGGAAATGCTTCAGCACTTATATCAATATTGATGCCTAGTGCGGCCATAACCTCTCGTGCTTTTGGGCCACAAATTGTGGCATTACACCATTGCGACGTTATTGGGGTAATCCAGACCTGCCAGTCGGGGCATTCAACTTGCAATACATATTCCATATGACGAAAAACAAAGTCGGCATGGCCGGTTGAGGTCGACATCATGTAATGGTTATCAGCAAGTTTGAAAGTAACACCATCATCAAGGATCAGGCCATCTTCGCTCAGCATGATACCATAACGCCCCATGCCAGTTTCCAGATTGCTGAAATCATTGGTATAAAGTAAGTCAATAAACGCCGCCGCATCGCGTCCGCTAATGTCGAATTTGCCAAGTGGCGATCCATCATAAACCCCAACGCCAAAGCGTACGGCTTCTGCCTCGGCGTTGATTGCGTCCTGCATGGTTCCGCCTTCGATGGGAAAATAGCCTGGGCGTTGCCACCGCGCACCAGCCTCATACATGACAGCGCCGTGTTTCTTGTTCCATTCGGTAATCGGCGTATGACGGAAGGGAAGAACAACTTTGCCATTCCGCTGTCCTGCAATGGCACCAAAATCAACCGGAGTGAAAGGAGAACGGAAGGTGGTTGTACCAATTTCTCCTGCTTTTTTATTGCTGACTTCAGCCATGTGACCAATGATATTGACATTGCCTGTCTTACCCTGATCAATGCCCATGCCTGCTGTCGTATAGCGTTTTACATGCTCGACTGTGTCAAAGCCCTCGCGCATGGCAAGGCCGATATCATCAAGTGTGACATCATTCTGAATATCGACAAAAGCCTTATCACCAGGCTTGAGGCCATCAACATGCCAAAGCGGTTGCAGATTGTATGCAGCTACTGAAGCAATTTCGGGCATGGTGAGGGCAGGGCAGGCAAACCCATTTTGTGCAAGGTTGGCGGTAACTGTTTCAACGGTTTTAGCCATTGCATCTGCAATGTTCATCTTGCCATCAGCCGCACCAACACTCACGACATTTTGCATTGGCTTGTCTGGAACAAAGCTGGCTAGATCATCATCATAGGCAAGGGTGCCGCGCGATTGCGAAAATAGATGCACAGCCGGATTCCAACCTCCAGATACAGCTAGCAGGTCACAATCAAGGCGTGATATTTTACCATCCGCATCACAGATGCTGATAGCGTTGAGATGTTTGCTGCCATGCACGGTAATAATCTGATGCTTTGCATAAATGGGTATATCAAGCCCGTCTTTTTCTGCACCGATAATATCGAATGGGCGACTATCAATAATAGCGGCAACTTCCTTGTTAGCGGCCTGAAGGTCATGCGCTAGCGCATAGGCGCTGCTATTATTGGTAAAAATGACGGTACGTCGACCGGGCGTTACAGCAAATTTATTGACATATTGTTGCACAGCCGATGCCAGCATTACGCCTGGCCGGTCATTGTTGGCGAAAATGAGATTTCTTTCAATCGCACCAGTTGCAAGGACGACTTGGCTTGCTCTGACTTTCCAGCCTCGCTGGAATACATGATCTTCAGAAGGATTACGTTCTGTTATGAGAAGCTGATTGTCCTCACGATACCCCCAGGCAGTGGCATCTCTGAGAATGGTGACTTCTGGATTAGCATCAAGCTCGGCAATGACATCCTTGACCCAATCCATCGCAGTTTTACCATCAATCATGGTCTGGCTTGACCGCAAATATCCGCCCAGGTCGGGGTGGTCATCAACAAGCATCACACGCGCACCGCTTCGACTTGCGATCAAGGCTGCAAGTAATCCGCATGTACCGCCGCCCACAATCAGCATGTCGCCATACCAATAGCGTG
>JBMZPN010000218.1:0-2318 GCA_049620845.1 Puniceispirillum sp. (SeqCode)
ACGATCACCGCCACGCGCCGCCAGCGCCGCCAGCATCCCGTCAACATGCTGTTTCGTACCAGTACCGCCCTGTACCGCCAGCCCGCCTGGCTTATTGAGCGCGATCCAGCCGCGCCCCTCGCCAATCACCATATCATCAAAGGTTTTCTGCAAGGGTCCGCCGCCAATAGACGGGGCGGCAAGCGGCTTGGCCGTAGATTTTGCATCCGGTTTGGCCGATACCAGCGTATCAATCGATAATGGCAGGCGAACCGATTGCCCTGTTGCAACTCGGCTGGCCGATTTGGCTTTGGCACCGTCAATACGGATCAGACCGTTACGCAACATCTTTTCGATCTGTCCCTGTCCCAGTCCGGGCACAAGGCGGCGCAAAAAGCGATCCAGCCGACTGCCATCTTCATCTTCGGGGATTGTTTCAAAACGCCATTTCGCGGGGTCGGAAGATGCCATTATTGCGCCCCCATTAAACTACGCATCAGCGCAAAAGCCAGCGCAAAAACAAGTAAAGATATTAGAACTGACGCCGCCACATATGCACCTGCTGTCAATATACCCTGACGCTGTAACAGGTTTCCCGCATCGAGCGCAAAGCTGGAAAAGGTGGTCAAAGCCCCCAACAGGCCGACAGTGACAAAGCCGCGCCACGCTTCGGGTATTAGCATGCCGCCTGCAACAGCGCCCGCCAGAAGCCCCATCAGCCCGCAGCCAGCTATATTCACGGCAAGCGTTGCCAAAGGTCCCGATATGCCGAACAGGCCAGCGCCAACCCATATAGATACAAGATAGCGGATCACCGCACCGATCGCACCGCCAGTGGCAACAACAAACAGCATCATAAAGCTAGGCATCGTCACAGCCGCCATTATCCTTGTCCTCATGCCTATGCGTCATTGCCATCACCCACATGTTTCTGCTGTCTCAACTTATTCCAATATGCAAGCCGTTTGGCAATTTCGCGTTCATATCCGCGCTCGACAGGATGATAGAATTTGGCGCGTTCCATTTCATCAGGAAAACAATTCTGTCCGGAAAACCCGTCTGGATCATCATGGTCATATTGATAATTCGCGCCGTAGCCAAGCTCTTTCATCATTTTGGTTGGCGCATTCAGAATATGCGCGGGCGGCGATAGCGATCCGGTTGATGCGGCGGCAACAGTCGCGGCTTTGAATGCGGCATAGGCAGCGTTTGATTTGGGTGCGGTGGCCAGATAGATCACCAAACCGGCAATGGCCAGATCGCCTTCCGGACTGCCAAGCCGTTCATAAGCCTGCCATGCCGCCAAGGCACGCGGCAAGGCTTCGGGTTCGGCCAGACCGATATCTTCCGAGGCAAAGCGCGTCATCCGCCGCAGGATATAATGCGGATCCTCGCCCCCCGCCAGCATGCGCGCCAGCCAGTATAGGCCGGCATCGGCATCTGATGAGCGCAAGGTTTTATGTAAAGCCGACATAAGATTGTAATGCTGGTCACCAGCCTTGTCGAAAGCGGGTGCCTTGCTGGTTACAAGCCGCGTCATGGCATCAAGGTCAAGCAAGGGTGTTGCGGGCAGATCAACCAGCAAGGACGCCATATTGAGCAGATAACGCCCATCGCCATCAGCCATCGCAATGAGGGCGGCACGCGCATCATCATCAAGCGCCAAGGGTGCGTCTATATGCGCCTCGACGCGTTTCAGGATCGCTTCAAGGGCGGCATTATTCAGCCGTTCGAGCATCAGCACCTGTGCCCGCGACAATAGCGCCCCATTGAGCGCAAAAGACGGGTTTTCGGTGGTTGCCCCCACCAATGTCACGGTGCCATCCTCAACCCGCGGCAGAAGGCCATCCTGCTGGGCTTTGTTGAAACGATGCACTTCATCGACAAATAGCAAGGTGCGCCTGCCATCACGCAGGCGGGTTTCGGCGCGGGTAAAGATTTTGCGCAGATCGGCAACGCCATCAAAAACAGCCGATACAGGCTCAAATTCCATATCGGCGGCATCGGCCAGCAAACGCGCAATCGTGGTCTTGCCTGTGCCGGGCGGCCCCCACAGGATGATTGACGCCAGATTGCCACGCGCCAGCATCAGGCTGAGGCGTCCGTCATCGCCCATCAGGCCATCCTGCCCGACTACGTCATCCAGTGTTCTGGGACGCAGGGCTTCGGCCAGTGGTACGTCTTTATTGGCATCGCCGAAATCAAGTTCATTCATGGGGGTATAATCGCCTAAGCACGGCTTTGCCGCCAGTGCTATTTTGCAAGATCATGTCCTCTCGCGTCACATCTGATAGGACATTATGGGTAACGTATTCCATATAAGTGCAGTCAGAATGCCA
>JBMZPN010000219.1:0-2302 GCA_049620845.1 Puniceispirillum sp. (SeqCode)
TAGAACTCAAGTAATTGAGTTTGTCTGGACCTAAAAACTTATAATGTTTCGCACCGGACTCTCGTATTTTGAGAGCCCGGTGCAGGACGTTTTAAACACCCCCTGCATCCCATACATGCGGGTTTTGGATAAAATAAAGGCCGGAAATGTTGCGCAAACATAGAGGTCAACTCAAAATAACGAGGTATAGCAGATGGCAAAGCGTGTGAGCAGTCTCAATAGTCGGAAACGCGTAAGACGGTTTTTTGGTCATCTATCAGAAGTGGCACAAATGCCAAATCTGATTGAGGTACAACGGTCAAGCTATGATCAGTTTCTGCAGCTTGGCGTAACCAAAGAAGATCGCCAGAACACCGGCCTGCAAGAGAGCTTCGCATCTGTATTCCCGATTCATGATTTTGCCGGACGCGCTATCCTGGAATTCCATTCATATGAGCTTGAAGCCCCAAAATATGATGTCGAGGAATGTCAGCAGCGCGGCCTGACCTTTGCGTCTCCGCTAAAGGTTACCTTGCGTTTGGTGGTCTGGGAAATTGACGAGGATACTGGCGCAAAATCTATCCGCGATATCAAAGAGCAAGATGTCTACATGGGCGATATGCCCCTGATGACCAGCAATGGTACCTTTATCGTCAATGGAACAGAGCGGGTGATAGTATCACAAATGCACCGCTCACCAGGCGTATTTTTTGACCATGACAAGGGCAAGACCCATTCTTCCGGCAAGTTGCTGTTCGCAGCACGCGTGATCCCGTATCGCGGTTCCTGGCTCGATATCGAATTCGATGCCAAGGACATTTTGAATGTACGAATTGACCGCAAGCGTAAATTGCCGGCGACAACCTTTTTGATGGCGCTGCCTGATGATGAGAGCCTGGCACGCATGGAAGCGGCTGCCGAAGCTGAAGAAGTTGTCGATCCGTCCGAAATTTACGGTATGAGCCGGGATGAAATCCTGAATGCGTTTTACAGCACCGTGCCATATGAACGTGATGGCGATAACTGGCGTTGCGGGTTTGTTGCGGACAGCTATCGCGGCACTACCATTACCCGCGATTTGGTGAATGCCGATACCGGGGAAGTTGCCGCTGAAGCGGGAACAAAGCTGACCCCGCGTGCCTTGCGCAAGCTGGAAGAGGGCGGCTTGTCCTTTATTGTAGCTGAGGATAGTGATGTAATTGGCCGCTTTATTTCCAATGATATTGTGGATATGAGCTCTGGTGTCGTGCTGGCAGAAGCTGGCGATGAAATTTCTGAAGAAATGCTGAACCTGTTCGCATCAAACGATATCACCAGCTTTAACGTGCTGGGTATCGACAATGTAAATGTTGGGCCGCATCTGCGGAACACCTTGGCATCTGATCGCAACAACAGCCGGGCAGAGGCGCTGGTGGATATCTACCGCGTTATGCGCCCGGGTGAGCCGCCAACACTGGAAAGCGCCCATGAGCTGTTTACCAGCCTGTTCTTTGATGACGAAAAATATGATTTGTCTGCGGTTGGCAGGGTGAAAATGAACGGTCGTCTGGATTTGGATACAACAGATGATATGCGGGTGCTGCGTAAACAGGACATTATGTCGGTTCTGAAGGTTCTGGTGGATCTGAAAGATGGGCATGGTGAAGTGGATGATATTGACCATTTGGGCAATCGGCGTGTGCGTTCGGTTGGCGAGCTGATGGAAAATCAGTACCGTGTGGGTCTGTTGCGGATGGAACGCGCTATTCGTGAGCGTATGGGATCGGTCGAAATTGACACGGTCATGCCGGCAGACCTGATTAATGCCAAGCCTGCCGCCGCTGCGGTACGTGAATTCTTTGGTTCTTCACAATTGTCGCAATTTATGGATCAGACGAATCCGCTATCTGAAATTACACATAAAAGACGTGTATCGGCACTTGGGCCGGGTGGTTTGACGCGGGAACGGGCCGGGTTTGAGGTGCGCGATGTGCATCCAACGCATTATGGCCGTATCTGTCCGATTGAAACACCGGAAGGGCCGAATATTGGTCTGATCAACTCGCTGGCAACCTATGCCCAGATTAACCGCTATGGCTTTATCGAAACACCGTATCGCAAGGTTGTAGATGGCAGTGTCACAGATGAGTATCGTTATATCTCTGCTATGGAAGAGGGACGCTATACCATTGCTCAGGCGAATGCCGAGCTGGATGATAAGGGCGCGTTTGTAGGCGAGCTTATCCCGGTACGCCGGGCAGGGGAAATCGGTCTGGCCCGTCCTACCGATATCGAATATGTGGATGTATCGCCAAAGCAGCTGGTATCTGTTGCGGCAGCGCTT
>JBMZPN010000220.1:0-2293 GCA_049620845.1 Puniceispirillum sp. (SeqCode)
CTGCCTGTTGTAGCATTACTGTTCAGTGTCAGTATTTTTACCGCGCCAGTGGGAAGCCGCCTTGCGCATGCGCTTGATCCGTTGCGGCTGAAACGCGCCTTTGCGCTGTTCCTGATTATCAGCGCGGCGCGGATGCTGTATTCGGTTTTAGCCTAGCTTTCATCATCTGCGCCGGCGCCATTCTGCGAGGACAATATATGCAATGCAAGGGCTGGTGTCTGGGTCTTGGTAATGCGCAAAGCGGGCAATGCCCCATTCTGCACAAGAATATCATGCTTCAGCCCCATCAGAAATGGATACCATTCACGTTGTAATGGTGATTTCCATGACCATAAAAGCACTTCCAGCGCCGCCAGCGCATCAGCATCTTCGGGCATGTCAAATGCGGGGGCAAATCCATATGGGGCGTCAAAATACGCCGCCAGTGTGACAAATTCGTCCGGTATGCCCGCCGCCTTTATAGTATCTGGCCAGCTTTGCGTGTCTGCCATGATATCCAGCAAGAGCAAATCCGTCTCGATCATGCCGGTTGGGTTGAGCATAATGTCATCAGCCATATCCCGCCCACGATAAGGCCCAATAAACAGGCGGCGCGGACAGTAATCCTGCGCATAGATATTGTCCCAGATAATAACACGATGGCCGAGCGCATGCGAACGCACCAAGATATCGTCTTTGCCGATGACAGGCGCAACAATATGACTGCCACAATGCATGATGGCAGATGCCGGATCGAGGCTGGATGCCAGATCATCAAGATAGGATGCGGATTGCGCATCGGCATCGGTAACCAGTTCATCTGCATAAATACGCGGCACCAGAATAACCGGACAATCAAGATAGGCAGCCAGACGATTGGCAAGCTCGGCATGCGCTGTGCCTTCGCTTTTATAGGCACCAGCACGCTGGCCAAAATCGGCGGCAATATCATCCATCAATAAGGCGATATGGTCAGCACCATCAGCGCGTAGCTGGGCTGCCTTGTTACATAGGATTGTAAGATCATTCTGCTTGGCATTCTTCTGGGCACTAGTGGCCTTATCAAGATCGGCAAAATCAAAATCAAGCCCCGGAGCAATGCCCGCGATCACCGAAATATGCCGCGCATGGGCATCACGACAGAATTGCGCAAAACCCGCGCGCCAGTCAGAATCATAATCGACCCGCCAGTGAAAACGATGGCAGGGATCATCCTTGGGCGCATAGAGATAGGCATTCATCGACAATGACGCCAGCCTATCCAGAAGCCGCAAGCGATCATCCCAGCCAAGCAGATGGCCATAATAGCCCTCAATATAGCCTGTCAGCTTGGGCGGCAGGTGATTGGTATGTTTCTGGCGGATATTTTCCATTTCACTGTCACTTTGCATGATGGCTGTCACTGTGCATGAATTGACGCATACTGTTCCGTTGTTATGATATGCATTAAAGCCGATCTATGGGGCAAAAGGCTAGTCTTGGAATCAGGTGAAGGAGTCCGCAGGATGAAAATCGTTGGCATAGGGGCGCATCCCGATGATGTGGAAATTTTCTTCTACGGGTTTCTGGCCGCTTGCAAGGCACGTGGCGATGAAATCAGCATCGGCGTTGCCACCGATGGGGCAGCAGGCGGTGATAATCCGGGTGCCGAACTGGCCGCAACACGGGCAAAGGAAACCGTCAGCGGCCTGACCGCGCTTGCCACGCCAAACTTGCTTGGCCTGCCCGATGGCGGCCTTGCCAATGCGGCTGATGCGCGCGGGGTGATTACACGCTTCCTGCAAGGGTGCAAA
This sequence comes from Puniceispirillum sp. (SeqCode), assembly GCA_049620845.1. Taxonomy (GTDB): domain Bacteria; phylum Pseudomonadota; class Alphaproteobacteria; order Puniceispirillales; family Puniceispirillaceae; genus Puniceispirillum. The sequence goes on from JBMZPN010000220.1 coordinate 1,773, forward strand.
CCCGATCTGGTTGTCACCCATGCGCCCGATGACTATCATCCCGACCATCGCGCCTTGTCGCATTATGTGACCGATGCGGTTGGTTTTACCTGTCCGGTTCTGTTTGCCGAAACGTTGATGGGGGTAGGCTTCACGCCGGATTTCTATGTCGATATCACCCCGTTTTTTGCCGCCAAACAAGCCGCCATTATGGCGCATGACAGCCAGGAGCCGGAAAGATTCGCCGCGGCAAGCGCCCTGATGAACCGATATCGCGCCGCGCAATGCAACGCCCCCGACGGCCATTACGCCGAAGCCTATCGGATGGCAGCGCGCTTTCCCTTTGCCGATATTCGCGAGATGCTGCCGGCACCACCTGCCTATCGGCCATTCTATGTTACCGGATCAGACGCGCTGATCTGATGGCTGGGCAAAGCGGCCACCACAGACAGGCATGGCGCATCCGGTGGTAGCTGGAAAGGATGTTGGCAAGCCAGTACGATGCCGCGCGGCCAGATAGGCCATCAATTCAGCCTCTAGCA
>JBMZPN010000221.1:0-2268 GCA_049620845.1 Puniceispirillum sp. (SeqCode)
CGAGGACATTTCCAAAAATCATGCGGACGCTGCGTTTGTGGTCATCACTGGCGATCTGACGCATTGGGGGGATAAGTCCGCTTACGAAGCATTTTTCAATATTATAGAAAAGTTGCCGATACCCTACTATTTAATGACGGGCAATCACGATGATAGAGATTGTATTGATAGAACTTTTAATACAGCTAAATTGGACAAATATGGCTTTCTTCAGCAAAAATTGGAAACGTCAGTTGGCCCATTTATCTTGACTGATACAAAAGCTCCAGATGGACATCACGGCGCATTTTGCGAAAACCGGCTCAAATGGCTTGATGAGACCCTAGCAGACTTAAAACAACCTGGGATCGTTTTCATGCATCACCCACCTTTCAACGTTGGCATAGCAAGCCTAGATAAGATAAGTAACAAAGATGGGCACAAGGTATTAGATTTGCTGAAACGACATCGGGACAAAATCCGACATCTTTTTTTCGGTCATGTTCACCGTGTAATAAGTGGCACTTGCCATGGTCTTTCCTTTTCCTTCATGCGCGGCTTAAACCATCAGTGTCGCCTCGATTTAGACGGAGATGACACCACAATTCGTGGCGATCTAACAGAGCCAGCATTCGGCGTTGTTTTAGTCGATGAGCATCATATCATCTCGCATGTGCACAATTTTACCAACACCTCACCAAAATTTGATCTGCACGATTTGGTCGGGGGCGACAATAAGTCCTATGCACTTAAACTACGCCATGATGAGTGGGAAGGGATAAGCAAACTACTTTTTTAGTGCAAATCGTCGGATCTCTGGCGTAAAATTGTGTGATGGCTCCTCACAATCATTAATTGCCATCATAGCGTCACTGATGAAATTAACGCTAGGCAATGCGCTGACCTCGTGACCAGACAGATTTAATTATTGGCAGGCCGTCATGCATTGCAAACCGAACAAGATCAGCGCGCTTTTCTGGAGCTATGCGACCACGGTCATCAAAGCCGACTGCATCCGCCGGGCACGCAGTCACCGTGCGAATCCCAGCAGCCATATCCTCCAGCAGGGTACCAAGACTGACAGCTGCGTTTAATAGTGCCGCAGGAACATAGTCTGAGCTTAAAATGTCCAAAAGCCCACCTCTCGCGAGTTCCTGTGCTGCGACATTCCCGGAATGTGAGCCACCTCGGACGATGTTTGGCGCACCCATGACAATAAATTGTGCCTTTGCCCTGCAAGCCTCAGCTGCTTCAAGCGTCGTCGGAAACTCGGCAACGGTAATGCCCAACCTATCTGACTCCAAGACATCCTCTAGCGTTGTGTCATCGTGGCTTGCCAAAATAGCTCCAACTTCTGTTGCATAGGCCACGGTGGCAGCACGGTTTTTTTCCAAATACAGTGTTTGTAACTCTCTTAACTTGGTCCAGTGGGCTTCGACCTCAGCATCATTATAGCCATGCTTCCCTACCAGATATTCACGGTGTTTCGACAAATCACGGAATTGACGCTGTCCAGGTGTGTGGTCCATTAAGGAGACAAGGCGGACACGGTCATTTTCAGAGAATTCATATAATTCCTCAACTAGTGTCTCCGTGCAAAGCTCAGCGCGAAGATGTATGTGATGTGAAACCTTGAGCGCACGATGATTAATTTGATCAAGAATATGATCGACCGTCTCTCGGGCGTATCGTAAATACCCCTGGCGTTTCTGATCAGCCTCTGAACCAACTCTAAGCGCGTCAAAGACTGACGTTATGCCAGCGCCGGCAAGCTCTCGGTCATGGCCAAGAACCGCCGCACGTTTTGGCCAATTGACTTTAGGACGCGGGGTTAGATGGCGCTCTAGATTGTCTGTGTGCAACTCGATCAAACCTGGAGCAACGTAATCGCCTTCACAATCAATGGCCCCTGAGGGCACGCTCCGGCCGCTGTCGATAGAACGGATAACACCGTCCGCAAACATAAGTGTGCCTTGTATAATTGCGTTTTCAGTAATGATTTTGGCGTTTGCAAAAACTGTTTCTATCATGATTTTTTCTTCTGTATGTTCACTGCATCGGATGTTAATTCAGGTTTATTTCACTTTAGTGACACGGATATTTATCTGACACATTTTATAGCTAAGTTTTTGTTTTCTGCTTATCATTTGGTGCTGGGAGGCTCAAAAAATGAACAAAAAGTTCACCCGCTATGCCCTGTACTTTTTGCCACCGAACGGCAGCGCGCTCCAAAAATTTGGCGACTCCTGGCTGGGCTGGAGTGTAAGCCAAGGACAGTCCATTAGACAG
>JBMZPN010000222.1:0-2226 GCA_049620845.1 Puniceispirillum sp. (SeqCode)
AACGCGGCAACACGTTTCAGGATTTTATCCATGAAATCATCAACCAGCGGTTTGGCAATGATCTGCCGCATATTAGCCGAACAGTTCTGCCCGCCATTCCAGAAGGCCGCCATCGCCGCATGTTCGATCAGATCATCATTTATGGCCGCATCATCGAGAACAATGAAGGGGCTTTTGCCGCCCATTTCCAGACCGACACTTTTCAGATTACTGTCGCCGGAATAGCGCATGAACATGCGCCCAACTTCGGTTGAGCCGGTAAAGGAAACAGTGTCAATGTCATCATGCATACCAATGGCCTGGCCAGCTGTTTCGCCAAGACCAGGAAGGATGCTGACCACGCCAGCAGGCACGCCAGCTTCATTCAATAGCGCGCCAAGCCTGATCGTGCTAAGTGGCGTCTGTTCAGCAGGTTTCACAACAATCGAACAGCCAGCCGCAAGTGCCGGGGCAATTTTCCACACCGCCATCAAGAACGGGAAGTTCCACGGTAGGATGGCGCCGGCAACTCCTGCTGGTTCCTTGACAATAAGCGCCATTGCGTCATCGCCTGTCGGTGCAATTTTGCCAAATGTCTTATCAGCCAGTTCAGCATACCAGCGGAAAAAAGCTGGAGCTTCAGTGCCAACCTCATGAAGACAGTCGGTAATGGTTTTACCAGCGTCAATACTTTCCAGAACGGCAAGTTCTTCTTTGTTCTGTTCGACCAACGCAGCTAGTTTTAACAGCACTTCCTTGCGATATTCTGGTGCTGAACGTGACCATGTGCCTTCATTGAAAACGCGGCGGCCAGCAGCAACAGCGCGGTCGACATCGGTGGCTTTACAATGGGCAAAGCTGGTGATCGTTTCACCGGTTGCCGGATTTGAGGTTTCAAGTCGGTCACCATCGGCGGCATCACAATAATTTCCGTCAATAAATGCCTGTGTTGTAAGGCTGATATTGTCTTTGATGAGATGGAAATGCGTCTTTGTCTGAGACATGAAACTCTCCTTCATTATAGCAAGTTATAGATAATGGTCATAGTCATTGCATCAGGGGCAGGTCTTACCTTATCCCAAACTGCGGGCGAATTTTCGGATATCATCGATCAGCAATTCCGGTTGTTCCATTGCCGCAAAATGCCCGCCACGCGGCATTTCGGTCCATTGGGTGACATTGTAAAGACGCTCGGCATAGGTTTTCGGTGGCCATGCCAGCAATTCCTTTGGGAATAATGCACAAGCAGTTGGCACCTCAACACGCCGCCCTTCAGGGCAGAGGATGCGTCCTCCTTCTTCGCGCCGCCCATAATAAATCCATGATGCTGTATTAAATGTCCGGGTGACGATATAGACCATGATGTTGGTTAAAAGCTGGTCTTTGCTATAAACGCTCTCAACATCATTTCCCACCGTGTCCGACCATGAATTCATCTTTTCCAGAATCCATGCGGCAACACCAACTGGACTATCCATCATTGCATAGCTGAGTGTTTGTGGGCGTGTGGCCTGTTGTGTACGATAGCCGTTCTCCATGATCTGATCGATCTCGAATTGGTCGGCCCAGGCCTGTTCTGCAGCTGTTTGTGGCCCGTCAGGGTGGCGCATTGTCAGGATGTTGATATGAATGGCACGGCAATTGGAGGGATGGTCATATCCAAGAAAACTTGACACTGCCCCGCCCCAATCCCCGCCTTGAGCTATATAGCTGTCATAGCCGAGGGTGTCGGTCATCAGGCTGTTAAGAGCCTTGGCCATGCGGCGTGGCCCCCAAGGACGCGGTGGCCTGCCGGAAAATCCAAAGCCCGGTAATGAGGGCGCTACTACGTCAAAGGCATCTTCGACATCACCACCAAAACGTTCGGGATGGGCAAGCAAGTCGATAAAATCGAGAAATTCAACAACCGTTCCAGGCCAACCATGACTTATGATAAGTGGCTTGGGATTTGAACCACTTCCTTTTTCATGAATGAAATGTAAATCAACACCGTCAACTGGTGAGGTAAATTGATCAAACCGGTTGATAGCAGCTTGTTGTTTGTACCAGTCAAATTCTTCAACCCAATAAGCGCATATTTCCTTCATATAATCTAAATTGACGCCATAATCCCAGCCACCATCATCCGGCATTTCGTGCCATGGATAAGAGGCAACGCGTGCTTTTATCGTCGCAATCGTATCTTCGGGTATATCAAGATGAAAAGGGGTTAGGTGTGCCATATTGGTCTTTCTACTATGAATATAA
>JBMZPN010000223.1:0-2101 GCA_049620845.1 Puniceispirillum sp. (SeqCode)
CATCCGAAAATCAGCGTCTGGCCGCATGTGGCCGCGCAGACCAATCCGCAAACCGCCGCCAGACAGGTGGCAACAGCGATCACCGATATCATGGCAGGCAAGGTGCCAGCGAATCAGGTTGACTGGGATCGTGGCTATTAGGTGCGGGCTAGCCCGTCAATATAGTCGAATAAGGCGCGCAAGCTCATGACCTCGCCGCCTTTTGGCCGCCCGGGACGACCCGAGAGGTTCCATGCCATCACATCAATATGCGCCCAGTTGCTGTCAGCACCAGCAAAACGACGCAGGAACAAGGCTGCCGTGATCGCGCCGCCATAGCCGCTGGCACCGGTGCTGGACATGGCGGCATAGCCCGCATCAAGATAGCGGTCATAATCATCAAATAACGGTAATTGCCAGAGCGGATCATGTGCCGCGTTACTGGCGTCGATGACCGAACGCGCGACAGTATCATCATTGGCAAAAAGGGCGGGCAATTCGGTGCCAAGCGCAACGCGTGCGGCGCCAGTCAGGGTCGCAAAATCGATCATGAAGTCAGGGTCGTCTTCGCGCGCATAGGTGATGGCATCGGCCAGTACCAGACGACCTTCGGCATCGGTATTGCCGATCTCGACCTTAATGTCTGCGCGCGTATCGATGATATCGAGTGGCCGCATTGACCGATCAGAGACAGCATTTTCGGCGGTTGGAATAAGCACGCGCAGCTGGATCGGTATGCCGGCATGCATCAGCGCATTGGCCAGACCAAGGGCGATGGCACTGCCGCCCATATCCTTTTTCATCATTTCCATAGCTTTTGAGGGCTTGAGATCAAGACCGCCGGAATCAAAGGTTATGCCTTTGCCAATCAGCGTGATTTTTGGCCCGCTTTTGCCCCAGCGCATATCAATCAGGCGCGGCGGACATTCAGCCGCGCGGCCAACACAATCGATAGCCGGAAAGCCCGATGCCAGCTTGGCACCCGAAATGACGCTTATCTTGGCTTTATGGGTTTTGGCCACGGCGCGGGCGGTGTCTTCAAGCCCTGCCGGATTCATCTTGTTTGGCGGCATGTTAATCATGTCACGACCCAGATAGATGCCGCTAGCCAGACCCAGAATGCGTGCTGAATCTGCATCCACCGGCAGCATCAGCGATGCGCGCGCGGGGGCGGCTTTGTCGCGATAGGTCATATAACGGTAATGCGCCAGTGCCCAGCCTAGCAAAAAGCTGTCATGAATAGTGTCGTCGGTTGATATGCTGTCGATCTGCCATATCTGTTCGGGTAATCCGTTGGCGATGGCGGCGGCGTCCCAGATTGGCCGTTCGCCGATGATGGCTACGGCGCCGGTGAGCGCACCATCCAGACCAGGCAAGGTGATAACGCGCCCTGCTTTCGGTTTGAACCCTTGCGCGTCTAGCCAGCGTTTATGATGCGCGGCTGCTGTTTTATACCATGCATCCCACATATCGGCTGTGAGCAGATATAAAGGCAGGATATTGTCAGGGGCAGATGCCGGCGCGATCAGGCCAAAATCAGATGCGTTATTATATATGTCCGCCATGTAAATCTTCCGCTTTCAAGTATCTGCCATTTTACGCACACGCCCAAGATAAGGCCAAAGCGTGAAGCCGCGCAAGGCAAGATAGAGGGCAAAGGCACCCATCAGTCCGCTAATGCCATATTCGCGCAATCCCCAGACCAGAACAATGAATAAAATGGTGGTCATTATCATCGCATTACGCATTTCTCCGGTGCGCGTGGCGCCAATGAAAATGCCATCAAGCTGGAATGCAAACCATGACGCTGGTGCAAGCAGGATGACCCACATCCAGTTTGCCGCGGTCAGCGCTATAAGTTCGTCCTGCTGTGTCAGCAAACCAATGATGATATCACGGCCAAGCCAGATTATCAGCGCCATCAGAATAGCGGTCAGGACAGCCAGACAATTGGTGCGTAAAATCGCCCGATCAAGCATGCTGCGGTCATTCCGGCCTATGGCCGCGCCAACCAGCGCTTCGGCAGCATGGGCGAACCCATCAAGGCCAAACGCAATCATGGAAAAAATCACCATCATCAGATGGCAGGTCGCCAGTTCGATATCACCAAGCTGGGCAGCCT
>JBMZPN010000224.1:0-2090 GCA_049620845.1 Puniceispirillum sp. (SeqCode)
CCGCTGATGTCGAAGATATCTATTCGCGCACATCTTATCGGCTGTCCGCCACCAAGGCATATCTTGGCATTTTGACCGGCCGGTTAGAGCGTATGCAGCTAACCAGATTGTCTGGGTTTCAAGGTGCACGTGGGTTTCTTGATCGCCGCATGACACCGGCGATGGATAGTTGCACTGCCTTTTCTGAACGGTTGGCTAGCCTGTCACAACGTATTAACCGGGCAGGCGCCTTGCTGCGGACGCAAACGGAATTGGTGATACAGCGACAAAATCGCGATTTGTTGCAGTCAATGGACCAGCGCGCCAAACATCAATTACGATTGCAACAGACGGTTGAACGACTGTCGATCGCTGCGGTTACCTATTATGGTGTTGGGCTGGTTGGCTATATCGCGGTCAGTCTGCCGATTGATCAGTGGGGTTTGTCTTTGTCATATATCAAGGCAGGAGCCGTACCGATCATTGCGCTGGCTGTATGGATGGCCATTCGCAAGGTCAAAGAAACGGTGACGACTGCGGCTCAGCCCGACAAGTAAGCAGATCAAACTATGGCGGTGACATGCCTTGTCATAATGATGACAGGGACAGTTCCCGGGCTGTGCCAGTTTTCAGGTCGTAAATCACCACGCCGCCCGATGCGACCGACAAGCCTGTGATCGCGCGGATTGTCACCGAATGTGTGACCATCAAGCTGGCAGGTGCCGATGGTGATAAGCTGTCAAGTTTCTGGCGCAATTTTGCCAGCGCGGCGTCCCGCGGTGCATGGTTCTGAAAAAATGAATTTAACCCGTCAAAGGGTGTGACAGCACCCAAACCTAGTAGCTGGGCGGTTTCAAGACAGCGACACCAGTAACTTGAATAAATTGCTGAAAATTTGATATCAGCCGCGGCCAGTTTGGCACCAATCGCCCGGGCCTGCGCCCGTCCAGTTTCATCAAGATTGCGCTGTGTATTACAATCTTTGATAGAAAAATGATCTGGGTCGCCAAAACCCGGTGCCAAGGCATGACGCATAAACAGCACCGTACCAACAAATCTTTCGGCAGTGTCAGCGGCGGCTGGGAGGCTTGCCGCCACCGGCCATAGCAACGCCAGGACAATCAACCAAGCGCGGCAATGGTGGCGACGTGTCTTTGTCATGTTCCAGCTAGGCGTTACGACGGGCCACCTCACGCATGAACCGGTCGCGGATCACGGGTGCGTCCATATCGATCACTGGTACCTTAATGTTGCCTGACTCGCATTTGCTAACGATGATGGTCATTTGTTGGCCATCAAGCGCCGCCTTTACCGCGGCTGGCGTGTCTTCGGCGCTGCATTCCACAACATTTTCACAACCGCAAGCTTCAGCCACTTTCGCCAAAGACGTTTTGCGCCCTGCATATGTTGGCTGGTCACCGGTCGATCCATAGCTGCCATTGTCAATGATCAGCAGGATAAAATTGTCAGCCGTATTATTGGCAATTGTTGGCAACGTTCCAAGATTTGTCAGAATAGACCCGTCACCATCAATGGCAATCACCTTGGCAGATTGTGCCAATGCCAGACCAAGCCCGATTGACGAGGCGAGGCCCATTGTTCCAAGCATGTAAAAATTGCTTGGCTGGTCATCCAGCATATGAAGTTCTTGCGAGGGCAAGCCGATATTTGACACAACAAGCTGGTCAGAGATGATCGGGATCAGGTTTTTTAATACTTCGCTACGAATCATCACTTACGCTCCCTGCCAAAAGCTGGCGTCAGTCAAAATGGCTACAGGTTTTTTGCCCATAAAGCTGTATTTGAGAATGCTGTCCAGTTCATGCACATCATCCGGGTGATGAAAATGATAGGTCGGAATGTTCAACTGTGCGAGCAACGCCTTGGTATGGACGGCCATTTCCACCTGACAGGCGACAGGTTCGCCAAGTTCGCCGCGATAGCTGATCAGCATGGGCAGGGGAATGTTATAATATTGAATGAGTGTTACCAGCGTATTGATGGTCACGCCAATGGCCGTATTTTGCATGATGATGGCGCTTCTTTTGCCGCCCATATATGCGCCAGCGCAAAGCCCCATACCTTCATCCTCTTTGTTTGACGGGATATGA
>JBMZPN010000225.1:0-2071 GCA_049620845.1 Puniceispirillum sp. (SeqCode)
GCGCGCGAAGAAAGACGGCAACAGCGGCTTGGCATTCTGGCGGCGGCGTTGCAGCGTATTGAAGCTGACGATTACGGATATTGTCTGCGATGTGATGAGCCGATCAAGCCCGCGCGGCTGCAAATCGATCCGGCCGTTACGACCTGCGTGTCATGCGCGGTTTAACAGTGAATTCACCCGATCCGGCGGGGATGCCGCCTTTCGCTGGTTTGTCGAAGGCGCAACACATCACAATTGGGGCAATTTGGCAGGACAGAAAAACCGCCAGATCAATACGGGTCTTATCGCCAGTTTCTGATGTCATAGTCACAGTTATTGCCCGACAGGCCTGTGTCGCTGTGGCGCATGTCCAGTCCATAGGCATAAAGGCCAAAACATGCTAGCTGTATGGGGTAATGAGCATACATCATACAAAACAGGCAGGATCAGGCAGAATGCAGACCCCGACGTCCCCTATTTCATATGGCACCGCTTTGACGCGTGGCTTGCAGCGGCGTTGCCCGCAATGCGGCGTTGGTACTTTGTTGCGTGGTTATCTAAAGCCGGTCAAAGAATGTGAAGCCTGTGGTACCGATTTCAGCCATATCAGCGCCGATGATGGGCCTGCGTGGGTGACCATACTTGTGCTTGGCCATGTGGTTGTACCGCTTATGCTCTATTTTGGACGCGATGATTCGATTCCGCTCTGGATCGCCTGTGTCATATTATCGGCCATTATGTTGCTTGGTGTTTATGTGACTTTGCCGCGGGCAAAAGGACTATTTATCGCCTTGATCTGGATGACAGGCGCAACAGGCGAGGATATGGCACCAAACGCCCTCGATCAAAGTGATGAAACACCCAGCCGGTTTGATCCGTCTTTGCGCTAGAAAATCCGCTGATAACTATATTAGCGAAATGAAAAAAACGACTTAAACACATCCATATATGAAAATCTGTTTGATTTTTTCATTTTCTGCTCTCAAGGTGATTGGGTAGGAAAGTGAGTCAATCATGCTTGTGAAGATGGATAAACAGTCAATTGCCAGTGCGCCGCTACGATCAACAGGTCAGATCGGAAGCGACATACGCGCCCTGCGGCGATCCCGTAACTGGACGTTAAGCGATCTGGCCAATCATCTTGAACGCTCGGTTGGCTGGCTGTCACAGGTTGAACGCGGCGTTTCCGAACCAGCGCTAGAAGATATCCGCCGCATAGCTGGCTTGTTTAATCTGCCGGTCAGTTTCTTTTTTTCATCCAGTGATGATGATCCTGAAAGCCAGTATGTCGTTCGCGGGCATTCACGCCGGTCGATGAGTGACGATACCAAAGGTCTGGTTGAAAGCCTTTTATCGCCTGATCTTGGCGGCGCATTTGAAATTGTGCATTCGGTATTTGCCCCGGGTGCGCGCTGTCCGGAACCCTTTATCCGGCAAAGTGAAGAAGCCGGTTATGTGATCGAAGGCAGCCTTGTATTGTTTATCGATGGCGCGCGATTTGTGCTGGAAGCAGGCGACAGCTTCCGTTTTGCCGGTGAAACCGTGTCATGGGTGAATGAAGGCGACGTTCCGGCGGTGCTGATCTGGGTGATTGCGCCGCCTATTTATTAGAACATTTGTATTAGACTGAATATGACTGAGGACATGATATGAACGAACAACAAACACTACAAACCGAGACCAAGCAGGCAACAACAAAACTGCCAAAAAGCGCACGCGTCGTTGTGATCGGCGGTGGTTCGGTGGGTGCATCGGTATTATATCATCTTGCCAAATTGGGCTGGACAGATGTTGTTCTGCTTGAAAAAAACGAGCTGACTTCGGGATCAACATGGCATGCGGCAGGTAACTGCCCGAATTTTGTCGGGTCATGGACGATGATGAAAATCCAGTCCTATTCAACCAGTCTTTATCGTGAGCTTGGCGAACTGGTTGATTACCCCATGAATTACCATGTAACCGGCGCGATACGCCTTGCCCATAGCCGCCAGCGCATGGAAGAGTTCCGTCATGTCGAGCGCATGGGACGGCAGATGGGTGTCGAGTTGCAGGAAATGTCAAATAAGGACATGCAGGATGTCTATCCATTTCT
>JBMZPN010000226.1:0-2063 GCA_049620845.1 Puniceispirillum sp. (SeqCode)
AACGATCTGTTGTCCCCATGACAGCAAGGTAAAGGGCAAAACGTTCGTAAATAAGCCCATTGCAAAACAATGCAGCCAAATACGCCGGTTAATCGGGCTGTCAAATTTCGGCAGGCCATCACCAAAAAATACGGCAATAAAAACCAGAATGATCGCGGCAATGGTGACGCGCCCTGCGGCAATGCTAATCGGCCCGTATCCGGTTAGCGCCATTTCGACGCCAAAAAAGCTGGCGCCCCAGATCAGGCCAAGCAATGTAAGAATTGCCCAGTCGTGAAGTGTTGGTGACGCAGGCATTAATTTTGTTGATTCCATAGAGGGACGCTAACAGAAAAAAATGAGAAAGATATGATAAATATCGCACCAATGAAAAGACAGCCGCCTGTTAAGGCGGCTGTCCGGAATTTAATAGTCTTGCTAATAAGTCTCGTTAGGCAACCTTCTGCGGACGCATATCATCCGGATTGATGCCAGCCACTTCAACAGGCTTTTTCATCGCATCACGGCGGAAAGGCTCGCCCAGTTCCTGATTAAGCATGACTTCGATAAATGTGGTCTTGCCCTCTTTCATCTGGGCATCAATCGCTTTGTTCAGCGCATCTGTCAGACCATCCATGCTGGTTGCAACGACACCTTCGACGCCACAAGCCTTTGCGATACCGGCATAAGAGACCTGCTGGTCAAGCTCTGTACCTACGAAGTTATCTTCAAACCACAGAGTCGTGTTGCGCTTTTCCGCGCCCCACTGGTAGTTACGGAAGATCACCATTGTGATGGCTGGCCATTCTTCACGACCAATCGCTGACATTTCATTCATTGAAATACCAAATGCACCGTCACCAGCAAAGCCAACTACAGGTACGTCAGATTTACCAATCTTGGCACCCATGATGGCTGGAAGACCATAACCGCACGGGCCGAACAGGCCTGGTGCCAGATATTTGCGACCTTCTTCAAAAGCTGGATAGGCATTACCGATGGCACAGTTGTTGCCAATGTCAGATGAAATAATCGCATCTTTCGGCAAGGCAGACTGGATAGCACGCCATGCCATACGCGGTGACATTTTCTCTGGCTCACGACCACGTGCACGCTCGTTCCATGTTGTGCCCGGATCATCATCTTCATGATCAAGCGAGGTCAGTTCCTGTGCCCAGGCTGATTTGGTATCGGCGATCATCGCAACACGCTCAGCACGTCCGGCATTGCCGGCATCATTGCTTAGTTTGGCAAGCAGGCTGTTCGCAACTTTTTTGGCATCGCCGACAATACCGACAGATACTTTCTTGGTCAGGCCGATACGATCAGGGTTGATATCAACCTGAATGATGCTGGCATCTTTTGGCCAGTAATCGATGCCGTAACCAGGCAAGGTCGAAAACGGATTCAGGCGTGTGCCAAGTGCCAGCACAACATCAGCTTTGGCAATCAGTTCCATGCCTGCTTTTGAACCATTGTAACCCAGTGGCCCAGCAAAAAGCGGATGTGATCCGGGGAAAGCGTCATTATGCTGATAACCACAGCAAACAGGCGCATCAAGCTTTTCAGCCAGCTTGATTGAGGCGTCGATAGCACCACCAATCACCACGCCAGCGCCATTCAGAATGACAGGGAATTTGGCAGTTGAAAGCAATTTAGCGGCTTCGTTAATGGCGTCTTCACCGCCGCTTGGGCGCTCAAATTCGACGATGGCCGGCAGCTCGATATCAACGACCTGTGTCCAGAAGTCGCGCGGGATATTGATTTGCGCAGGTGCTGAACAACGCTTGGCTTGCAGGATCACGCGGTTCAATGTTTCGGCAATACGGCTTGGGTCACGCACTTCTTCCTGATAGGCAACCATGTCCTTGAACAAAGCCATCTGTTCGACTTCCTGAAAACCGCCCTGACCTAGCGTCTTATTAGCCGCTTGTGGGGTAACCAGAAGTAAAGGTGTGTGGTTCCAATAAGCGGTTTTAACAGGTGTCACAAAATTTGTAATACCCGGACCATTCTGCGCAACCATCATCGACATTTCGCCAGTTGACCGTGTGTAACCATCGGCCATCATGCCAGCGTTGCAC
>JBMZPN010000227.1:0-2042 GCA_049620845.1 Puniceispirillum sp. (SeqCode)
CAGGCCATTGCGGCATTGATCACCTGTTATGAACGCGAAGGAAAATTGCTGGTTTGTGGCAATGGGGGCAGTGCCGCCGATGCGGAACATATTGTTGGCGAGATGATGAAGGGGTTTTGCCTGCCCCGCCGTCTGTCAGACAACGACAAGGCACAGTTGGCATCTGTTGCCGGTGATGATGCCGACCTGCTAGGCACAAAATTGCAATATGGATTGGCCGCGTTGTCGCTGGTCAGCCATTCAGCGCTGATCACCGCTACCGCCAATGATCAGGACGGCCAGCTTATTTTTGCGCAACAGGTCTGGGGACTGGGACAGGCTGGTGATATTTTGGTGGCTATTTCCACATCAGGTAACTCGCAAAATGTATTGCTTGCCGCCAAAACTGCGCGGGCTAAAAATATGCTGGTGATTGGTCTGACCGGCGCAACTGGCGGGAAACTGGCTGGGCTTTGCGATATTACGATTTGCGTACCCTCAGATCATGTGGCGCAAATTCAAGAAATGCATCTTCCCATTTATCACCATATCTGTGCCAGCGTCGAAGCGCATTTTTTCGCATGAATAGGATGTGGTGATCCCGGCAGGACTCGAACCTGCTACCTACAGATTAGGAATCTGTCGCTCTATCCTGATGAGCTACGGGACCACTTCATTGATATATGCCCGAATTGATATCTATTTTCCAGCCCCTAGCCACCCCCGGCCAACCCCAGGTCAATAATGCGGCATAGATTGACAACGGCGTCATCTGGGCGCATAAACCGGGCATAATGCGGCGCGCTATGGGGCGATGCTGCCCAGCGAACAGCAATGCGCTAGAAATTAAATTTATGTCACAAACCATTAAAGACGCGCCCGCCGAAGCCGGCAATGCCAGCGGTGCCGATTTTGCCAATTTTGGCCTGCCGGAAACGATGCTGGTCACACTTGCCCGCGAAGGACTTGTCGAACCGACGCCCATTCAGGCGCTTTCAATTCCTCTTCTGCTTGATGGTAAGGATTTAATCGGGCTGGCGCAAACCGGCACCGGCAAGACAGCGGCATTTTTACTGCCATTGATGACGCATCTTGGCTTCGGCGCCGCGGTGCGTGCCGGCCAGCCCCCAAAGGCCCTTATTCTGGCGCCAACCCGCGAACTGGCAAACCAGATTTCGCAAAATGTGCAAAAGCTGGCTGCCGATTTAAATATCCGCCATATCGCAGTATTTGGCGGGGCCCGCTATGATGCGCAAATCCGGGGCCTGCGGCGCGGCGTCGATATCGTTGTCGCAACCCCCGGCCGGTTGCAAGATTTGATGGAACGCGGCGCGTTTGATCCAAGCGGCATCACCCACTTTATATTGGACGAGGCCGATCATATGCTTGATCTTGGCTTTTATCCGGCGATCAAGCGCATTGCCGCCAGCCTGCCTGCGCGCCGCCAGACCATGTTATTTTCAGCCACCATGCCACCAGAAATTGAGGCACTCGGCCAACAATTTCTGCGCGATCCAGCCCGGGTCAAAGCACCGCAAACCGGGATCACGGCGGATAAGGTCACACAACATGTCACTTTGTTGGCAGAAAGCGAAAAACGCGACAGGCTTTGTGACATTCTGCGCGAACAGGCAACCGGGCAGGCATTGATTTTCGTGCGTACCAAGCGGCGCGCGGATGCGCTGGCAAAATTTTTATCTGTGCGCGGTTTTGCGGTGGACGCGCTGCATGGCGATATGCGCCAGACATTGCGGCAAAAAGTGTTGCGCAATTTTCGGGGCGGCGATTTACAGGCACTGATTGCCACCGATGTAGCCGCGCGCGGTATTGATGTTGCCGGGCTCAGCCATGTGGTGAATTTCGATTTGACCGACACGCCCGAAGCCTATGTGCATCGCATTGGTCGTACTGGGCGGGCTGGTCTTGGCGGCTTGGCCTTGTCATTCTGTGCCCCAGACGAACAGCATAAGCTGGCCGCGATCATTTCCGTTGTCGGGGGGCGTGTCGAATTATTTGAGGCTGATGGGACAAGGGTAGAAGATTTTAAGGCAGCGTCCGCACCG
>JBMZPN010000228.1:0-2026 GCA_049620845.1 Puniceispirillum sp. (SeqCode)
ATCCGGCATTCCAGCCACTTTCCATCTAGGCATGTCTGGCCAGCACTGGGCGATGAATGCTCTTGGGGTTCTTGCTTGTGTTCACGCGCTGGGTGAGGATCCGGTTGCCGCAAGTGATCATCTGGCCAGCTTTGGTGATATTGCCGGTCGCGGCGCACGCCATAGCGGCATTTTCAACGGCAAAGCCATAATACTTATCGATGATAGCTACAATGCCAGCCCAGCCGCACTATCGGCGGCACTTGAACCATTTTTAACAAATGCACGCCATACCGACATAATGGTTTTGAGCGATATGATGGAGTTGGGTGCAGATAGTGACGCTGCCCATGACGAGATCGCCGCAACCGTTGCCAGCATTGCCCCGCGCCATGTCATTGCCATTGGGTCTGAATTTGCCCAGGCCTTTGCCAAGCTTGCCCCCGCATGTGATGTAGCTATTGCCGAAAGTCCGGTTAGCGCAACCGACATGCTGACGCGTCTTGTGAAAGACGATGACACAATTTTTATCAAAGGATCAAAGGGTTCGGGCGCATGGCGCGTCACTGACGCTGTGCTGGCCGCCATGTCAGATCAGACACCCGCCACATCAGCAGCTACCCAACCTGCCAAGGAAAAAATACATGTTACCTGATTTACTTGTTCCATTGGCTGGCGAATACCAGTTTTTCAACCTGTTCCGCTACATCACCTTCCGTACAGGCGGCGCAACGGTGACAGCCTTATTTCTCAGTCTGTTGTTTGGTCCGGTGTTTATACGGTGGCTGAAAACACATCAGAAAGAAGGCCAGCCTATTCGTGATGATGGCCCGCAATCGCATCTGATTACCAAATTAGGCACGCCGACGATGGGCGGGTTGTTGATTTTGGCGGCTTTTGCCTTTTCGGCGTTGTTATGGACACCCTTATCAAATCCCTATTTATGGCCAGTTTTGACGGTAGCGCTTGTTTTTGGTGCTATCGGCAGTGTTGATGACTGGATGAAACTACGCCGGCGATCACATCAGGGCATGTCAGGTCGCATGAAAATGGGGCTTCAGCTCATCGTTGCTTTCTTTGCCACACTGGTCTTTATCCAGCTTTCACCAAGTGAAGTGCGCTATGGTATTTCGGTACCTTTCATGAAAGACACAATTATTGCGCTTGGCCTGTTCTATGTGCCTTTTGCCATGCTGGTAATTGTCGGCGCATCGAATGCGGTGAATCTGACAGACGGGCTTGATGGTCTTGCCATTGTTCCGGTGATGATCGTGGCAGGCTGTTTTACTTTGATCGCCTATCTGGCTGGTAACGTCAATTTTGCCAGCTATCTGCAAATCAATTATGTGCCTGGCACTGGTGAACTGGCTGTCATGTGTGGCGCGCTTATTGGCGCCGGACTGGGCTTCTTATGGTTCAACGCCCCGCCTGCCCGCGTGTTCATGGGCGATACAGGTTCGCTGGCTCTTGGCGGCGCACTTGGCGCAATTTCGGTAGCCACAAGACATGAGCTTGTTCTGGCGATTGCTGGCGGTCTTTTCGTACTCGAAACCGCATCGGTTATCTTGCAAGTGGCTTCATTCAAACTCACCGGCAAGCGGATTTTCCTGATGGCGCCCCTGCATCATCATTTCGAGAAAAAAGGCTGGGCAGAATCAACCATCGTCATCCGCTTCTGGATTATCGCTTTCGTGCTGGGTATCGCCGGCCTGTCATCACTGAAGTTACGTTAGGGATTTAGCATGATGATACCGCACAACATGTCAGGACAACGCATAGGGCTTTTAGGCCTTGGGCGTTCCGGCATTGCGGCCGCCGCATCACTGGCGGCGGCAGGTGCGGTGACTTATGCGTTTGATGATAAAGCGCATAAGGTAAAGCCAGCGGGTTGTAACGCTGATAACTTTATCTGGCAGAACTGGCAAGACTGGCCGTGGGAAGAATTGAATGCGGTGGTGATCAGCCCGGGTATTCCACACCTGTATCCCGAGCCACATCCGGCGGCGGCCACTGCCAGCAAGCGGGGCATTCCGGTTATCAGCGAGGT
>JBMZPN010000229.1:0-2010 GCA_049620845.1 Puniceispirillum sp. (SeqCode)
CCTGAAGGCTCTGCCTTGTATAATTACTATGCGCACGGCGAATTAAAGGCCGAAGGCAATTCGATTTCAGAAGGTATTGGTCAGGGACGTATTACCGCCAATCTGGAAAAAGCATTTGTTGATATGCCATTCTGTCTTAGCGACAAGGAAGCCTTGCCAATGATTTACGCATTAATGCGTGACGAAGGTCTTTATCTTGGTGGTTCAACGGCGATCAATGTCGCTGGTGCTGTCGCGATGGCCAAGGAAATGGGACCAGGACATACCATTGTCACAATTCTCTGTGACAGCGGACAACGCTATCAATCAAAAGTATGGAATCCGGAATTTCTGCGGGCAAAGGATTTACCCGTACCCGAATGGCTTTAGAAAGTAAAACGATGCAAAACAACAAAAATATTGTAACAGCAGAATGGCTTAAATCGCACATTGATGACAGTGCTTTAAAAGTTTTTGATGCCACATTTCATATTCCCGCAACTGGCCGTGATGCAGATACTGAATTTGACGAAGGGCATATTCCGGGTGCCCAACGCTTTGATATTGGCGTGATTGCCGACCCCGATGCCGAACTGCCGCATACTGTGCCAACGGCTGAGATATTTCAAAAGCATATGCGCGCCCTTGGCGTTAACCAGAATGACCATGTCATTGTTTATGATGACTCCCTTTTCATGTCGTCTGCACGCGCATGGTGGCTATTCCGCCTATTCGGCCACGAAAATGTCAGCTATCTCGATGGCGGACTAACAGCTTGGCAGCAAGCCGGTGGCAATTTGGGAAAAGGCAGGTCAAAAGTCTCTGGCACTGGTGATTTCACAGCCACCGCGCAAAAAGATACGGCCGTTGCCTATATGCCGGAATTGCGCATGCAGGTCGAGTCAGGCACCGCTGGTCAGATTGTTGATGCAAGAGCTAAAGGACGTTTTTCGGGCGAACTGCCCGAACCACGCGCGGGTATTCGCTCTGGCCATATACCCGGATCTCTTAATGTACCTGTAACATCCCTATTCGATCCGGAAACCAGACTGCTGAAATCGCCTAGTGAATTGAAAGATATCATCGAGTCTGGCGGCGTCGACCTGTCGCAACAGATAACTACTACCTGTGGTTCCGGTGTCACAGCTTGCGGCTTAGCACTCGCACTCGAACTTATTGGTCATCAACAGGTGACAATATTCGATGGTTCATGGACCGAATGGGGCATGTCCGATGCCCCGATAGAAACCGGTGATTGATAAACAACTGCTTAGCGACAGTCAGGTCGATTATGACCTGAACTAGTCGTTCAGAATCTGACTGAGGAACAGTTTGGTGCGGTCATTCTTTGGTTTATTGAAGAATGTTTCCGGATCATTTTCTTCGACGATTTCACCCGCATCCATAAAGATAACCCGGTTCGCAACCTTGCGTGCAAAGCCCATTTCGTGCGTTACAACGATCATGGTCATGCCATCTTCGGCAAGCGAGATCATGGTCTCAAGCACCTCTTTGATCATTTCTGGATCAAGCGCCGATGTTGGCTCGTCAAACAGCATGATACGCGGACGCATGCACAAGGCGCGGGCAATCGCAACACGCTGTTGCTGACCGCCAGATAGCTGGCCAGGATATTTAAGCGCCTGTTCCGGAATACGAACGCGCTCCAGATATTGCATAGCGATTTCTTCAGCGTCTTTACGCGGCATCTTGCGAACCCAGATCGGGGCAAGCACACAATTCTCAAGAATCGTCAGATGTGGGAACAGATTAAAGCTCTGAAACACCATGCCAACTTCAGAACGGATCGTTTCGATATCCTTCAGATCACTTGTCAGATCGGTACCATGAACATTGATCACGCCTGTCTGGTGTTCTTCCAGACGGTTGATACAGCGAATGAGCGTTGATTTACCTGAGCCTGAAGGGCCACAAATAACAATTTTTTCGCCAGATTGAACAGTCAGATCAATGTTTTTTAGCGCATGAAAATTTCCAAACCATTTATGCATGCCTTCGATGCGGATAACG
>JBMZPN010000230.1:0-1991 GCA_049620845.1 Puniceispirillum sp. (SeqCode)
ATCCAGACGTGATCGTTGATGCCGAATTCAATGACAAACGTGTTCATCTTGTCGAAGAAGGTTATGATCTTGTCATCCGCATCGGCGCGCTGGAGGATTCAGGGCTGATTGCAAAACGGCTTTGTGATTTTCCGGCTTATATATGTGCCAGCCCAGCGCTTTTAGACAGATATGGCGTCCCAGCCACGCCAGATGATTTACGAAGCCTACCAGCAGTTATCTATACAAATGCGTCGACAGGTGCCAGCCTCAGCTACCGCACGCCAGAGGGGGATCAGGGCACAATAAACCTTGCGCCAGCCATCTATGCCAACAGCATCGGCATGCTGGTCGAAAGTACTGTGAAAGCCATTGGCTTTGCCCGCCTGCCAGCCTTTGCCTGTCAGCAGAATATTGATGACGGCACATTAATAAAGCTGTTACCCGATTATATGACACTGCCAGAACGCGGCATTTACGCGATCTATCCGGATAAGCGCTTCCTGCCTCTTAAGGTCAGAAAATTCATTGATCTGCTCTCTACCCGCCTTGGCAATGCCCCGGAATTGGTATGATGCCTTGCAACACCGCCCAAGCAACACCAGCCAAAGTGAATTTGATCAATGCGTGAACTCTATCAGCTCTGGCCATCGGCACTGACCCAAGACCAGATCGACAAAATTACCGCCGCCGCGCTTTGCCAGCCTGCCCTAGATGCGACTATCTTTTCATCAGCGGAGAACATGCAAGGCATCCGCAATAGCCGCATCCGCTGGGTGCCCGATCAATGGGTGCACGATTTGCTATGGCACTATGTTGCGCTGGCCAATAGCAAAGCTTTCGATATTGATGTGCATAATGATGCCGAAATCCAGTTCACCGAATATGATGCCGCGCAAGCTGGACATTATGACTGGCATCACGACATTCAGTGGCATGGAGATGGCATGTATGACAGAAAACTGTCAATCACGGTTCAGCTCAGTGACCCATCGGAATATGAGGGCGGCACGTTTGAGTTTGATGAAGTTAAAACCAGTGCCGACTTCACGTCAAAAGGTACTATTCTGATTTTTCCGTCTTATCTTCGCCATCGGGTAAGCCCCGTCAACAAGGGCGTAAGGCGGTCATTGGTCGCCTGGTTCAAGGGGCCAAGATGGACATAAGACCCCCTATTCATCCCCATCTTCATTCTGGTATCTATACTGGTTTACTGGCCGATAGCGCACAACCAGACAACCAAGCGCAATAATCAAAATCGCGCCAGCTTCAAAAACCAGTGTGACAGGTTCCATTTCCTTGCCCTGAAGAATAATCAGACGCGCAATCGCCGTCATGGCAATGAAAAGCGGCAAGGTTATCGGAATACGGTTACTGGCAAAGAAAATCCCGATCATGCCCAGAACCTCGGTATAGATAAACAGCAACAACAAATCGGCAAGATTTACCTTACCCGCCTCATAGACGATGATTATTTCCTGAAATGTGGCAACAACCGTTAGAATGGCAATTAATGTCAAAAGACCCTTTTCAATGAGCTTGATTCCGA
This sequence comes from Puniceispirillum sp. (SeqCode), assembly GCA_049620845.1. Classification (GTDB taxonomy): domain Bacteria; phylum Pseudomonadota; class Alphaproteobacteria; order Puniceispirillales; family Puniceispirillaceae; genus Puniceispirillum. The sequence continues at coordinate 1,529 of JBMZPN010000230.1, forward strand.
TTGATATATTCTTTTCAAACATAGGCACCACCTTTGAAATTGATCTTTCCTACGGTCACATTGCTAAAAGCAAAGTCGATCTCTATGGTTGTTGACAGTCAAACTAAGGTCAAGTCCTACATCATTAAATATCTAATATCTGGTAGTTATCCACCTGCACGATGAGATGATGATCGCCCTATTCGCCAGCCCTATATATGCTAGACGACCAGTCCGATGGCCAGATGTGACGCAACCTAGCGCATCAGCAGATCGATATTGCCACCTGACGCGGTCATGTCGCGGCATATATGCTTTTCCTGCTGGAGCCAGACATAACCACCCGCATCGGTGATTAGGGGAATGACCCGACGGCTGGATTGATGGAGCGCTTTGCGAAGCGCGGCCAGATCAACATCATCGTCGGGGTGCGTTATCACCACGTCAAAATCATTACTATCTGGAATCGTCGTAGCTTCCAGCA
>JBMZPN010000231.1:0-1982 GCA_049620845.1 Puniceispirillum sp. (SeqCode)
ATTAGAACGAATAGACCAGCTGCATTAAAGAAAGAAAGGATAAGGAAAAGCACTGAATATACAGGGTTTTTCGATATCACAACCATAAAGGCACTCGCCAGCATGATGCCCGCAAACAGATAAAAGAAAAGCGCTTCAAACATTGTCTATATTTTCCAATCCAGATCAGCGCCACTCGGCGTCAGCAGCAAGGTTTCTGGCGATTTCGGTCTCCCAACGATCACCATTCGCAAGCAGCTTGTTTTTGTCATAATATAGCTCTTCGCGCGTCTCGGTCGCGAATTCGAAATTTGGCCCTTCGACGATCGCATCAACCGGACAGGCTTCCTGACAAAAACCGCAATAGATGCATTTTGTCATATCAATATCATAGCGCGTTGTACGACGACTGCCATCGTCCCGTGGTTCAGCTTCGATTGTGATCGCCTGTGCAGGACAAACCGCCTCGCATAATTTACAGGCAATACAGCGCTCTTCACCATTCGGATAGCGACGCAAGGCGTGTTCTCCACGAAAGCGTGGTGAAAGACTACCCTTTTCATAAGGATAGTTGATTGTAACTTTCGGCTTGAAGAAATACTTCAATGTCAGAAACATCCCCTTGGCAAGCTCAAGAAGCAGGAATGATTTGACTGAGTCCATCAACATCCGCATGACTTTATCTTCTCCTCTTCCTAACCGACGATAACCGCTGGCAGGCGATCCGTTGCCAGCAAAAAGCCAGCTGTTGCCACCACATATAGCAATGAAAATGGCAGAAATATTTTCCAGCCGAGGCGCATAAGCTGATCATAGCGATAGCGCGGTGTTGTCGCGCGCACCCACAGGAACACAAACAAGACCAGCATGATTTTAATGATGAACCATAATGGTCCAGGAATGATATTTAACGGCCAGATATCAAAAGGCGGCAACCATCCCCCAAGGAACAGAATAACTGTCATGCTACTCATCAGGATCATATTGGCATATTCACCCAGGAAGAAGAGCGCAAAGCTCATTGATGAATATTCAACAAAGTAACCAGCCACCAATTCGGACTCGCCTTCCGGCAGGTCAAATGGTGCACGGTTAGTCTCAGCCAAAGTTGAAATGAAGAAGACAATGAACATCGGGAAAAGCGGCAAGGCAAACCACATGCCTTCCTGAGCCTCGATAATCGCGCTCAAATTCAATGATCCGGCGCAAAGCAGCACATTGATGATAACCAGTCCCATTGACACTTCATAAGACACCATCTGCGCGGCAGATCGTAAAGCACCCAGAAAGGCGTATTTGGAATTACTGGCCCAGCCAGCCATAATCACGCCATATACCCCAAGCGATGACACCGCAAAGAGATACAGAATACCGACATTGATATCGGCAATCACAAGCCCTTCGCCAAAGGGGATCACCGCCCATGCAACCAACGACAGAATAAAGGTCAGCATTGGCGCAATAATGAAAACAACCTTATTGGCGCCAGCTGGCAAGATCGTTTCCTTGGCCATTAATTTCAGCGCGTCGGCAAACGGCTGAAACATACCGAATGGACCAACAACATTAGGGCCTTTTCGCAACTGCATGAAACCGATAACGCGGCGCTCGGCAAGGGTCAGATACGCCACAGCGATCAGCAACGGCCCCACTACAATCATGATCTGGGCAAGAATCCAGGCTACAGCGCGAATTTCGGCATTATTGATCAAGTCCATAATCATATGACTACTCCGCCGCCACTGTGGATGAAACCGCCGTCTCATCATAGTTATCGTCAAGCAATGCCTTGCGGCATTCAGCCATTGTTTCTGACGCACGACTGATCGCGCATGTCATATGGAAATTATCAAGGCTGTTCGTAATCGGCGTAGCATCCATCTTGCCACGGCCACCAAATTTTGACCATTTCGCAGCGACGACTGTATCGCTCTCAGCAAAATGTGGATAGGCTTCATACAGGGCTTCGCGTATTTCAGTCAGACTATCCATGCCAATTGATT
>JBMZPN010000232.1:0-240 GCA_049620845.1 Puniceispirillum sp. (SeqCode)
GGAATCACCCCAGCCCAGCCAAGGAAGAGGGGTACTTGTGGCATAGTTTCAGATGTATCATTCATTTTTTGGCTCCGGTTAAGGGTGACATGTTATTGAGGTGATCTAGCAGGCAATGATTTACGAGTAAATATGGTCATCATGACAACGGCAAGCATGACTGTTATGCCCCCTATGACTTCCATTACGCTAAGCGCCTCGCCAAGAAAAAGCCATGGCCAAACTGGGCCAAGGACACTT
>JBMZPN010000232.1:250-1975 GCA_049620845.1 Puniceispirillum sp. (SeqCode)
ACTTTTGTTCAAAAGCCATCAAGAAGGAAAAGTCTTTAATCGATGCGGTATTGGTAAGTGCAATTTTCATGACATGAGATCTGCTTTGCAATTGCTGACTTCTGCGGCTGGAACATAGCTGGCGCCCCAGGTCACAAAGGCAATGCCAATGCCAATTGTAAAGGCGCCCATAAACAATATAATCGCAAGATCACGAGATGTAACTTCAAGGCCAATACCTGTTACCAGACTGGCGACAAAACCGATGAGTAAGGCAAAGGCACCACCCAAAAATGTGCCGCCTAGTACATCCTGCTTGCCACTGCGACGCGCCAGAACCAGCATTATGGCAAAGCATAATGCCGACAGTAACGCCAGAAGATTGCCCAGTGTGCGTCCCATTTCAATGCCATCGCCAATCATCAGGCCAACACCTATTATGGCACCAATCATGGCAAACCATGTAACTGGATGTGGCTTTTCGTTGATCCAAACCCAGCCGATGATTGCCGCCATAAAGGGGGCAACAGTGAGAATGAACAGGGTTGAGGCAACCGAAGTAAACAGCATAGAAAATACATATGTTGCAAATGCAATCGATAGCATCGCCCCCATCGCCACATCGTGTCTGTCCAGACCGCGCAGAAAATGGCCTATGCTGACACGGCGACGCAGACAACAGACAAGTGCCACGATGGCGCAAAGACTCACTGATCTATACATCAATATCTGGAAGCCATCGGCTGCTTCGACCAAACGCATGCACAGCCCGACAAAGCTCATGCAAGTGCCGCCCAGAAGAACCAATAGCATCGCTGACTGTTTTTGCATGATCGCTCTCTTTACGTTATTAGCATCTGCTTATCACCTGACTGCTGCTTTTCCAAAAGAAAATCTGCAAATTTATGATGAGTAATGTATCCAGTTTCAGGATCAAATATCCTGTGATCTGTAGGGTAATTTATCGGTTTAAATGCGAATGCTAATCGTTATTATTTGCATATAGGAAAGATGCGCTTTCTATTTATAAAAAAAGCCAGATGTTGCTTGCATTTACGTGGGCGCTGACTTATTTCAAAGGCAACTGTTTTATAGTTTTCTGCGGGAGAAAAAGGGTGTCTGAATTTCTTTCCGAGTATCTGCCAATAGCCGTGTTCTTTGCTATTGCTGTTGGCCTGTCCGTTGCCTTTGTTCTGACAGCGTTTGTTTTTGGAACGCAACGTCCCGACGAAGAGAAAATGACCGCTTATGAATGCGGATTTGACGCCTTTGATGACTCACGGCGTCAGTTTGATGTCCGCTTCTATCTTGTGGCTATTTTATTTATCATTTTTGACCTTGAAGTAGCCTTCCTGTTTCCGTGGGCGGTGTCGCTTGGTGGCATAGGCATGTTCGGTTTCTGGTCGATGATGATTTTCCTAGGGGTTTTGACAATTGGATTTATCTACGAATGGAAAAAGGGAGCGTTAGAATGGGAGTAATCGATCCGCATAACGCGCCACCGATTCCGCCGGGGGCTGATCAGGATGCTATTCTCAAAGCTGTTGGTGATGAAATTACCAATCGGGGCTTTGTAATCGCAAAGGCAGACAAATTATTTAACTGGGCGCGCTCTGGGTCTCTATGGCCAATGACATTTGGCTTGGCATGCTGTGCGGTCGAAATGATGCAAACAGCAATGCCTAGATATGACTTGGAAAGGTTTGGAGCTGCTCCACGTGGATCACCAAGACAATCAGATGTAAT
>JBMZPN010000233.1:0-1955 GCA_049620845.1 Puniceispirillum sp. (SeqCode)
CGATTGGCGCAGGGGCAGTGCCCGGTTGCACCTATTGTCGTCCGCAGGTGGCATCAGTCGGCATGACCGAAGCGGCGGCCAAAGAGGCTGGCCATAAGATCAAGGTTGGACGCTTTCCGTTTATCGGCAATGGCAAGGCTATCGCGATGGGCGATGATCAGGGGCTTATCAAAACAATCTTTGACGAGAAGACCGGAGAATTGCTGGGCGCGCATATGGTCGGGCCCGAAGTAACCGAGCTTATTCAGGGCTATGCAATCGCCCGAACATTGGAAGCGACCGAAGCGGAATTGATGCAAACCATCTTCCCGCATCCAACACTTTCTGAAGCGATGCATGAGTCAGTCCTTGACGCCTATGGCCGCGCTATCCACATGTAGGGTATAATTTATAGTATAGACCTCTAATAAAAGTCATATGCAAGGTAGGTTCCATGCCCCAGGTCAATCATAGCAAAGGTGCTGCCCGGCATCCTGAAAAGCGCCGTAACGAGGATCGCCCACAGCCACGTCGACCTGAATGGTTGCGTGTGAAAGCTCCGGTTTCAGCTGAATATCAGGAAACCCGTGCCCTGATGCGTGATTTGAATCTGGTAACCGTATGTGAAGAAGCGGCCTGTCCTAATATTGGTGAATGCTGGGCGCAAAAGCACGCAACGATGATGATTCTGGGTTCGGTATGTACGCGGGCATGTGCCTTTTGCAACGTTGCCACTGGTCGCCCTGATCTGCTTGATCCACATGAGCCTGAAAATGTAGCGGCAGCCGTTGCCAAGCTGGGGTTACAGCACGTGGTGATTACGTCTGTTGACCGCGATGATCTTGACGATGGCGGGGCTACGCATTTTGCCCAGACCATAACGGCGATTCGTGCGGCTTCGCCCACTACAACGATTGAGGTTCTGACCCCCGATTTTCTGCGTAAGGACGGGGCACTGGAAATTGTCGTCGAAGCGCGTCCCGATGTTTTCAATCATAATATGGAAACGGTGCCGCGGCTTTACCCGACCATTCGCCCGGGTGCACGTTATTTTCATTCGCTATCTATATTGCAAAAGGTAAAGGAAATAGACGGATCAATCTTTACCAAATCAGGCATTATGGTTGGTCTTGGTGAAACCGATGAAGAGGTCGGGCAGATTATGGACGATCTGCGAAGTGCCGATGTCGATTTTATGACCATTGGTCAATATCTCCAGCCTACGCCAAAGCATGCCCCGCTAGATCGGTTTGTCGAGCCAGAAACATTTTCGCGCTATGCAAAACAGGGCAAGGCCAAAGGATTCCTTTTGATGTCATCCACGCCGCTTACCCGCTCATCCTATCACGCAGATGCAGATTTCGCGGCCTTGCAAAATGCCCGAAACGCAGCGCTTGCAACTGCCTAATGACGACGCATGCTGAAAAACGCGTGGTGCCGCACACGCCTGAACAGCTTTATGCGCTGGTTCTGGATGTGCAGAAATATCCGCAGTTTCTGCCGTGGTGTATGGCCGCGCGCGTCAAATCACAAAGCGAACGTGAATTGGCGGCCGATCTTATTATCGGCTTCAACATGTTCCGCGAGACGTTCACATCCTATGTAGAATTTGATCCTGACAAGCTGGAAATCGATGTGCGTTATGCGGAAGGGCCTTTCAAGCATCTGACAAATAACTGGCGGTTTTTGCCGCATGAAGATGGCTGTGAGATCGATTTCTATGTTGATTTTGAGTTTAACTCTCGGCTTCTACAGTCTGTTATAGAAACATTATTTACCGAAGCCGTGCGCCGGATGGTGCGCGCGTTTGAAGCCCGCGCTGATGATTTATATGGAAATAAAAAATAGATTTATTTCAGTCTATTAAGAATTAAATCTAATGCAAAATATAAAGCTTGATTTCGAATGCTGGCGCGATCCCCATCAAATATTTGTTTAACGGACTGTGCTGTTCTGTCATGGGTTTTTATGCCAAA
>JBMZPN010000234.1:0-1954 GCA_049620845.1 Puniceispirillum sp. (SeqCode)
CGCGGCCAGCATTTGCGGTGTGTCGGCATCCATGAATGCCGCCGCATCCGGCCAGTCAATCTGGGTGATGGATGTATCATGATCGCGAATGATCTGGCGCGCGCCTTCATCACCTTCGAGCGTTGCCAGCAATTCAAAAAAAGCCTTGCCGAACAGTACCGGATTACGGCGTTGATTGGCACAGGTGGGCATGGTGATGGCGTTGTCGGCTTTGGGGTTGTCATGATGCGCCGCGCATAAGTTATCAATCAATTCTGCTGGTACAAGCGGCATGTCACCAAGCGCGATCAATACATCGTCAGTATCCCTGGCAATGGCTTTGAGCCCTGCCTTTATCGAGCTGGCCTGACCATTCTTATAATCAGGGTTTCTGACAAGTGTCACCGGAAGGTCGTCGAGCGCGTCAATGACCGAATTCGCCTTGTGACCTGTCACAACAATAATCTCGTCAAAACCGGTTTTGCATAGATTTTTTACACTATGCCGGATCAGCGGTTCACCACCCAACGGTGCCAGCAATTTGGTGCCTGCCTGCATACGCCTAGACAGACCAGCAGCCAGCATGATCGCGGTGATTTTACGTCCCATCATTTGCCGTTCCGCTTTGCGATTAATTCGGCCAGAATCGATATGGCGATTCCAGCCGGATCTTTTGTTCCAATATCAAGGCCAGCAGGTGCATGTATGCGGGCTATGCTGTTGGCATCGCATCCTGCCGCCAAGAGCCGCGTGACGCGTTTTTCATGCGTGCGCCGACTGCCAAGAGCAGCAATATAAAAGAGATCACTGGCCAAGGCCGGAAGAAGCGCATCATCATCAATTTTCGGATCATGTGTCAGCGTGACCAAAGCTGTCTGCGCATCAAGCGTCATTGTCTTGAGAGCGTTTTCCGGCCAGTCGGTGATGATCGTGCAATCGATGAAGCGGGCTTCGCTGGCAAAGCTACTGCGCGGGTCAATAAGCGTTACATCGAGCCCGATACGGCGTGCCATTGGCACCAGATGCTGGGCAATATGGACGCCGCCAACGACAATAAGACGGGGGGCGGGTGGCTGGATAAAAATAAAATGCGTGTCGTTATATAATTTGGGGGTGGTCACATCCGCCGGTATCGACATATCCGGATCGATTTTACCGGTAGCGGCGTCAAGCGCAAAACGGACATTTTCGCGGGCGCGGCTCTGGGCGGCAACGCGCGCAAGGGTGTCCGCATCAATGCCCTGATCGCCGACAGGGCTGACCAGAATAGCGATTGATCCACCACAGGACAGCCCGACATCCCATGCGGTTTCGTCAGCGACGCCAAAATCAAGACGCTGGCCGGTGCCACTGACCAGTGCTGACTGCGCGGAGTCGATGACGGCACCTTCGACACAGCCACCCGAAACCGATCCTTCGATATGATGATCATCGCGGATCAGCATGATAGACCCAGCCTGACGCGGTGATGATCCCCATGTCTGCATCACAAAAGCCATAGCCATTTTATGCCCTGCCTGTTGCCAGTCATCGGCGAGTTCAAGCAAATAATTGACATCATGCGCCATTTGGATATTCCATAGTGGTTCCCGTTAAGCATAAATAGATTAAGATGCTAGGGTAACGCACTTTACCAAGTCAGTTCAGTATTATTTGGTGCTTCACAATCAGTCACCCTGTTCGCGCGTGGCAGGAACATATTTAGCAGGATGCAGGCATGGAACTAAAAGATACACATGATATTCCGGTACCGGTCGAGACTGTATGGGCGGCCTTGAACGATGCCGATATTCTGGCGACGACGATTCCGGGATGTCAGGAACTGTCGCGCGATAGCGACACAGAATTGTCGGCGAAGGTAAAATTGAAAATCGGACCAGTTTCGGCGACCTTTAGCGGCAATGTGATTTTGTCTGATCTGCAACCGCCACACGCCTATACCATTTCGGGCAAGGGCAATGGCGGGGTTGCGGGT
>JBMZPN010000235.1:0-1950 GCA_049620845.1 Puniceispirillum sp. (SeqCode)
AAGTGAGTTTTCAAGTTCTGATCTGGTGATTACCAGAGAGCCAGGTGGAACTGAGGGAGCCGAGCTTATCCGTGAACTGCTGGTGCGTGGGGCTAGTGACCGTTGGCAGCCTGTTACCGAAGCGTTGCTAATGTCGGCATCGCGTCATGAACATATCAAAAATGTTGTTGAACCAGCACTTGCACAAAATAAAATAGTCATTTCGGATCGGTTCTTTGATTCAACCACTGTTTATCAGGGCATCGTTGGTGGGGTTGATGCAGGGGCTGTCGCCGCTTTGACAAAACTGGCCTGTGGCAATGTAATACCTGATCTAACATTCTTGTTAGACATGGACGCCAAAGTTGGCCTTGATCGTGCGGGTGATCGCGATGATGGCGAAACACGCTTTGAAGATAAAGGATTGCGCTTTCATCAACAAGTGCGTGACGCTTTTCTAAAGCTTGCAAATGAAAACGATGACCGCTTTGTCATTGTTGATGCAACTTTGCCAGAATCAGAGATAGCAAACATCATACGTAATAAGGTTGCCGAGCTAATTACCACAAAGGACGTTATCTAAATGGCTGATAAAACCCAGTCTACCCCTTTAACGCGCCTTGATCCGGATAGTATGCGTGGGCACGACGATTTCAAAAGAGCATTGGCGTCAGCGCGGTCTGCAGAGCGAATGCATCATGCATGGTTACTTACAGGGCCAAATGGTATTGGTAAAGCAAGCATGGCCTATATGGCTGCGGCTTGGCTTCTAGCTGATACACCACCATCTGAGTCGTTATTTGGTGATGTGCCAGAAGATTTTTCAGTTGATCTGGATGATCCCGGCTCAAAACAGGTGCTAAATGGCGCGCACCCTGATTTTATGGCGATTTATCCGCGTGAAGAAGATAATAAATCGGGTCAGATAAAGATTGATCAGATTAGAGCCCTGCATCCGTTTATGATGCATAAGCCAGGACGCGGGAAAATGCGTGTCGCGGTCATAGATTCTATGGATGAAATCAACCGTAATGGTGCGAATGCCATGCTCAAATTGCTTGAAGAGCCACCAGAGAATACGGTTATCTTTCTCATTTCGTCACGCCCGGGTCGATTGCCGCCAACAATTCTGTCACGTTGCCGACTGTTTCGTATGCAACCGATCAATGAAGATGATTGTCGGAAGGCGCTCACATCTATCTGGCCTGATGTGGATGAAACCTCAATAAATCTCCTGGCCACGCTTTGTGACGGGGCGCCCGGACGTGCTGTATCACTTGCGCAAAGTGGCGCGGCTGATTGTTATCAGGCTGCTTGTGCTTTGATGGCGTCTCAAAAGCTTGATATTGCTGCACTATCGACCTTATGTGCTAAATGGGGCAAAGGTGGTGGCGCTGGTCGTGAAACGCGGGAGGGGGCTGTCTATTTGCTAGAGCGTCTGCTTGTAAAGGCGGCACGATCCAAGGCCAGCGCAATAGCAGATGATGCCCATGGCTTTGAGGCACCAGTAATAAACCTGTTATGCGACAGGCATTCGGCATCTCATTTGGCAGATCTGCATCATGATTTTGTTACCAAAGCGACACCAGCTGAAGCCCTTTATCTTGATTTTCCACATTTCTTACTTCGTCAAATTTCACAAATGCATCAGAAACAGTTGCCCTGATAGCCATTAAAAGGCTATTTCACTGATATAGTTTGGTTTGACGAAACCAATATAGCAAATCCACATGACAGGCTTAGACGATGTCCAAGAAGTTTTATATTACAACGCCAATTTATTATGTGAATGACAAGCCACATATCGGTCACGCTTATACGACACTTGCCTGTGATGTCATGGCACGCTTCAAGCGCCTTGATGGGTTTGACGTAAAATTCCTGACTGGCACTGACGAGCATGGCCAGAAGGTTGAAAAAGCGGCACAGGCAGCTGATATATCACCGCTGGAATTTACCGATATGGTCAGC
>JBMZPN010000236.1:0-1939 GCA_049620845.1 Puniceispirillum sp. (SeqCode)
CGAATCTGCGCCAGAAAATCATTCATATCGAACTGGCCCTTGGCCATGCGTTTTGCCAGCCGTTCAGCTTCTTCGACCTCAATGGCTTCAGAGGCTTTTTCAACAAGCGCGACAACATCTCCCATATCCAGAATCCGGCCAGCCAAACGCGCTGGATCAAATTCTTCAAGCGCGTCCTGCTTTTCGCCAACACCGGCAAATTTGATTGGGCAGCCAGTCACATGCCGCATCGACAAGGCCGCTCCACCGCGCGCATCACCATCGAGGCGGGTCAGCAGAATGCCGGTAACGCCAACCGCCTTATGGAAAGCTTCGGCTGTATTGACCGCATCCTGTCCAGTCATCGCATCGGCAACAAGCAGAATCTCATGCGGGTTGGTTGCCTTTTTGATGTCGCGCAATTCAGCCATCAGGCTTTCATCAATACTAAGACGGCCAGCCGTATCCAAAATCAAAACATCATAGGCTTGTAATTTTGCGGCCTGCAAAGCGCGTTTGGCAATTTGCGTTGGGCTTTCGCCATCAACCTCGTTCAACACGCCAACATCGGCTTGATTACCAAGCATGCGCAATTGCTCGCGCGCAGCCGGACGCGTCACGTCAAGCGAGGCCAGCATGACCTTTTTGCGATCGCGGCTACGCAGCCGTAATGCCAATTTACCTGCTGTTGTGGTTTTACCCGAACCCTGCAAACCGGCCATCAAAATGACGGCTGGCGGGTTGGTGGCAATATTCAATGGCGCGGCATCACCGCCAAGCATTTCAATCAGAGCATCATGGACAATTTTGATCACTTGCTGATCGGGGCGAACAGCGCGCATGCTGGCAACGCCAACCGCCTTTTCACGCACTTTTTCGGTAAAGGCTTTTACCGCAGGCAAGGCGACATCGGCATCAAGCAAAGCCAGCCGCACTTCACGAAGCGCAGCATCAACATCTGACTCGCTAAGCGCGCCGCGGCGTGCCAGCCCGTCAAAGACATCAGCTAATTTACTTTTCAGCGTATCAAACATGGTTTTGAACCTGCTTGCCCTTAGTTATTTTGCGCTACCACCATCAACCAAATTGCAAATGACTCTTGGCACCCGTGCTCGAAAACTTCAAGGACGTGTGGAACCCGCTAAGGTCATTTCATTCGGCGATGGCCTGATTTGTTAGAAGCTATTGCGCTTTTTACCGCGAATTGTCAAGAATAAGTGATGTTCTTTATCTTGTCGAAAACACTTGGCCTTCTTCTCGAACCCCTGATCATCCCCTATCTATTTCTGGCGGTAGGGCTTTTTGCACGCTGGCGGCGCTGGCGCTGGATCATGCGGCTGGCCATTTTGACCGCCATTACCCTGCCGCTTGGCTATGGCTTTCTGCCGGTTTCTAGCCTGCCTTTGCAATTTCTGGAAAACCGAATTGCCCGCGGCGATATCGGCCAACGCCACATTGATGGGATCATCGTTCTTGGCGGATTTACTGGCAATGGCATTGTTGCGCAAAGCCGCGATCATTATACATTAAGCGGGGCAGCTGAACGATTTACCGCCGCCATGACGCTGGCGCGCGCGCATCCCGATACGCCAATCCTGTTTAGTGGCTTTTCCGGTGAGTTGATCCAGCGCGGTTGGCGCGAAAGTGATAATATCCGTGATCTGGTCAGACAGCTTGGCGGGCTAAGCCGAACCGTCCTTTATGAAGAAAAGAGCCGCAACACCTATGAAAATGCATTGAATAGCCGTCAAATTCTAGCAGCGGAGCCCGGTACAAATTGGATTTTAATCACTTCGGCAAATCATATGCCGCGTGCCATTGGCAGCTTTGCCGCCGCTGGTTGGTCGGGCGTGATTCCCTATCCGGTTGATTTTCAAACCCCGAAAACAGGCTATGCCGATTTTTGGGACATTGATCAGGGGATCTCGCTTATACGCCAAGCCTTGCATGAATATGCAGG
>JBMZPN010000237.1:0-1933 GCA_049620845.1 Puniceispirillum sp. (SeqCode)
TTGCGGACAAGGCTTCGGCGATGGACAAGGTCACTGCCCCCGTCATTGTGACAGGTGCCATCGCACCGGCAAGGGTAAAGGGCGTGACCACGACCGCCTGACCACGCCGGATCATACGCAATGATCCATCAATCATCGGGTGATCATGCTTGAGCGGTGATGTTGAATTGATATTCGTATACATGCGGGGTTTTGACTGAAACGCGTCCTCACTGAGGCCACCGGCAATCTTTACCATTTCCATGACATCTTCAACGCGTTCTTTGCCTAGCGCATAAGCGTGAACAACCTTGTCGGTCAGCATGAGCTTGTCATAGATCACATCAATATGCCGGATTGAGGCATGTATATCGACCGGTTCCACCGGATAGCCGCCGACAAAGTGAATGCAGTTAAAATAGTGGGAAAGCTTAATCAGATTAGCGCATTGTTCCCTATTACCGGCAACTTTCCGGCCAATATCAAGATCATAATAATTTGGAGGTGACGACACATTGCCAAAAAGAATGTGATTAGCACCAATAGTGATTTCCCGATCCGGATTGCGTGGCGTGATTGTAAATTGCGATGGCACCTTGCCGATCATTTCCATGACCCAGTCGCGATCCATTTTTACATTGGTACCATCAACCTTGCACCCAGCTTCTTTGAAAAGCTGTTGCGCTTCCTCATTCAGGAACTCAATGCCTATCTCTTCGAGAATTTGCATGGCAGCATCATGGATCGCCAAAACACCATCTTCGGACAGCGGTTCGGTCGGGCGATCGCGATTGACAGGCAGTCGCCAAGGGCTTTGCTTAAAAAGCACATCGCCACGGCGGGCGGTATTTGCTGCGCGTCCACCGGAACGGAGCCGGCGACCAGTTTTTGCAGATGCAGATTTTCTTGATTTGGTTACTGTTGAATTTTTGTCCATGACAGACTCTCACCAACTGGCAGGCATTTAATCAAACAGTTCACCTTGATAAGCTTTTATCATGCCTGTCAAATCTTTATCGATCAAAAGTCACAATAAAGTTCCTTTCTGATTTATCTGGATAGAACAGCAACACCTTGAGTGAGAAAATCGGTTTGCGTTTAGGTAAAGTAAGATCGAAACCGAAATCATAAAATTTTCCCGCTTTCCTTAAAATGTAACTTTCATGATAATATGGTCAGATTTAAGGGTCGTTATCTATAACGTCATTGTAATTACCACTTCAGCCGTGCCATACAGGATCTTGTATTTTCATCCGATCATCATCACCCTGTCGTTATTGATATTAGGATCATTTTTAGATGCCACATGATATTCATTTCGTTCTGGGTGGTGCACGTTCCGGCAAATCCCGCATAGCTGAAAACCTAGCTCTTGATCGCTTCAACGCATTATCATCGAATGACGCCCAGCTTTTCTATATTGCAACAGCGCAAGCCTTTGATGACGAGATGCAAGCGCGTATCGATCTGCACCAGCAACGGCGGGGGTCGGATTGGAATCTGATCGAAGCGCCTGTTGATCTGGCCGATAAAATGGCACTTTACGATCTGCCGCAAACTGTCATGCTTATTGACTGCCTGAGCGTATGGGTTACCAATCTGCTGATCGGCGATCATGATATCGAAGCAGAAACTGACAAGTTTTGTGACAATCTGAACAACAGCAAAGCCACTGTAATTTGTGTTGCGAGCGAAACCGGATTAGGCATTGTGCCAGATAATGCCCTATCGCGCCGTTTCAGGGATGCGAACGGATTGTTAAATCAGCGTGTCGCGGCGCTAGCAGATCATGTCCATTTTGTTACAGCAGGACTGGTGTCAAAACTTAAACCTTAAATTTATTTTATATTTCTATTCAGCCACAAGAGACTTTCATGACCTTTACTTCAACCGCGCATATAATTGAAATCATCAACAACCTGCCTGCCGCAAACGGCAAGATTAAAAATCAGGC
>JBMZPN010000238.1:0-1929 GCA_049620845.1 Puniceispirillum sp. (SeqCode)
AAAATGTCGATGTGCCCATATAATGCAGAACCGGCTTGCCATCGATGGAAAACCGGCTGGTGCCATCGGGCATAACTCCCTGCCCCTGTGTTGTGCGGATGGCCTGACACAGATTTGTTTTCGGATGCAGACAATAATCACATTCACGGCATTCCGGCGTATAAAGCGGGATCACATGATCGCCAGCCTCCAACGTGGTGACACCTTTGCCAACTTCGCGGACAATGCCCGCACCTTCATGGCCAAGAATGGCCGGAAACATACCTTCAGGGTCAGCACCAGAAAGGGTGAATTCATCCGTATGGCAAATGCCTGTCGCCATAATTTCGACCAGCACCTCGCCATCGCGTGGTCCTTCAAGATCTACCTCCATGATTTCCAGTGGCTTACCTGCCTGTATCGCGACTGCGGCTCTGGTTTTCATTTTTATCTCCCTTAATCTTTACGCCATTCAGGCTTTTTTCAATTAACTGGATAAACTATTTCACAAAAACCGGGCGCTGACGATAGTTTTACTATGCGTATGGCAACTTATCTTTGGGTTTTTTCCCAGGTTGGATGTTCAAACGGAACATCATTGGCGCGCGCCAGCGGCGTTCGTCCCAGAATATGATCCGATGCCTTTTCCCCCGTCATGATTGAAGGCGCGTTCAAATTGCCATTTGTAATGCGCGGGAAAATCGACGAGTCAGCGACGCGCAACCCTTCAACCCCGATAACGCGGCATTCAGAATCGACAACAGCGCCCGGGTCATCTACCGCCCCCATCCGTACTGTTCCGCATGGATGATACGCGCTTTCGGCATTGTCACGGATAAAGGCGTCAATCTGCTGATCCGAAATCTGGTCGTCGCCAGGTTGGATTTCTTGCCCGCGATAAGGATCCATGGCTGGCTGGGCGATGATTTCACGGCTTAGGCGGATACAACGCCTGAAGTCCGCCCAGTCATCCTCATGGCTCATATAATTGAAACGGATTTCGGGCGCTGTTGCAGCCATATTATTTCGTATCCGCACATGTCCGCGCGACTTTGACCGCATCGGCCCGACATGAAGCTGGAAACCATGCCCTTCGGCTGGCGCGGTGCCATCATAGCGGATCGCCACCGGCAGAAAATGATACTGGATATCGGGATAGGATACGCCAGCCTGCGAACGGATAAAGCCCAGCGTTTCAAACTGGTTAGACGCACCAAGCCCCGATTTGAAGAACAGCCAGCGGGCACCGATGATCGCTTTTGAAAACAGGTTAAGATGCTTGTACAGCGTGATGGGTTGCAGGCAGGCGATCTGGAAATACACTTCCAGATGGTCTTGCAGATTTTCACCAACGCCTGCGCGCTCGCAAAAAACATCAACGCCTGCCTGTTGCAGAACCTTGCCAGGACCAATACCCGAACGTTGCAGAATCTGCGGCGAATTAATCGCCCCGGCTGCCAGTATCACCTCGGCGCGGGCGCGGGCGCGATGGCGCGTGCCATTCTGGAAATAGTCGATAGCAACAGCGCGCTTGCCGTCAAAGATAATCCGGTCAACCAACGCGCCTGTTTCAAGCCGCACATTACCTCGCTTCAAAGCTGGCCGCAGATAGGCATTTGCCGTAGACCAGCGCCGCCCTTTGTAAACCGTCATATCTGCCGCGCCAAAACCCTCCTGCCGATAGCCATTGTAATCAGCCGTTGCCGCATAGCCGGCTTGCTGGCTGGCGCTTACAAAGGCTTCATGTAACGGATTATCGCGTGGGCCGCGCGTCACATGCAAAGGTCCCGATGTGCCACGCCATGGGGCTTCACCACCATGCGATTGCTCCATACGCCGGAAATAGGGCAGCACATCGGCATAGCCCCAGCCATCGCAGCCCTGATCGCGCCAATGGTCATAGTCGCAGGCGTGACCGCGCACATAGACCATGCCGTTGATGCTGCTGGA
>JBMZPN010000239.1:0-1927 GCA_049620845.1 Puniceispirillum sp. (SeqCode)
GTACGCGTTCGCCAGACAGATTACGCGCCAGAGCCGCATTGCGCCGAAAAGCCGCACGTGCATCCGCATCAATGTTACCATGCCCAAAACGATGCAAAAACCGGCAATAGCGCAACATACGCAGGGCATCCTCATATACGCGCTGATCGGCGTCGCCGACAAAACGTAATTTGCCCTGTTTAAGATCGCCCTGCCCATTCAGGGGATCAAACAGAACGCCTGAAACATCCATATAGATCGCATTGATCGTGAAATCACGGCGGCGCGCATCTTCAAGCCAATCCGGACTATGGATAACTTTGGCATGTCGTCCATCGGTTTCGGTATCAAGTCTTGTGTGCGTTACCTCTATTCTGGTGTTATCCTGTAATACGGTGACAGTGCCATGTGACAGACCCGTGTTAATCACCTTCAGACCAGCTTTTTCAAGATTAATGGCAAAAGTTTCAATCGGCATATTCACAGCCATGTCGATATCACCAACAGGCAGGCCTGCCAGCCAGTCCCGCACGGCACCACCGACGATGCGCGCCTCGCCGCCAGCTTGCTGAGCTATATCAAAAATAGTCAGGACAAGCTGTTGACTGGCAAATGGCGGCAGCGACCGTGGGGTATGGTTTTTATCTGCCGGTGACCAAGATGGCTGCCTAATTATCATTATCTTTGAAGCCACCCGAACTAATCACGCCATCTTTTATGGTGGCTGGTTTGTAGCTTGTACCAGGGGCACCTGCCCCACCTTCAAGAGCCATTACGCCAATAAGAAATACAAGCAAACCAGCCAGTCCGCCTATTATGTAAGATGTCGAGATTTTGATATCGCTGGGATCAAGGCCAGCCTTAATCGCACGGCGACGTTGCCATGCCTTTACCAGACTCATTACGATTATGGCTGCGCCAAGCGCAGATAGAATAATCAGATATCGCCGCATTAACCTGCTCCTTTTTGACTTAGCATCTGCAACCTGTCGGACAATTCAACGATGATAGCTGCTGAAAGCCCCCAAATATAATGGGCTGGGTGATCAATAACCCATATTTCTCGGTCAACACCATCACGTTCATATGTTTCACGCCTGTAATTGGCGCGATCAAGCATATGATCAAGTGGTAACAGCAAAATATCATCAACCTCAGCCGGATCAGGGGCAAGCTGCACCTCATCCGCTTTGTCAGCCCTGATCATACCGACAATTGGCGCAACGATAAAGCCTGCAGGACTGCGCAGAACCGAAAGCGCACCAAGTATGGTCACGTGATTAGGCTGCAACGCCACCTCTTCATGGGCTTCACGCAAAGCCGCATCGATTGGACTATTGTCGTCAGTTTCAATTTTGCCGCCAGGGAAACTGATCTGACCTGCATGCGTTGCCAAATGCGCCGCCCGACGTGTCATGAGGATATGAAGTGCGTTCTGATACTGGATCAGCCCAACCAGCACTGCCGCAGGTCTGTCCGTTGCCACAGCAGAAACAGACATGTTTTTGATATTGCCTGTAATCTGCTGAGCTGGGGTCAGCACTGACGCGATTTTTGCCGCATCAGCTATCATATTCATCCGCAAGCGGGAAAAAACACCCCGCGCTCCATACACCGAGCCGGCCATTGTCATCCGGTTCGGCAAGAGCCGCCAACTCATAAAAAACAGGGCGGCTCAACTTTGCGTCCAGTCCGTCTCTGATTCTGACATAGGGTCGAGCCTCATTATCTTCGTACATCTGCATAAATAGCTTGTGATCACGATCAATCGTTACCAGATCACCAACATTTGTTGTCAGTTGCAGTTCGCGATCAGTCCCCTGACCAGTTACAGCGAGTGCCACACCAATGAACGGTGCATCTTCGACTGTTATCTGCCCCTGCTCAGCCGGCGTAACCAGCCAGAATGTACCATCATCGTGCCGTTGCAAGACCGATGCGAACAACC
>JBMZPN010000240.1:0-1917 GCA_049620845.1 Puniceispirillum sp. (SeqCode)
TTTGCTTGTACCTTTTATTTCTGCCTGCGCGCATCATACACAATGGATGCTCGATATAGGCGACGTCACCATAGACATAAGTAAAAACGGCTTTTCATGCTATATCATCGACACCGCGCTTTTGATAGACAATGCCGAATGCCGTATCAGCCCTGAACGGCTTTCTCCCGAAACTATCGCAAAGCACAAAGCCGCAACATCAACAAACCGTATTCCAGCGACAGAGTCAGCCTGCATCAAGACCTTCGAGACCTTTGCCCATCACACCTATGCGCCATCAACTGAACAGTCACGCCTGGCAGGTGCTGGTTCGGGTCTGAACGATAACGATTAAATCTATATCAGGTGTCAACAATGCCGCTGATCGTTTTCACCTCAAGAAATTCTTCGATACCCATTGTGCCGCCCTCACGGCCAACGCCTGACTGCTTATATCCGCCAAATGGGCTTCCTGAAGTACGCGATGCACCATTCACCTGTACCATGCCTGCGCGAAGCTGGCGTGCAACACGATGCGCCCGCTCGGTATCGCCTGTTTGCAAATAAGCCGACAGGCCAAATGGCGTATCATTGGCGATTGATATCGCTTCTTCTTCGGTATCAAATGGCATAATAGACAGGACAGGGCCAAAAATTTCTTCGCGCATAATCGTCATGTCATTATTTGTGTCGGCAAAAACAGTAGGCTTGACGAAAAAGCCACGATTCAGGCCATCGGGGCGCCCCACACCACCAGCAACCAGTCGCGCACCTTCATCAATGCCTTTTTGAATCAGATCCTGCACCTTATTGAATTGCGCCTCGGACACAAGCGGCCCGATATGCTTGCCCTCTTTGGATGGCATATCCACTTTGGTTTCATTCGCGACTTTGCCAGCCACCTCAACCGCCTGGTCATAGGCGCTTCGCTCGACAAGCATCCGCGTTGCCGCGTTGCAAGACTGCCCCGTATTGTTAAAGCAGAATTTGGTTCCACGTGTCACCGCCGCTTCGATATCGCAATCGTCAAAAATCAGATTGGGTGATTTGCCACCAAGTTCCAGCGATACGTTCTTGACAGTTTCAGCTGCTGCTTTGGTAATCAGAATGCCCGCACGCGTAGAGCCGGTAAATGATACAACGTCAATATCAGGATGCGATGACATGATTGAACCAGCGCCCACCCCGTCGCCATTAATCATGTTAAAGACGCCAGCCGGTAAACCGGCTTCATGAATCATTTCGGCAAATAGCATACCTGACATGGGCGCAATTTCGGATGGTTTTAAAACCATCGTACATCCTGCCGCGATCGCCGCGCCCACTTTCAAGGCGACCTGATTCATGGGCCAGTTCCATGGTGTGATAAGCGCCGCCACGCCAGCTGGCTCATAGGCTAAATCCTGACCAGCTGTTCCGGGGCGTAATGGACGCACCCATTCAAAAGCTGCCAGCGAACGGATAAATGCTTTTAGATGCGATGATCCTGAACTTGCCTGCTCGGAAATCGCCAGATCAATAGGCGCACCCATCTCTTCGGAAATGGTCTGTGCCATTTCGCGTTCGCGTGCCTGATACACCTCAAGAAGCTTCTTCAAATAATCAAGACGCTCTTCCGGCGATGTCATTGACCATGTCGGGAATGCACGTTTTGCCGCGGCAATTGCTGACTCGGTATCGGCCTTACCTGCAAGCGTGATTGAAGCATAGGCCTCTTCGGTTGCCGGATTGATAACCGGTATTACGGTACCATCAATACTCTTAACCCAAGCGCCATCAATATATAGTTCTGTTTTATCGATCATGGTGTCATTCCTGTCATCGCCCATAAACACATATCATCACGTGCTTCAGATGATTCGTGTGTAAAAGCATAAGCCTATGTATGAAAGAGTAGCTTTATTAATCTATATTTTCAAAAAACACGGTGACAAAACC
>JBMZPN010000241.1:0-1827 GCA_049620845.1 Puniceispirillum sp. (SeqCode)
TTGTCGCCAACTTACCATATAACATCGCTACGACTCTGCTTATCCGCTGGCTTAAACATGCCGCAAACTTTGAAACGATGACACTGATGTTCCAGCGCGAAGTTGCTTTGCGAATCACGGCCAGACCGGGCGATAGTGCCTATGGACGCTTAAGCGTACTTACTGGCTGGCTGGCGGATGCCGAAATTCTATTCGATATTCCGCCAGAAGCCTTTGTTCCAGCACCAAAAATAACATCGTCAGTTGTACGAATTGTTCCCCTTGCCGCGCCACGATTTCCCTGTAATCAGGAATCACTTGAAGATGTAACAAGGCATGCTTTCGGTCAAAGACGGAAAATGCTGCGCAGTTCACTGAAAAAGATGGGCGGAGAAGCCTTGCTGGTTGCCGCCGATATAGATCCCGAAGCCCGTCCACAAGACCTCGATATCGCGTCATTTTGCAGGCTTGCCCAACTACATGAAAGCAAGGTATTCAGATGAACATCAATTGCTTGCTTAGATTTCGCTGCGGAGTTCTTTGACAAAATCAGTCAGGCCGATCTGACGGTCACGCTTTAATCGTTCGGCTATCATGATCGCCTTTATTTCGCTGATCGCTTTATCAACATCTTCATTCACCAGAATATAATCATATTCCCGATAATGGCTGATTTCGTCTGCGGCCTTTGACATACGTTTGGCGACCACTTCCGCACTATCCTGAGCCCGATTCAACAGACGCTTTTCAAGGTCTTGGGTTGAAGGGGGCAATATGAACACCGACACAAGATCATCACGACTTTTATCAGCAATTTGCTGGGTACCTTGCCAGTCTATATCAAACAAAATGTCACGCCCCTCGCCCAAAGCCTTCATCACCGGTGCAGCTGGCGTGGCATAATAGTGATCAAATACGTTAGCATGCTCTAAAAACTCACCACGATTAGCCATCAGGTGGAATGTTTGTTCTTCAACAAAATAATAGTCCTTACCCTCAACCTCACCGGGTCTGCGTGGCCGTGTCGTTGCCGAAACTGACATATCAAGACCATTTTCTTCTTCAATGAGGCGCCGCGCAATAGTCGTTTTACCCGCGCCTGACGGCGATGAAAGAACCAGCATAAAGCCTCGGCGGCCTATAGTATTTCGTTGCCTTTTCGCATTTTCATCTCTGGCCATTATAACGTCCTGCTCTATCGCTCTATTTCTTTGCCGCACGCTGAAATTTTCTGAATAATCTTACATTCCGGTTGTGTGCGTCCAGTGTTTTTGCAAATCGCAACCCACCTTTACCATCAGATACGAAATACAAATAATCACTTTCGGCCGGATTAAGCGCCGCAAGAATGGATTCGCGCCCCGGATTGGCAATAGGCGTCTTTGGCAAGCCCTTAATCACATATGTATTCCATGGGGTTTTGCGTTTCAGGTCTGCCTTTGTAATCACCCTGCTCATATCAATTTCCGGATTGGTGTCATACACAACTGTCGGATCGGATTGCAACCGCATGCCGCGTTTTAGCCTGTTAACCAGTACCGAAGCGACCATACGACGTTCACCAGCCTTACTCGACTCTTTTTCAATAATGGATGCCATAATCAGGGCATCCTCCATACGCTCATAGGGCAGATTTTCAGCACGAGACGCCCAGGCTTCGGCCAAAGTGATCGTCATCACATCCTGCATACGCGAAATCAGTGCTGAACGCTCGGTATCATGAGTGAAAAAATAAGTCTCGGGTAACAGGCTTCCTTCATCCGGAACATTATCGATATCACCCGAAAGATGATCCATATTGATAATCTGCTTAACCACTTCAGATGAGCGCAACCCTTCAACGACAGT
>JBMZPN010000242.1:0-1804 GCA_049620845.1 Puniceispirillum sp. (SeqCode)
CGTCGCAGGCACCGCCCCAGCTTCCCGCACCACCGCTTCCAACCGCTTCGCGGTCTGCAGATTTTCCGGCCACGGCAGACCATGTGAAATAATTGTCGATTCCAGCGCCACAATCGCTTTATTATTGGCGCGCGCATCGGCAACTTCGTCGGTATAGTCAAGCATCATCATATCCTATGAAAGCGGCGCATAATGCGCGTGAATGTGAGCTACCGTTATATCAGGATGCACGGCATTACGGGACGATAAAGTCAATTGCGCCAATCCATGCGCAAAATCCGCCCGCGCCGCCCATGCCATATCATGCGCCCAGCCATAGACAAATCCGGCCAGCAAGGCATCACCAGCGCCAGATACATTCATCGCATCGACGCCATCGGGGATTTTGGTTGCCGTGTTGTTTGGCGTCACCGCTACAAAGCCGTTCGCCCCGTCCGACATGATGATCTCCGCAATGCCAGTCTGCTGCAGCGCGCGCATTATTTCATCTGTCTCTGCATCCTGCCCCGATCCGGTCACTATCCGTGCCTCATTCACATTGGCTTTCAAACAGGTGATCTGCCCCAGAAATGGAATCAGCTTTTCCGCCTTTAGCGCCGATACACAATCGCAGAACACCACCTTGCCTGTAGCCTGTTCAAAAATACGCGCTAATGTCTTGGCAGGCAGATTGGCATCCAGCACCAGCGCGTCAACCGCCGCCATCACCGGATCGATCGTATCAAGCTGATCTGGCGTCATGCTCTCGATCAGTTCCATCTGGTGCAGCGCCACCTGCATCTCGCCAGTGCCATCATGCATGCTGACATAGATGTCGCTTGTGGTACCTTCACGGATGATCGCATGATCAAGCCGCACCCCGCCATCAATGCAGCTTTGCCGCAAACGTTGCCCCAGCACATCGTCACCAAAAACGCTCACAAACTGCGGTGCCAGCCCCAGACGCCCCAGATTTTCGGCCACATTGCGGCCAACACCGCCACAGCCAAAATCAACTTCGCCTTTATTCGATTCTGCTGGCACCAAATCGCCATTCGAAGCTGTTGCCGTAACATCGATATTGGCACCACCAATGACCAGGATCAATGGTAAAGATGCGTCATGACCAGTCGCATTCGGCGTTACAGAGGCATTACGAGTCATCGGCTATATCATCACCAGTTATTAACTTCGCTTTATCATTCGCGCAGGGAACCATGCAGAAACACCATATGCAATAAGGCATGTAATAAGGCACCACTATGCCGTTTTACTGTGGCAAAGTCAGCATCCCTCAAAAAGCCAATTCCGAATAGCTATTTCAACCCGAAACCACCCTATCTATATGCCTAAAAATTATGCTATGCACCGCTCGATTGCATGAATTTTCATCATTTTTGGCAATTATGCCTATTAATACAGCAATCACCTTGCTATTTCGGCACCGCTGACCACACTAGCGCCAAATCAAATTGGGGCTGGCTTAACATCCCCACACAAACGGAGAATATCATGCGTAGTTTTGTTTCGATGCCACGCGCCTGTCTGGCGCTGGCTGGTTTTGGTTTGGTGTCGACGCCTGCCTTTGCGTCAGACGCACTCAATAGCGGCGATACAGCGTGGATTTTGACAGCGACCGCCCTGGTTCTGTTCATGACCTTGCCGGGTCTGGCTCTGTTCTATGCCGGCCTTGTGCAATCAAAGAATATTGTTTCGGTGCTGATGCATCACTTTGCCATCGCCTGTCTGATGTCGATCCTCTGGGTCATTGCCGGTTACTCACTCGCCTTTAGCGGTGACGGCGCATGGTTTGGCAGTCTTGGCA
>JBMZPN010000243.1:0-1788 GCA_049620845.1 Puniceispirillum sp. (SeqCode)
ATCCTGATTGGCAATAATGCGGTGAATGTTTTAGGGTCGGCCCTTGCAACCAGCTTTGCCATTGCCTTATTTGGCGAGGGCGGGTTGGTCTGGGCAACCATCGGCATGACGGTGTTACTGGTGGTGTTTGCCGAAGTAATGCCAAAAACCTATGCTTTTACCTATGCTGACAGCTATGCCCTGCGGATTGCCCCGGTGTTGCAACTGGTGGTGCGCGCCCTCAGCCCGTTATCGGTGGGGATCAGGTTGCTGGCCACCCAAATTATCCGCCCTAACCCAGATGCCAACGAAAACCGCGAAGAAGAATTACGCGGGTTGATTGAATTGCAAGGCAATGATGGCAATGCGGATGACCGTGAACGCAAAGCCATGCTGTCGTCTATTCTTGATCTGAATGAGATTTCGGTCGAAGCCATCATGACCCATCGCGGCACCGTAAGCATGATCAATGCCGATGATCAGGTCGAAGATATTTTGCGCTATGTGCTGAATTCGCCGCATACACGCCACCCGGTATTTTCAGGAAAATCAGATAATATTGTCGGGGTGCTTCATGTGAAAGATTTGTTGCGCGCTGTTGGTGAGGCAGAAACCGGCATGATCTTGCCCGAAACCGTGCAAAATATCGCCAGCGATGCCTATTTTATCCCGGAAACAACATTGCTATTTGACCAGCTTCAGGCGTTCCGGTCACGGCGTGAACATTTCGCTGTTGTTGTCGATGAATATGGCGATTTTCGCGGCATCGTTACATTGGAAGATATTTTGGAAGAAATCGTCGGTGATATTGATGACGAGCATGATATTGACCTTGCTGGCCTCACCCCGCAGGCAGATGGCTCATGGCTGGTTGATGGCAATGTGACCATTCGCGATCTAAACCGTACCTTGGGCTGGCATTTGCCAGATGAAGATGCATCGACAGTGGCTGGACTGGTGCTGTTTGAAAGCCGGACAATCCCCAGCCCTGGTCAGGAATTTCGCTTTCATGATATCCGGTTTCGGATTGTGAAACGCAAAGGTAACAGGCTGACCCAGCTCAGATTATGGGCAAAATAGCCATGGTAAAAAAGGCCTTATGCTGATGACAACGCCGCCATTTCCAGACCCCAAAATTCCAGCCGTTCAGTCGCCATCAACCCCCTATGGCGATAAACATGTGACAAGCCTAAGCCCGCCGGTGCCACGCGAAGCTGTGCATAAACGGCAAATCAATTGCAATGGCTTTGTTCGTGATGATGGACTGTATGATATTGAAGCTGAATTGACCGACCACAAAACCTATGCTTTTCCCAGTGATTTTCGCGGCACCGTCACACCCGATCTGCCAGTCCATCATATGATCCTCCGCGTCACCATCAATAAAGAACGGGTGATCCAGCATGCCGAAGCCATCACCATTACCGGCCCATATGCGATTTGCCCAACGGCGAATGAAGTGTTTCATAATCTGGTCGGTTTGCAAATTGGCCCCGGATGGCGGCGCAAAGTACAGGCCGCGATCGGCGGACGTCACGGCTGTACGCATATCACTGAACTGTTAGGCCCGGTGGCGACCATTGCCTATCAAACCCTGTATGGTGAAGAAGCCCGGCAAAACCGCCAGCTTGGCCCAATGACAGATCAAGATAAGCAAGCAAGCCGCGCGCAATTGGCCAATAGCTGTGTTGGCTATGCCGATGATCATGCCGATGATTGACCAGATAGCCGATCGCTAGCTGGATAAATGCAATTCCAGCGCATGAATATCGCCAGCTAATTCATCAGCCAGAATGGAATTAACTATGC
>JBMZPN010000244.1:0-1704 GCA_049620845.1 Puniceispirillum sp. (SeqCode)
TGGTGCCGATGAGGACATGCTGGCACCCGGCGCTGTGATCTATGATACGCGTGATCCGGTAAGCCTTACCGATCTTCTGGGCAAAGCCGTCTTCGCAGGGGCAGATGGTGGCACGAACTAACCCAGTGCGTCGACATTCGGATATATCAAAAGCCAAAGTCGTTTTTGCGGTAGTGATGCTATATGCCTTTCACGTCTCGCCAGTTGCGGCTGAATGGATAGATGGCAAGACAGTTGTGTTGCAGGGGCTGGATAAAATCACTGCCCGAATCACCACGCTGACAACATCAATAGATGCCCCTTTGCGTTTTGGCACGCTTGAATTTACGGTCAATCGCTGTGCATTCCGGCCGCCTGAAGAGCCACCTGAAAATGTAGCTTTCCTGACGATTTT
Organism: Puniceispirillum sp. (SeqCode); assembly: GCA_049620845.1. Taxonomy (GTDB): domain Bacteria; phylum Pseudomonadota; class Alphaproteobacteria; order Puniceispirillales; family Puniceispirillaceae; genus Puniceispirillum. The sequence goes on from JBMZPN010000244.1 coordinate 395, forward strand.
TGATCAAGGGCATGATCCGTCTCTGGCGCCCAAGCCAGTATTTGCCGGCTGGATGTTTTCCTCCAGCCCTGCGGTATCGGCAATGGAACATCCGGTATATGACATCACATTACTGAAATGCCTCGCCAAATAGATTACCAAATAGATTGCCAAATAGAATGTATGTCTGGCGGCTGTTAAATTGAATCCAGAAACCCGATTGTTATATCTTCTGATGCGGTGCCCAGTTGAAGGTCAGCTGATGCCGCTATCGCCTGTGCCAGTTTTTCCTGAAAGGCGTCACGCGAAATTTCGGTGATGCCGAATTGCAGCAGATGCGGGTTGGTGAATTGGGCGTCGAGCATGTGAAACCCGCCAGTCTTTAACCGTGCCATAAGATGAACAAGCGCTATCTTCGAGGCATCGGTCGTACGCGAAAACATTGACTCGCCAAAAAATGCCGCGCGCAAGGCTACACCATATAAACCGCCAACAAGCCTGTCATCGTCCCAGACCTCTATCGAATGGGCGAAGCCCATTTTGTGCAAAGCGATATAAAGTGCCTGAATATCCTTGTTGATCCATGTATCCGTGCGGTCATCTGCTAGCTCGGCACATCCTTTGATAACGGCCGGAAAATCTTCATCAATGGTAACTCTGAACGCTTGTTTGCGCACGGTTCGTAACAGTCGGCGGGGGATATGCATGCCATTGCCGACACTATCATCAAGCGGGATCAGCGCGCGGACTTCCGGATCATAAAACCGTATATCATCACTGTCATGCGCATCTGCCATAGGAAACACACCAAGCGCATAAGCCTTGATTAATGTCTCCGGTGCAAAAGCATAGGTCTGTGACATTCGGCTATTCCCCGAACAAAGCCCTATATCCTGTTGGCTAGTCAGCTAGAAAGATTTCTTCCAGCCAGCGGATATTGTAGCTTCCGTCTTTAACCCCCTCGGCGTCAACGAGACGCATATGAAGCGGTAATGTTGTCGGAATCGGTTCGACAACAAATTCCTGCAAGGCGCGTTTCAATCGGGCAAGGCAATGGTCACGATCATCACCATATACGACCAGCTTGGCAATCAAGCTGTCATAATAGGGTGGCACCGAATAGCCCGAATAAAGACAGGAATCGACACGCACGCCAGGACCACCAGATGCGTGAAAGGCAGTGACCTTGCCAGGTGTCGGCATAAAGGTTTCGGGATGTTCGGCATTGATCCGGCATTCGATTGCATGGCCGGTGAAAGTTACATCTTTCTGGCTGAAGGACAGGGGCATGCCTGCCGCGATGCGTATCTGTTCACGCACCAGATCAACAC
>JBMZPN010000245.1:0-1660 GCA_049620845.1 Puniceispirillum sp. (SeqCode)
TGAAATATAGAACCGGTCATAATCGGCCTGCCAATCAGTCAGTTTCTCAAATCGCGAGATCTTGAATGCGTTGGTTCCACCAGTAAATCCATTGATGCCAAACGCCACCATATCTTTTGATACGGTCATTCTAAATGTTTCATTTTTTGACTTGGTGATTTTGTGTCGTTCCGTCTGCAGAATCTGCGTCGTCTCACAATAGATTGGCGTTTTGGCCTGACCGGTTGAAATGGCCGATACAAATAGACCTGTCGCCAGAAATAATGTTGATATGGACTTGCACATAACCGCCTCGATCAGTTGAGTGTCATTACTCAAAACAACACCAGCAGACAACGGTAACATCATCTGGGGCATATGACGACATTGCCAACTCCCAACGGCTGTCACTTGCGATAGGATGTTTCATAGCGTGATGACGTTTCATAATAATCATCAAAGCCGATCCGGTGTCGCAGTTCGGAGAAATCCATCAGACCAGCATTTTGCCGTGTGTCGGTTTTGATGTGATCAAGCGCTAATTTCATCGCCTGCATGGATGCGGCCAAAAGGGTTAATGGATAGACCGCCATCTGATAGCCGATCTCTTCAAGTGCGCCCATCGGCAGATCAGGTGTCAGGCCGCCCTCAACAATATTGGCCAATTTGCATCCCGGTACCTCGCGGCAAAGTGTGCGCATTTCATCAATTGATTTTGGCGCTTCAATAAAAATAATTTCGGCGCCCAGCTCGTGATACCGCTGCCCACGATAGATGGCCTCGCTTAACCCATGCGTGTGATTGGCATCGGTACGCCCCATGATGACGATATCTGTATCCTCGCGGCTGGCATCAACTGCCGCCTGAATTCGGTCAAAGGCTTCCTCGCGACTGACAACATCTTTGCCCGGAGTATGCCCACAGCGTTTTGGCGATAGCTGATCTTCGATCAGCACGCCAGCACATCCAACTCTGGCAAAGCCGCTGACCGTGCGATAGACGTTCATCGCATTACCATAGCCAGTATCGCCATCAACGATAACCGGAATTGTTGCTGCTTCGGTGACGTTGCGGGCTTGATCCAGCACTTCGCCATAAGACATTAGCCCGAGATCAGGCGCACCAAGACGCGAGGCTGATGCAGCAAAGCCGGACATGAAGCTAAGGTCAAAGCCTTCCTGCTCAATCATCTTGGCCGACAAACCGTCAAAGCAGCTTGGCATTGGCAGAAACTTTCCCAAAGCAATTTTTTGGCGTAGGGTCTCGGCCATCTTGTTCATGTTTTTAGGTGCCATCACGTTGCACATCCCTTATCAGATATTACAGTTTGAATGGTATGTAGAGCGCCAAATCCGGCCAGATATACATCACGAAAACGGTGAAAAGCATCAGCGCCAAAAATGGTAATACACCCTTGGCAACATCGCCAAGGGGCGCTCCCGAAACCGATTGTATAACATAGAGATTAAGTCCGACAGGCGGCGTGATCAGCGCGCATTCAACCATAATCACCATAAAGATACCGAACCAGATCGGGTCAATGCCCATATTCATAGCCGCCGGCAATAATACCGGCACCATGATAAGCACCATCGAAAGGGTTTCAAAAACCAGCCCCATCGCAATGAGCACAATACAGACCACAAGAATAAACATGGCTTTGCTGTCGATCAGCAATTGG
>JBMZPN010000246.1:0-1651 GCA_049620845.1 Puniceispirillum sp. (SeqCode)
CAACGGCTGAGAGTTTTGATCCTAATGATGACGTGACAACGCAGAATATTACAATTGGCACGCAGACAGCCTTTACCGTTAGTGAAACAACAGCAGGCTCCGGTTCCGTTGCGGAAATTCAGTCTGTTGCGGGATTTGCAAGTAGTGATTTGACAAATCTGGCTGGACAAACTGTGACCATTTCGGATGGCACCAATTCTATTGAACATACATTTACAACGGCACCTGCAAACCTTGCTGCGGTAGTATCTGCCCTTCAAGGCGCAACGGGATATAACGCTTTGAATTTTGGCATAACTGCCGGCAGTGATGCGCTGACCCTCACCTATGAGTCTAACGGCGCGCAGGACATGGCGACAGCTGTTAAAATCGGTGGTGGTGATAGCCTTACTGAAGTCCGCGACTATATCAACGCTTCATCACTGGATATCACCGCATCGATTGTTAAGAAAAGCGATACGAATTACGCGCTGGCGATCAAATCACGCGAGGGCTTGGATTACGGTATGAATATTGCGGTGACCGAAACGCCCGCATCATCCGGGCTCAGTAGCCTTTCATACACGAAGCTCAACAGTAGCCAGCAAACTGTTGCCGCTGAAGATGCAAGCATGACCGTGGATGGGATTGCCGTAACGCGTAACAGCAACAAAGTTACCGACCTGATAGATGGCATGACCATCACGTTGAAATCAACAACCACCAGCCCAGAGTCTATTGGGGCATCTTACGACTCCGACACAGCTTACGCTGCCATGAGTCTTTTCATCACCAATATTAATACCCTCGCCGCCAATCTTGATGCCGAAAGCAAACGCGGGATTAATGGTGCTGAAAGCGGCCCGCTTGCTGGTGATCCGTCAATTCGTAGCTTACGGCAAAAGCTGCGTTCATTTAGCACACAGGCAATAGCCGGTTTTGACGACAATCCGATTTACCTGGCTAGTTTTGGCGTTCGTACCGAACTGGATGGCACATTGACGCTTGATGAAACGCAAATGAAAGCTGCTTTTGACGCCAATCCGGATAGCTTTGCCGCGATCATGAATAGCCGTGTTACCACCGGAAGCCCGCTGGTTAAAGGAAGCGTATCTGGTGATAATTATACGCCCGGAAGCTATAGCTTTACAATGAACGGTTCTGTTGGAACGCTGGATTCAACAGAGATGACCAATTTCGGCACAGCCTATGCATCTACGTCAGGCGCGACAAACGGCGTTGCGCTTTCGATAAGTGGTGGTGGTGCCAACACAACTGTTTATGTCGGCAAGAGCCTGCTTGAAACATTTCAGGAGTATGCAGGCAAACTGCTCGAAAGTAATAACGAACTCGATAAGAAAATCGAGGTCTATAATAATGAGATTGAAGATTATGACGCCCAGCTTGCCGCGCTTGACACACGTATGGCAAGTTTGAGGTCGCAATATGTGACAAAATTTTCAGCGATGAATAGTGCCGTGGCCAGCATGGAAAGCACCAAGACACAACTGACCAGCATGATGGATGCGTGGACAGCATCACTTAAGGCCTAGACAAAAGCTAGAAAATAATCCGTGACGTTGAGTGCGCCCTAAAAGGCATCGAGCAAAGACGCCGAACGACCTACCAATTCAACAAAATTTGGTAAGTTTTCGTTTTCTTCTTCGACTGT
>JBMZPN010000247.1:0-1581 GCA_049620845.1 Puniceispirillum sp. (SeqCode)
ATTGATATTTATACTTTATAAGAGAAATCAAATAATTATAAATATTTAACTACCTTGTGGTCATATATTAAATTTTATAATAATACTTCCTTAAGCATATCCAAGAGCCAAGGCTTTACGCTTAGCAATGCAACATTTCCGCAACATAATCATTATAATTTGACAGCGTTTTACGTGACATTTATGGATGACATATGAATGAGCAAACCAATATTGCTGTGGCAGAAAAGCATCCTGTTTTTTCTTTTGCCGATGCCGAAATGGGACCACTTTCCAACAGAATCATTCGTTCGCTAGAACGCGCCACTGGCCAGCCAAAAATTAGCCGCCTATATTTTGACTATGTCAGCGAAAATTTGCATCCGTCTCATTTTTGGTCTGATGCACTTGACCGGCTTGGCATTAGCATCAACCTCCTGCGCGAACAAAATGCCCAGATCCCTAAAACTGGCCGCGTTGTTGCGGTATCAAACCACCCTTATGGCGTCATTGACGGCCTTGTTCTGTGCGCCCTGATGGCGGAAGTGCGTGAGGATTACAAGATCATCACGCACCGTGTTCTCAGACAGGCACCCGCCGTCATGGACAAAATACTCCCGATAGATTTTGATGAAACAGAAGCGGCTCTGGCTAATAATCTGCAAGTGCGGTCAGACGCTATGGCGCATCTCAAAAATGATGGCGCAATTATTATTTTTCCTGCTGGTGCTATCTCGTTGGCACCACATCTGTTTGGCAATGCCTATGATTTGGAATGGAAGACGTTTGCAGCTAAGCTTGCCACGCAAAAGAATACGACTACCGTGCCATTCTATTTTGATGGACGTAACTCGGTTTTATACCAGATGGCACGACGTATCAGCCAGACATTAGGCTATTCACTTATGTTCCGCGAAATCTGCAAATTGATGGGCACAAGTGTCAATATCACGATGCGCAACCCTATCGACAGCGACATGTTAAAGGCTTTGGGCAACCGAACACTGGCCACTGATTATATGCGGCGCAAGACATATGGTATGTCATAGGACGTAATCAGCCAGCTAGCGCAAAGCATGATAACGCCAACAGGTTGTTATATGGTCATCAACAAGGCCGACGCCCTGAATGAAAGCATAGATAATCGTTGAACCGACAAAACTCATCCCACGTTTTTTCAAATCCTTTGATATGGCATCACTAAGCGGGGTTGAAGCAGGCATGACGTCAAGCGACGTAAAACTGTTTTTGATCTGCTTGCCATCAACAAAACTCCATAGATAGCTGGCAAAGCTGCCATATTCTTTTTGAATCTGGGCTATGACTAATGCGTTTTTCCGGACTGAATAGATTTTCAGTCGGTTACGGATAATCCCGATATTTTCGCGCAACGTCTCAAGCTCGGCATCGCTCATCGCAATAACCTTATGCAGATCAAAATCATGAAACGCATCTTTGTAACCTGCCCGCTTTTTCAGAACAATTTCCCAGTTCAGTCCGGCTTGCGCGCCTTCAAGGGTAAGCATTTCAAACAGCAACCGGTCATCATGAGCCGGCACGCCCCACTCAGTGTCATGATAAGCCGCGAGAATTTCATGCCCT
>JBMZPN010000248.1:0-1561 GCA_049620845.1 Puniceispirillum sp. (SeqCode)
ACAGCTCCTCATGGTGCATGGAAATATATGATTGTGACCGGTGCATGCCAAAACCGAACGCCAACTCCCCCATCAGAACAAGCCTTAACAACGTAGATAAATTTGCTTTTCTGGGGTGATAAAATCAATTATAATGATCGTCGATCGATGGCGTCGACCATGCCTTTTGCGCCTGAAAAGCAAAAAGCAAGTTACACAATTTGTAACACATCCTGTACGCCCGGATGAAAAACCGGGTGTGACTTTCTACCCGGAAAGGAAGGATGAACAAATGAACCATATTCAAATGAATCGCCCTCAAACCATGACGCTTTACAATGGCGAAAAGGCCCCTTTGCCGTTTTCAGCCGATGAATATGATCGCCGTCTTTTGGGCTTGCGCCAAATCATGGCGCTGAATCATCTGGATGCGGTTGTGCTGACATCAATGCATAACATCGCCTATTACACCGGCTTTCTTTATTGTGCTTTTGGCCGGCCTTATGCCGCGGTTGTGACGGCTGATCAATGCACCACGGTTTCTGCAGGGATTGATGCTGGTCAGCCATGGCGCCGTTGTCATGGTGAGAACATCATTTACACCGATTGGCAGCGCGGCAATTATTACCGTGCCATTAAATCAGTTACTGGCAACGTTAAGCGCATGGGGGTTGAAAATGACCATCTTGTGCTGTCCACCCGCGATATTTTACTTGATCATTTTGAAGGCGCGGTGCTGATCGATATCGCCGGTGCCACCATGCAGCAGCGGATGGTCAAATCTGATGCTGAGATTTCATTGATCACCGCTGGCGCCAATACCGCCGATATTGGTGGGGAAGCGATCCGTGATGCTATTTGCGTTGGCACAAGAGAGATTGATGTCGCCATGGCCGGACGCGATGCCATGGAATTGGAAATTGCCCGCCGTTTCCCTGACAGTGAGATTAGAGACAGTTGGGTCTGGTTCCAATCAGGGCTGAACACCGATGGCGCGCATAACCCTGTGACCTGCCGCCAATTGGAAGCGGGTGATTTGTTGTCGCTCAACACTTTTCCGATGATTTCAGGCTATTATACCGCCCTTGAACGGTCGCTGGTTATCGGTGAACCTGATGCCGCCACATTGAAAGCATGGGAAGCCAATGTTGTTGTCCATAAGCGTGGTCTTGAATTGATCAAGCCTGGGGTCAGCTGTGCTGAGATCACCCATGAGTTGAACGCTTTGTTTGAAGACTTAGGCTATCTTGATTACCGCAGTTTTGGCTATGGCCATTCCTTCGGCGTGCTGAGCCATTATTATGGTCGTGAAGCAGGTCTGGAATTGCGCGAAGATATCGACACCGTGCTTGAGCCGAATATGGTGATTTCCATGGAACCGATGATAACCATTCCAGAAGGTGAAGCGGGTGCTGGCGGGTATCGCGAACATGATATTTTGTTGGTCACCGAAGATGGCGCCACCAACATGACAGGCTTCCCCTTTGGACCTGAACATAACATTATCGCTGCTTAAGCGAGTGTTACCATGAATACTTGATCGCGGTATGCAGCCGTGTATCGCGATCAAATGAAAAGAAAT
>JBMZPN010000249.1:0-1557 GCA_049620845.1 Puniceispirillum sp. (SeqCode)
ATGGGGTCATTGGAGTCTCGCATTCTGATTGTTGGCCTAGCGCCCGGGTTAAAAGGCGCAAATGCTACCGGTCGTCCCTTTACCGGCGACGCGGCTGGCGGATATCTGTTTGAAATGCTTGCCCGCTATGGCATGGCCAGCGGGACTTATGGCGGCCATGCGGATGATGGCATTATGCTTGATGATGTCCGGATCACGAATGCTGTTCGATGCGTGCCGCCACAAAACAAACCAACCGCAGCAGAAACACATAATTGCCGTCCGTTTCTGGTCGATGAGATTATGGCGATGCCAAATATAAAAGTGGTTCTGGCACTTGGGCGGCTTGCGCATGATGCGGTTCTGCGGGCAACCGGATATCGACATGCCGATTATCCCTTTGCACATGCTAGTCACCATAATATCGCCAGCAAGATGGCCGATGGCAAAGAACGCGCATTACAGCTTATAAGTTCGTATCACTGTTCCCGATATAACACCCAAACGCGACGCCTGACTGATGATATGTTTTCACATATTTTCAGTACGATAAAAGATATAATTGAATTAAAAAATTAGTTTTTGGCGCGTAAAAGGCGGGCTTTATCACGACTCCAGTCACGATCTTTTGACGCCTGGCGTTTATCCTGTTTCTTGCGGCCTTTGGCGAGGCCAAGCGAAATTTTAGCAAGGCCTTTATCATTGAAATACAGGCTAAGCGGCACCAATGTCATGCCTTCACGCCGGATCAGACCCAATAGCTTGTTACGCTCACGCGCCTTGACCAGTAATTCACGCGGTCGCTTGGGTTCATGATTAACCCGTGCAGGTTCGTAAATGGGAATATTGGCATTAAACAGCATCAACCGCCCGCTATCCTCACCAGCATAGGACTCGGCAATACTGGCACGACCAGTGCGCAGAGACTTGACCTCACTGCCAAGCAGAATCAATCCGGCCTCGATCCGGTCTTCAATTTCATATTCATGGCGCGCTTTACGGTTTTCAGCAATGCGCCCCGTTGATATGTGCCCAGAGGCCATTTGATTTACCTAACCGGATAGCTGACTAATTCAACAAGCCTGCACTACGCAGAGCGGCTTTCACCTGTGCCTTACTGTCTTCGGCAATCTCGCATAATGGCAAACGCGTTTCTGCTGAACAGATACCCAGAAGCTCGGCCGCATATTTAACGGGCCCCGGACTTGCTTCGCAGAACATGGCATCATGCACCGGCATCAAGCGCGCATTAATTGACTGTGCGGTTTTGATGTCCCCTGCCTGCCAGGCCTGATGCATCTCAGCCACTTGCTTGGGGGCGATGTTGGAGGTTACCGATATGGCACCATGACCACCGGCTGCCAGATAGGGCAAAGTGGTAGCATCTTCCCCCGACATCTGGGTAAAGCCTGCGCCAAGTGATGTCTGAAGCTTGGTAGGCCGTGCTACATCGCTGGTTGCGTCTTTAATGCCGCAGATATTGCTGTGATCTTTGGCCATACGAAGCAGGTTATCATCGCTGACACGCACGATTGACCGCCCCGGAATATCATAAACGATGACCGGCACCTCAACCGC
>JBMZPN010000250.1:0-1557 GCA_049620845.1 Puniceispirillum sp. (SeqCode)
GCTGCTGGCCATGCTGCTTTTGGGACAACAGCCCTACTTACCGATGGCGGCTGGATTATCAATGGTAAAAAGATTTTTGCTTCTCTGTCAGGACATGCCAATTATTATGGTGTCTTATGTACCGAACTAGCTACTGCTGACACAAAACCTTCACGCGCTAACACAATGTATATTGCCATTCCATCCGATGCCGACGGTGTGTCGGTTGAAGGGGAATGGGATCCCCTTGGTATGCGTGGCACCGTATCGCGGACACTCATTTTCAAAGATGTTTTTGTTCCCTTTGATGAACAGCTTATGCCGCGTGGCATTTACTTTCAGGCTGCAAAAAAGTGGCCGCACATGTTTATGACTTTGACCCCATCCTATATGGGCATTGCACAAGCCGCATATGATTTCACTATCCGTTATTTACGCGGCGAACAGCCAGGTACACCGCCTGTTGAACGCCGCATGTACCCGACCAAGCAGCTTGCCGTAGCGCAGATGAAAATCATGCTGGAACAAACCAAGTCATTATGGTTTCAATCCATTTCGGAAGCATGCCCAAACCCAAGTCAGGACTCATTACACAGGGCTTGGGCGGCACAATATACTGTTATGGAAAATGCCAATGCAATTGCCCAGCTAGCCGTTCGAACATGCGGTGGACAGGCAATGCTTCGCTCTCTTCAGCTTGAACGCCTTTATCGTGATAGCCGCTGTGGGGCGCTAATGCTACCTTGGACAGCCGAATTGTGCACTGACATGCTTGGCCGTGGTGCCCTTTACCAGCCTGGTGAGAGCGAATCTTGAATTTATCATAATTGATTTTGAGCTGCATCATGCGCCTTGATGAGTATATTTCTATTGATCCAAACCATGCCCATATGCGGCCTGCAAATTCGCTCGCCATTCAATTCGGTGATCAGACAATAAGCTATGGTGAATTGTGCACGGCAATTGACCAGACTACGGCCTTCATACTTGCTGATGGTAAATTAAAACGTGGTGACCGCATTGCCTATTACGGCATGAATAATCCAGAAATTTTTATACTGTTACTGGCCGCCGCACGACTTGGACTTATCCTAGTTCCCTTGAACTGGCGCCTATCAACAGAAGAGCTCGCCTACCAACTGGTTGACTGCACACCCTCATGGTTACTGTTTGATGATGCGTTTAGCGATCATATCAGCACGATAACAGATGATGGTGCGCTTTGCCGCTCTGTACCGATTGATGTGGCTAATGGCGATTACGGCCAGCCGCTTCACGAATTGCGCAAAGGTAGCACTCTTAAAGATCAAATGTTTGCAGGATCAGCCGATGATCCAGTGTTGTTGGTATATACATCAGGCACCACCGGACGGCCAAAAGGCGCATTGCTGGCACAAACTGCGTTAATCGCAAATGCCAAGATGAGTTATCACGCCTACGACATGACAGCTGACGATATCATCTTGAATGTATTACCGCTATTTCATGCTGGCGGCTTGAATATACAACCCCTGCCCGCCTTACTGATTGGCGCAACGTTAATTTTGCATCAGAAATTTGATCCTGCCGACACGCTGG
>JBMZPN010000251.1:0-1492 GCA_049620845.1 Puniceispirillum sp. (SeqCode)
AGTCGAGACGCGACACGATCACCAACCATAACAGCCGACATTGGCACATAACCCGATGTCAGCCCTTTGGCCAGCGTCATCATATCGGGTGAAAGACCCATAGCCTGGCTGGCAAACCAATGACCCGTGCGCCCAAAGCCGGTAATCACCTCATCGGCGATAAACAGAATGTCATGCCGCTTACAGATGGCTTGGATATGGTCAAAATAACCTGCGGGCGGGATAATGACACCGCCAGCGCCCTGAATTGGTTCGGCGATAAAGGCCGCGATATTCTCCGCACCAACTTCGACAATCTTGTCTTCCAGCAATGATGCCGAATGCGCCGCAAATTCAGCCTCGTTACTATTACCCTGATATAAGAAGGCATAGGGCGGACGAATATGCTCAAAATCAGGCTCGTCAGCCGCCTGCCGGTGCATATCCACCATACCGCCCATACTTGCGGCCATGATCGTACTGCCATGATAGCCATAGGTACGCCCAATGATCTTGCGCTTTTCTGGCTTGCCTTCTAACGCCCAGAAATGCCGCACCATGCGGATGATCGTGTCATTCGCCTCGGAACCCGAATTGGCATAAAATACATTATTCAAACCATCAGGCGTGATTTCGGCAAGCCGTTGTGATAAGGCCGCAACCGGTTGGTTTGTCGTTTTGAAAAAATTATTATAATAGGGAAGTCTACGCAGTTGCTCGGTTGCCGCATCAACCAGACTTTGCTGTCCATAGCCAACATTGACACACCACAGCCCTGCCATGGCATCAAGAATGCGGTTGCCATCACTATCAACGATATAATGGCCATCAGCATGGGTGATAACGCGGGCGCCATGCGCACGGATTTCAGCATAGTCGGTAAATGGCGCAAGATGATGTGCCGCATCCATCTGCTGCCACGTGCTGGAAGTCGTATTATCCATTTTCATCAGTCACCTGAATGCATGTTGTAGATGTCACATAACCTAACGCCAACTGTATAAGCGATGCCGTTTAGGCACTTGCTTTCACCTTGGTGTCCAGATTACGTTAAAATAACATTACGCTGGATAAAATTCATTAGCAATCATAACAGCTTAACAAATTTCATAAGGCATATCCTATATGACAATGCTCGACTCGATCTATGCACATGAAATTGGTATCCGCAAAGCTAACCCGCGGCTGGATACGGATATCACATGTGATGTCGCCATTGTTGGTGGTGGCTTAACCGGCGTGTCGACAGCTTTGACGCTGGCCGAACGCGGTTATGATGTTGCCTTATGTGAAGCGCATATTCTTGGCGCTGGTGGCTCGGGGCGAAATGGCGGCCATGTTTGTCAGGGCTGGCCAAATGATTTTCACCATATCAGTCGCCAAGTCTCGCCCCACGACGCCGATCTTGCGTGGCATGCGGGCATGGGTGCGGTCGATTTGCTGAAACGGAATGTAGCAAAATACAAAATCGACTGCGATTTACATTTCGGTTATCTGCACGCGGCCTTGCATA
>JBMZPN010000252.1:0-1433 GCA_049620845.1 Puniceispirillum sp. (SeqCode)
CGCCTGCTAAGCCAGTTAATATAAAGGCTTTACCTGATCCGGATATCGCGCCGACAGTTGATGATCTCATAAAGAAAAGGCAACCTCATATTGCCAAAAACTGGCGCAAGGTATTGGAGTTCCGTGCTAGCTTTGCAAAGCAAAGATAACGGTTGAAATACAGTTAAAAATTAGCTTTATTTTTTGCGTTTAAATTTTTGTAATTATTTAACTATATATCGTTACAATAATGGCGAAACTGCCTAGCCCTGCAAATAGTGCGTAGGGCAGCTTCTTTGTTAGCATCATTGTGACAAGGCCTATACATAAAGCTATAAACCGATGATCCAAGGCGGTTGTTGCCAGAACACCAGTCGGATAAACGAGAATAAGCATTAACACGCCAGACACCATCGCATAGGCAACGCTGTTGATCCATGTCATCAAGGCTGTGTCAGTGGCAATTTTTCCGGCAAGAATGACACCAACAAAACGCCAGCCAAAAGTTCCAAGACAGGCAAGCATCACGGCTAGCCACGCTTCACCTATAGAATAATCAAGATTGCTCATTTTTGCTTCAATCCCCTGATGTGAAAGATAAGCATAGCTAACGACCCACCAATGACACCGGCGATCAGAATGCTCCAATCGGCGGCAAGCGGGTAGATTAGTGGGCAGATTGTACCGCCAATAACCGCGGCCAAGCGGTTAAGCGTATGGCGCGCATTCATGACAAGAAGCAGAATATAGAGCGGTGTCACAAATATTACTAAACGCAGAATATCAGGTGGTATCCAGTCAGCTATGTAAAACCCTGTAAATGTGCCGATCATGGCAAAGGTAAAAATGGTAAAACTAAAGCCGATATAATAGTTCAGGAGCAAGGGGGGTGGATATTGCTGTGATTTGTAACCGATCTGCGCCCAACTGGTGATCGCTAAAAAATGCATTAATAAAAGCCGCTTCCAGAAAGGCAGATTATGCGCTGATAAATTCAGAATATCACTGCCTGAAATTACCATTAACATCATCCGCATATTGGCAAGTGAAACCGCAACAAAAATGATAAGGAGGCTGGCGCCGCCTGCAAACAGGCTGGCAAAAGCAACTTGCCCGGGCAGACCGAAAACGGTTGCAGTTGTTACCATTGCCATCCAGATATCAAAGCCCGCTTCGCGGGCAATGGAAGCAAAGCCAACCATTGTGCTCATCAAAGCAAAGCCGGGGACGTTTACGGCGTCCCGTATGCCGATTAACCACAGTTTTGATGGTGTTTTACTTGTGGAGGGTAGGGGGTGAGTTTCGGCCATTTTTGAAAAATGCTCTTCTTGTCTGAATGTTGGCTGAAAACCCGGTATTGTCTAGAACTGTTATTATGATTTATAACACAGAAATAATAATAGCGAGTGTGAAGTGATTTTAGCTCATAAAAAACATGGTCGACCTGTTTCGTT
>JBMZPN010000253.1:0-1327 GCA_049620845.1 Puniceispirillum sp. (SeqCode)
TCGGGAGCTGTCTCTGGCTGAGCCGTGGTTCAGTTATTCGCGGCGCCCACCTGTTAATCAGGTCACAGAGGATGTCTACACTGACGGTTAGCGTGGTCGTCGCCACTTAATGTTTTTGCAGGAAGTTGTGAAATGTCGTCTAAAAATGCATCAGTCGATCCTGCCGACGAAAAACAGGTTCTGCGCCGTACGGCGACTAAAATCCGAAAAGGTCTTTTTGAACATCAAGTGCAGGCAGATATAGCGTTGGCGGCTCATGCCGATGCACTGTTGGATCAATTTGGCCGCGGTATCTATGCGGCCTATCTTCCCATTCGAAGCGAATTATCGCCTTTGCCGTTAATCGCCCGTTTGGCTGATCTATCAATTCAAACAGCTATGCCCATTACACCAGCACCCGGTAATCCGCTTGATTTCAGATTATGGGCAACAGGCGATATACTCGATGATGGCCCCTATGATACCAAACAGCCCTCAGCCAGTGCAGCAGTCTGCCAGCCAGATGTTATATTGGCGCCGATGCTGGCTTTTGACAGCGCATGTTGGCGCCTTGGTTACGGCGGTGGTTTTTATGATCGTTCGATTGGTGGCTTGCGTCAGGCTGGCCACAAGGTTGTTGCTATTGGTATCGCCTTTTCCGGACAACAGGTCGAACAGGTGCCGACAGGCCCCTATGATATGGCACTTGATGCCGTCCTGACGCCGGACGGTTTGTTAATGCCGGCATAAAGCAACGGCCATTACATGATAGGAGTTTCCCCATATGCGGGTTCTGTTTTTAGGTGATATTGTGGGACGATCAGCGCGACAGGCTGTTATTGAACAGATGCCGGTGTTGCGCGAAAGTCTGGCGCTCGATTTCATTGTTGTGAATTGCGAAAATGCGGCAGGCGGATTTGGCATTACGCCAGTCATTTGCGATCAGCTTTTTGACGCAGGTGCCGATGTTCTGACAACAGGCAATCATGTCTGGGATAAGCGCGAAATTATTGATTATATTTCGAACGAATCTCGTTTGCTGCGCCCGATCAACATGGTCGAGGGCACGCCAGGGGCAGGCGTTGCAACTGTCACGAATGATGCTGGCGCTCGTTTATGCGTGATAAATGTGATGACTAATTTGTTCATGGCACCAAACGACTCTGCTTTTCTGGCTCTTGATGATAGCCTGAAACGCAACAAATTGGGGCGTGATGCCGATTTTATCCTTGTTGATGCGCATGGCGAAGCCTCCTCCGAGAAAATGGCGCTTGGCCATCTTGCCGATGGTCGTGCATCGATGCTGGTAGGAACGCATACGCATATCCCAACAGCCGATCACCATATT
>JBMZPN010000254.1:0-1227 GCA_049620845.1 Puniceispirillum sp. (SeqCode)
CGCCGCCAGCCAGACCATTGCTCCGCGCTGGTCTTTACTGGCCGGATTGTGACCTGCCAGACTTTGGTGTCATTCAGTCACAATGGCAAGATCAGACCAAACCGGTGGCGGCTCTGGTGTTTTATCGGGCGCTTGTACAGGCTGGCGATTTAGCACCCATCAATGGTTTGATAAATGCCTGCGTTATGGCTGGCATGAATCCATTGCCTGTTTTTGCGTCCAGCCTCAAGGAGGAACAGTCAGCCGGTATTGTTGCTGAATGCCTTGCCACTGCCAAAGCCGATGTGATTTTGAATATGACCTCATTTGCAGTGTCTGATCCATCGGCGCTTGATGATATTAAGCCAGATGCGCCTATCATGCGCTCGGCGGGGCCTTTTGGCGTGGTAGATGCGCCCGTATTTCAGGTGGTTCTGGCGTCGAACCGCATGTCGGACTGGCAGGATAATGCGGCAGGTCTGACAGCGCGTGATCTGGCGATGAATGTGGCATTACCCGAGCTGGATGGCCGGATTTTATCGCGCGCGATCGCCTTCAAAAAACCGCTTAGTAAGGATCCAGTCACGCATGCCATGACAACGCATTATGTGCTGGTGCCAGAACGTGCCAGTTTCGTGGCGACATTAGCCGCAAAATGGTGTGCATTACGCCATATAAAGCCAGCTGATAAAAAAGTTGCCCTTATTCTTGCCAATTATCCGAACAAGGATGGCCGGATTGCCAATGGAGTCGGGCTTGATACACCGGAGAGCGCATTTCAGGCGATGCGTGATTTACAGACGGCTGGCTACAGAATTACTGATTTACCGGATACAAGTGCCGGTCTGATCTCAACTCTGCGCAAAGGGCCGACAAATGCCGGATGGCAAGGGCGCGAGGCTTATGTAACGCTGGCTCGTGATGTTTATGACGATGCGTTTGCGTCATTGCCGGATGATGTGCGTGACGCGGTAACGGATCGATGGGGTGCGGCTGATCAAGACCCCATGTTTGACGGCAAGGCTTTCCGCATTCCGGTTCAGACCTTTGGTCATGCGGCGGTCGGTATTCAGCCAGCACGGGGTTACAATATTGATCCAAAGGCAACCTATCACGCGCCTGATCTGGTGCCGCCGCATAACTATTTTGCTTTTTATATCTGGTTGCGTGACATCTGGGGCATGGATGCCGTTATTCATTTTGGCAAACATGGCAATCTGGAATGGTTGCCGGGCAAGGCGCTGGCGC
>JBMZPN010000255.1:0-1197 GCA_049620845.1 Puniceispirillum sp. (SeqCode)
GATTGTCTGCGGTTACAGCTGGTAGAGCAGGGCTTGTTTAGCGCGGCTTTTGCCATGCTGCTGGACAATCTTGAGCTTTTGGGCCGTGGTGAAATAAAGCGGCTGGCCCGCTTGATCGGTGGCACAGCCGAGGATGTGATGGAGATGTTGAAAACCATCCGCACATTAAACCCAAAGCCGGGCGAGTTTCTGGGTATCGATCATCTTGAAATGCCAAGCCCGGATGTGATCGTTCGGCGGCGCGCTGATGGCTGGGCGGTGGAATTGAACCGTTCAACATTGCCGGCTGTGGTGATCAATGAAGATTATGCGGAAATGCTGGAAAAGCGCCGGCTTGATGAAGATGCGAAAAATTATTCTTCCGGTGCGTTGAATAATGCACGCTGGCTGAAACGCGCGGTCGAACAGCGTAATTCAACAACGTTGAAAATCAGTGCCGAAATTATCCGGCAGCAGACCGATTTTCTGGAAAAAGGCCTCGATTATCTGAAGCCATTATCGCTGCGCGATGTGGCACAGGCTGTTGGCATGCATGAGAGCACGGTCAGCCGGGTGACTACCGGATTGTTGATTGCCACACCGCGTGGGGGCATGCCGCTTAAATCATTCTTCAGCGTCAATATCACATCACGCGACTCCGAAAATGATACATCAGCCGCAGCCGTACGCAATATGGTCAAGCGACTGATCAGCCAGGAACAGCCGGGCAAGCCGTTGAGCGATGAGGCTATTTCCAAAATGATCTCAGAACAGGGAATTGATCTGGCCCGCCGGACTGTGGCGAAATATCGGGAAATGCTGAATATCCCGTCATCGTCACAGCGTCGTATGCAGGCACGTCTTGCCAATATTGCCTAAAAAACCCGGCGTTACTGACGGCTTTATATAATTTTAGGGCTGGGTTCATGCGGTGCATCGGCGCAACACAGATGCCATCTATGCAAAGCCAGCGGATGACGGCCATCGACGCCATCTATAGCTAAAGGCGCGACGCCATCATCGGGGGATCATGCGTGTTTTATTTGCTTGCCTGCGCCGCAACAAGTGACCGCGTGATGAAATATTCTTCGCTGCTTAATGGGGTGTCACTGATAAATTTGCCAAGCGGGATGGTTTGCATGCTTTCCGGGTTGTCATCTGCATCAAAATGCACAAATTCGATACCCAGATCTGCTGTTGTTACTGTGTCATCACCAC
>JBMZPN010000256.1:0-1159 GCA_049620845.1 Puniceispirillum sp. (SeqCode)
TCGTCTGGAAGCGGTTTTTGCGCGTTTTTATTCCGAGCGACCATCTGGTGAAGCTTTTGGAGAGCATTCAGGCCTTGGCCTGTCAATCGCCCGCCAGATAGCCGAAGCACATGGTGGTACCTTAACAGCTAAAAATAATGATAAAGGCGGTGCCTGCTTTACGCTGACCTTGCCATTGATATAAGCTGATCTTATGAACGAAACATCAAGCGAAATTCAACTTGTTCTTGTTACTGGCGTATCAGGTGCCGGAAATTCGACAGCGCTAAAAATTCTTGAGGATAGTGGATGGGCTGTTGTCGATAACTTACCGCTTGCCTTGATTGATCCTCTGATCGCCATGGAAGTCGAAACCGCTGGCCGTAAACTGGCCATCGGACTTGATGCGCGTACCAGTGGTTTTGATGTTGAGCCTGTCAAACGGTTGGTAGAAAATGTCCGTAGCCGTCTTGGGGATGCTGTCCGTTTGGTGTTTCTGTCAGCATCGCCACAGGATTTAAGCCGTCGTTATAACGCGACGCGGCGGCAACATCCACTTGCTCAGGATCAGGATCTTGGGGATGCCATTCATCATGATGCCATGCGAATGCAGGCCGTGGCCGCTTTGGCTGATATTACAATCGACACCACCGGGCTTGCGCCAGTTGATTTGCGAAGGCAGTTGCTGATTTCACTCGATATAGAGAGCAACACACCAATACCTGTCAAAATACAGAGCTTCTCCTATAGATATGGCGTTCCGGAAACGGCTGATATGGTTATGGACATGCGTTTTGCCCAAAACCCGCATTGGACTGAAGAACTTCGCGATCAAACAGGCATGGATGCAGACATTGACGCCTTTCTAAAGGCAGACGAGTCAGTGCAAACTGTGATGATGCATTTCAAGGCGATGCTGGTGCCCATGATGGAACGCATGTCAGCGGAAGGCCGTGCTCAAATATCAATCACGTTTGGTTGCACAGGTGGAAAGCACCGCTCAGTTTGGGCAGCAGAATATGCTAAGCATTGGCTGGTTGAGAATGGCCATAATGTGTCAATAATGCATCGTGAATTACACTCCCACGGATAGTGACCATATCGGTTGTAATGAAACCAGTCATTAGCAAATAAAACCATCACCCCTCTTTCAAAATACAACCAATTAGGTTACATCCTA
>JBMZPN010000257.1:0-998 GCA_049620845.1 Puniceispirillum sp. (SeqCode)
TAACGTTAGTTTAAGACTGCCTTGCACACAGTAACAAATTAAATCTGGCTATTACCCGCAAAAAACGTGCCTATAACCACAAATTAGGTGGTTTGTTGCCAAAAAGCCACATTTACGATCAAACTTGTTACTTATACCTATTTAGCCTTTTCGTCTTTTCCTGCGGGGCGTTTTTCGACAACTTCATCGATCAAGCCAAATTTTTGGGCATCTTCGGCTGTCATGAAGGTGTCACGTTCCATAATTTTTTCAACATCTTTCAATGTCTTGCCTGTATGTTTCACATACATGCCATTAAGACGTTTGCGCAAATCAAGGATTTCCTTGGCGTGGATTTCGATATCACTTGCCTGACCAGAAAAACCACCTGACGGCTGATGCGTCATGATCCGGGCATTTGGCAGTGAATAACGCTTGCCAGCGGCACCTGCCATCAATAACAGCGATCCCATTGACGCCGCCTGCCCCATACATACGGTTGAAACGTCCGGACGGATATATTCCATTGTGTCATATATCGCCAGACCAGAGGTCACGATACCACCTGGCGAATTGATATACATCGAAATATCCTTAGTCGGATTTTCGGATTCCAGAAACAGTAACTGTGAACACACAAGCGAGGCCGTTGTATCGTCAACAGGGCCATTCAGAAAAATGATACGTTCTTTGAGAAGCCGCGAAAATATGTCATATGAGCGCTCACCACGGTTAGTCTGTTCGACCACCATAGGTACCAGATTAGCCATCGGATCAAAATTCGATTTAGCTGCTTCAAAATCTCGCATTATTGTCTCCTGCATTGGATGAGTCGCTTGCGGCTCGTCAAGCTAATAAGATAATTCAGACATCGGATGGCACCAATATCATCTTAGGACTATATGGGAAATAAAGAAGCGGGTTCAAGATTATATTGAACCCGCTTGCATTTATATGAACAAAATCTACCGCTTTATCGGCGGAAAATTTAATATGTTTATGACTTCTTCTTAGCCGCT
>JBMZPN010000258.1:0-977 GCA_049620845.1 Puniceispirillum sp. (SeqCode)
CCCCAAGAGCGTCTGACATGGAACCGGATTGCTGGCGTGCTGATTGGTGTTGTAGGTGTGGCCGTAGCTGTCGGGCCCGCAAATATGTTGCAGGTTTCCGAAAATGATATCGGTAAATATCTGATTTTGCTGGCGACGATTTCATATGCCTTTGCAGGTATCTGGGCAAAGCTAAGAATGCAAAATCTACCATCATTGATATCGGCGACAGGCATGCTGGTGGCAAGCGCGCTTATGATGCTGCCATTATTATTCGTAACAGATACGTTTCAGGCCTCGTCGATTGACGTTTATGTGTTCTTTTTGTCTTTTCAGTTTGCGGTGATCTGTTCGGTATTCGCCTATCTGCTTTATTTCAAGATTCTGGAAACAACAGGCGCTGGAAATTTACTGATTTGTACAATCATTGTCCCGCCATCTGCCATTCTGCTTGAGGTTTTGGTGCTTGATGAAGTGATTGGCATCAGTGAGCTTGCAGGTCTGCTGATCGTGACGGTAGGTATGGTTGTGCTGGATGGGCGTCTTTTGCGCCGCTCATAGCCACATATCATCAGTTTATGCGCTATGGTTCAAGGTGCATCGTTGCACAAGTCACCATCTGTTTACGCGGTAAGCAGTAGGTTTCCTCTGTACCTGTTTCTCGAAAACCAAGTTTACCCAATACATGTGCCGAGGCGTCATTGCCGATGATATAGTTGGCTTTGATATGCGCATCACCATATGTCATTTTGACCGCGTCAAGAAAAGCGCGCGTCGCCTCGGTCGCATAACCCTGTCCCCAATATGACGCACCAAGCCAATAGCCAAGTTCATATGAACTGGTCTCACTACCCTCTGCAAGCACAACACCGCCAATTAATATTTCCTGTCTGAAAATATTAAGATTGAATGGCTGGTCTTTTGTTGTTTGCAGAAATTCATCGGCGTGACTATCTGTGTAAGGGGAGGGTACCCGCGTCAGCCATTTGGTAACGCCC
>JBMZPN010000259.1:0-957 GCA_049620845.1 Puniceispirillum sp. (SeqCode)
ACCATATAACAGCCGTCAATACAAGTTTTTCAGTATTTTATTTGTCGGCACATGCCAGCAGACACTCAATCTGGCAGTTTTTCACCATTTTTTCTTGTAAAATGGTATTCACCATCTCTTTTGGTTACCATAAGATCATGATCCGCATAATAAGCCGTTTCGGTGTCAGTGCGGGTGCCAATCTCGAACAGGATCGCCACTTTGTCGGATTTGTTGATGATATGATGACCATTCGCATCGCCTGCCTTGAATCCTGCGCAATCACCTGCTTGTAATTGATGTTCGCCATCATCATCGATCAGGGTAACAGTCCCTTCGACAACAATCACAAATTCATCCTGATTGACATGCCAATGCCGCATTGACGTGCCCGCCCCTGGCTCAAGCACCGCGCGATTAACGCCAAACTGGGTTAACCCCACCTTGTCACCCACCGCGCCTTTGACATAATTATCGGTAATGCCTTTGCTATAGGCCGCTAGAGACGGCAAATAACGGCCTTTGGCCATTTCCAGCTTGATATAGTCTATTTTAGGCATCGAACACCTCCTTTGCGCCAATGCACCGCGTCACTTCAAAATACAGATTAACCTAAATCGTTAATTAGCCGTATATATATTACGCATGTTTTTCTCCCTAAACTCGGAGCAGCTTTTGCTGCTCCATTTTTTATGGCACAACATATTTTTGCAATGGGACAAAGGCTTGGATTTATCATGGCGCGGCAAAGTATACTCATTACCGGATGTTCAAGCGGAATTGGCCTTGATGCGGCCATAACTATGCAAAAACGTGGCTGGCTGGTGATCGCGTCCTGCCGTAAACAGCAAGATTGTGACGCGTTGCGCACGCAATATGGTCTTGATACGGTTCTGATCGATTATGAAAAACCCGAAACCATCGAAACCGGTCTTGCCGATGCGCTTGATAAAACAGGCGGGCGACTTGATGTGCTGT
>JBMZPN010000260.1:0-922 GCA_049620845.1 Puniceispirillum sp. (SeqCode)
ATGCTCACATGCATTGGTGGCAAATTTCGGCGATAGATCCGCATGAATAACCGTGCCGGTTTTCCCCAGCTTGGCAAGATGCCGCGATAGCACACCATCATGACAGCCAAAATCGAGGCATAGATCGAAATCACGACGCACGAGTTCAAGCCGGTCAATCACGCGGATCGCCGCTTCATCCTTTAAAAAGGAAAAATCACCATAGCTGGCGGCGGCGCGATCACGATGATGACGCAGACTGGTCTTGTCAAAAAGGATGGGCATTGGCTGGTTCATGCCCTTGATGTAATGGCTTCGGCCAGAACTGCAAGCCCATTCGCCATTCTTGATCGCCGCATTAACCGGATATTTACATTAATCATCTAGGGTAGAGACCTGAATCGCAGATATCGGCGGAAAGACAGCTAATACAGATCAGACAAAGCAGTTACAGACATCATCTAGGGACAGGGAAAAATGAATATATGGCTGAACCAGCTGGCAAATATCCTTCTGCCGCATCTGTGCCCGCATTGCCGGTCATTTTGCGAGGGGGAAGGCCTGTGCGCTAGTTGCTGGCAGGGGCTGGAACAAATATCGACACCCTATTGCAGCTGTTGTGGCCGCCCGCTTCCCTATGCCTTACCTGACTCACGATGCGCCAGTTGCTGGGTCGCGCCGCCACCCCTCACCCAAATCCGCGCTGCCTGTCGCTATGATGATGTCGCCAGCAGTCTGGTCATTCGCTACAAGCATGCCGATGCCTTGCATCTGACACCTTTGCTGGCACGGCTTATGCGGCGTTTCTTTGATGAACTATCGGCACCCGACCAGCTGGTGATACCAATCCCGCTTGGACGGCGGCGCTATTTCCGGCGGCGCTATAATCAGTCAGCCGAACTGGCACGCTATATGGCACCAGACAATTTTGCTCCCAACATGC
>JBMZPN010000261.1:0-919 GCA_049620845.1 Puniceispirillum sp. (SeqCode)
ATTTCAAAGAATTGCTGATCACACTGGCCGAACATCGCGCGGCATTGCGCAAAATTCCGTTTAAAACACCGATGCTGTATTTCTATATTTCGAGTGATTACGGATACCGCAAACATCCAAAGACTGGCGTCAAAACCTTTCATCATGGCATTGATCTTGCCGGAACCTGGCAGGAAAATGTGCGCGCAACGGCCCCCGGCACCGTTGTCTTTGCCGGCCGTGAGGGGTCGTTTGGCAAGGTTGTGCGGATTGACCATGAATTCGGCGTTTCAACACTCTATGCGCATCTGGCACGGATCACCGTCAGTGTCGGTGATTATGTTGCGGAAAATACGGTGATTGGCAAGATGGGCAATACCGGCAGATCGGCCGGCGCGCATCTGCATTATGAAATTCAGGTCGATGGGCAATCGATTGACCCCAGCGCGTTTTTCACCATCGGCCGCCAGATGAGTGTGGCTGGCGAATTGCGTCAAACTTCTCTCACCGACTGACCGCGTTTCCACGCAAATTTTCCTGATCAACTTTGTCTCTGGCATGCGAAATGCATTAGCCATGATAGACCGTTTTTCAGGTCAAAAAATAGTCACCACGCCCAAAGGAGAAGAGCATGAACAATAAAACCAAACCGAAATTTAATGCTTATACCGACCTGCCACATGGCGATGATGACCATTTATCAACTGCCGATCTGGGCATTGAATTCGTGCATTTTGATGAAGATGATAATCCAGAAAGTGCGCAAACTATTCCACTAGGCAAATTTATCAGCGATACCCCGCTTAGCAGTGAAGAATATTTCATGACACGGTCGCTGGTTGCCGCACAAGCCGCAAAGTAACCACCCCGCACCAGTAAATGTGACGGTAAATGTACCGGTGAATGTGCCGGCGCAAATGCAAGGCACATACAGTCCTAA
>JBMZPN010000262.1:0-858 GCA_049620845.1 Puniceispirillum sp. (SeqCode)
TATTTTTATTCAGGTCGTCACAATACTTTTTATATTTTTCAAACTTTTCGTCAAAAACACTGTTTGCGTATTTAGAAGACTCAACAAATGGTAATTCAATCACATCGATGTCAGTTTCTGAGGAAGTTTTATTTTTTTGTCTAATACTTTCAAACACACTTAAACCCGCTTTAAAAATCAAATCACTGTTTAATGTGTGCAAAATTAATGCCAATTTTTGCTTGGGCACTGAAGTTAATCCCCTTACTTCCAACCATCCATCAATCGTCAAAGGTCCTAGTCATAAGCACCCATCTTACGCCCCTACCACTTTTGAACAATTCATTGTGAAACAGGAAACGGAATCAGTAACCCTGATCCGTGGTCCACGGTCCATGGTTTTCAGCTCAAGATCCGTGGATCACGGACCTATGTGCTTGGAGCTTGGCCATCGAACCATGTTCCTAGGTTCAGGCAAGGTTGCAGGTAAGGTTTTGATAGTTGACCATATGTGACTATATGCTAAGCTATTGTTATAGCTAGATTCAGTCATAAATTGGCGCTGTGTATAGGCTTCGAACCCCCGCACGCCGCTCCAATTTCCTAGATCAAAGGTCCCCGGGCCAAGGTTCAAGTGACTGTTTCCTCGGATCTTAGTTCTCGAACCTTGGGGGCTATCTTTTCCATCCATCTGTATTTAACCGATAGCGTGTGTCCATCACCATATTTATGCCAACACCTTCAGTGGTCCATCCACCAATAGCGTCAATAATATCTAAGTCAGCCCTTCTGAATTTTTCACAAGGGCCATAAGATATTGCAGGCCAATCGAAGTCATGATGCTTTTTCATGTCAGCTGACATTTCAAGCATATCTTGC
>JBMZPN010000263.1:0-623 GCA_049620845.1 Puniceispirillum sp. (SeqCode)
GAAAAAAGGTAAAAAACTATACGAAGGTAAAGCTAAAATCATTTATGCAACAAACGATAAAAATTTAGTTATTCAATATTTTAAGGATGACGCCACCGCCTATAACGCACAGAAGAAAGACGTTATCAAAGGCAAAGGCGTGCTCAATAACTATATCAGCGAACATATCATGATGGCCGTTGGCGAACTTGGCATTCCCAACCATTTCATCAGCCGTATCAGTGATCGCGAACAGCTGATACGCAAATTAGAAATCATTCCAGTTGAAGTGGTGGTTCGTAATATTGCTGCCGGATCCATCTGTCCGCGTCTTGGGCTTGAGGAGGGGTCAATGCTAAATAATACTCTTGTCGAATTTTGCCTGAAAGACGACAGTCTTGGTGATCCGATTATTGCCCCAGAGCATATTTTCACTTTTGGCTGGGCCACACCGGAAGAGATGGAAATCATTGTCGAAGACACATTACGCATTAATGACTTTCTGACCGGCCTGTTTCTTGGAATTGGCGTCCGGCTGATTGATTTCAAGCTGGAATTTGGACGTTATGAAACGGAAGATGGCATTGAAATCATGCTTGGTGATGAAATCAGCCCAGACAACTGCCGCCTTTGGGATGCAGAAA
>JBMZPN010000264.1:0-588 GCA_049620845.1 Puniceispirillum sp. (SeqCode)
TCGGCAATAATGGCGAGCGCAAAAGTAATGGTGGCTATCACAAGAACAGGGCTAAGAACATTAGGCAAAATATGGCGTATCATGATCTGGTAGCGAGACAGCCCTACCATTTTTGCCGCAATGATATATTCCTTTTCCTTTTCAACTAAAGTCGAGCCGCGCACTGTCCGCGCAAACGGAACCCATTCGGAAAGACCAATCGAAATAATCAGCACGGCGATTGACATTTCATAACGCACTTCAGACGGCAATATACCTTTTGCAACACCATAAATCAGCATCGCCACAAGAATAGACGGAAAGGTCATCTGGATATCGGCAAACCGCATGATGAATGAATCAATCCATCCGCCCACAAAGCCGGCGACCAGCCCCAGCATAACCCCCAGCAACATGGCAAGCATAACGGCCATTACACCTACAAACAGCGAAATCCGCAAGCCGTATAAAATGGTCGAAAACAAATCCCTTCCCTGATCATCCGTTCCCATTAAAAATGTCTCGCCTGTAAAGTCATTGGCCTGCATGGGCGGAGTGAAGCCATTCATCAGATTAAGACTAGCAGGGTCAAACGGATTATTCGGCGCG
>JBMZPN010000265.1:0-531 GCA_049620845.1 Puniceispirillum sp. (SeqCode)
GTCCCTTGACCAACTACGCCAATCAAGTCTTCGTGTAGGTTACGACCGAACGGCCCCCAGATAGAGTTGTGGTGTTCAATACGTGTGGCTCTATCTTCTGGGCTGTCACTCTTCAAGCCATATCCACGGAACTCAATCAGTACCTTGTTTGGCCCTAGCGGGGTTACGCTGTCGCTACGGTAGGCACTGCCACGTAGGTTGAAGTTGAAGCCGGGGAACAGGTCAACCATATACCACTGGTTTGGTGGCAGGTTGGGGAAAGATAACTCACCTCTGTCTTCAAATCCATCGTACTCCTCGTAATTAACAGTGAAACTGCTAACATTAACATGACCGTTATTAAACGGGATATTCTTTCTGGCGAAATACGCATCGTTGAATCCTGTCACTCTATTGTGGTAGTGCATGAAGTCGTGGTAGAACTCAGAGTTTGTGTCATGCCACAACTTGTAGTTCGTGTCGATGATGGCCTTGTGGTAGTGAAACACTTCTAGTGGTTCGGTATTAATGGCACTGTCGATACAATCAAAT